>CAYYHY010000008.1:11996-30060 GCA_964471855.1 uncultured Oscillospiraceae bacterium | reverse complement strand
TCCTGATCCCGCAGCGGGGGCCTGTCCGGTCATCTGTTCAGCGCGGAACTGCCTGCATTCCCTGCAGCATCAGTCTCTCCTCCGGCGGCTGTCACAGCCTGATGGTCCACCCCGCTGCTGCAGGCAGGGCCGGACTTCCAGGGGGAGCCGTGCTGTCCCGGAACCTGCACTGTCAGCCCCGGCCCATGACACCGGCGCATCAGGATATCCTGCAGGCCGGCGGCCCTCCGGTCCTGCACTGGCGGCATAGATGAATTGTTGGTATATGATTAAAACTGTCAATTTGACATGCATGCTCCTCTGTGGTACACTGCGTACAGTGTTTCAGATACACAGGCGGACGCAGGCAGCAGACTGCACCTCCGCCACCGGATATAAGAAAGGACTTGCCATTATGAACACTCTTCCCATCAAGGTATGCCCCCACTGCGGCATCGACATGGTCAAGGAGGTTGCCTCCTACCCCATGGGCAGCGCCATGATGAAGGACCGCTTTTTTGTGGATATCTACTGCTGCCCCCAGTGCAAGAGGGTGAACCTGTTCGCCGCTGAGAGCGACATGGTCACCTGCCCTGTCTGCGGCACCCGGCACCACAGGAACGAGGCCTGCGTGGTGTGCGCCATCAACCGCAGCTACGACTTCGAGAAGAAAGACGAGTAATTCCCTCAGCGCGCCCGGGTGTTCCGCTCCCCTCTCTGCGGAGCACCCGTTTCCCTGTCATAAAAAGGACGCACAGAAACCGTCAGGCTTCCGTGCGTCCTTGTTTTATCACGCCGGGTTTCAGGCGGGCTGGATCATGGCACAGCCGCCTGGGAACTGCGGGGACATGTGCAGCTCCTGAACTGCGCCCGGCATGAACTGTCCCCGCTCTCTTCTCTTTAAACCCCGGCCGTCCGGGGGCGCTCCTCAGACCGGACTCAGAAGACACACCGCGTGGGCTGCAATGCCTTCTCCCGAGCCTGTGAATCCAAGTCCTTCCTCCGTCGTGGCCTTGACACTCACCTGTGTCACATCCAGCCCCGTCCTCTGCGCCAGGTTCTCCCGCATGGCCCGGATGTAGGGGGCCAGCTTCGGACGCTGAGCGAGGATGGTGGCATCTATGTTCTCAATCTTCCAGTGTGCACTCCCGGTCAGCTCTGCCACGCGTTCCAGAAGAACCAGGCTGTCCGCACCCTCATATGCGGGATCACTGTCCGGAAAATGCTGTCCGATGTCGCCCATGGCTGCGGCTCCCAGCAGGGCATCCATCACCGCATGGGTGAGGACGTCTGCATCCGAGTGACCCAGGAGGCCTTTCTCCCAGGGGATCTCAACGCCCCCCAGGATCAGTTTCCGCCCCTCCGCAAGCCTGTGCACATCGTACCCGTGTCCGATTCTCATTCGGCGACGCCCCCCATGTTCCGGGCGGTGAGGATGGCCTCTCCCAGCACCAGATCCAGAGGGGTGGTGATCTTGATGTTCTCCCGGCTGCCCGGGGTCAGGACCACCTTCATCCCCATGCGCTCCACGGCTGCGCAGTCATCTGTGAGCTCCGCACCGTCCTGAAGCGCCTTCTCTATGGCAACCTTGATGAGACTGGTCTCGAAAACCTGCGGCGTCTGGACACAGCGCAGCACGCTGCGGTCCAGGGTCTCAACCGCCACATTCCTGTCCATCCGCTTCACGGTGTCCGTCAGGGGGACTGCCGGGGCTGCCGCCCCGCTCTTCGCCGCCTGGTCAACCGCGTCCCGGATGACTCTGTCCGTCACCAGGGGTCTGGCGCCGTCATGGATGGCAGCCAGATCCGCATCCTGCCGGATCTCCCGCAGTCCGCACTGGACCGAACGGGTCCGGCTGGAACCGCCCTTCACAACCCTGCTCACCTTGTTCAGGTCGAAGGCCTCCACCAGGCGGCTGACCTCCGGGATCAGGTCCTCCCTGGCAACAGCAACTATCTCCTGGACAGCCGGACAGTTCTGGAAGGCATACAGCGAATGCACCAGTACAGGCAGTTCCCCCAGGCAGGCGAGCATCTTGTCGATTCCCGCCATGCGGGTGCTGGATCCGGCTGCCACAATGACAGCGGACACCACCGGGGGTCTGCGCTTCTCTCTGGCACGTTCAATCCGGGATATCAGTCCTTCCATCTCCGTCCTCCTGCAGACCCTGTCAGGCCAGGGCCCGGTTCAGTTCTGCCTCCGCAGCCTCGTAGCTCTGTCCCCGGGACAGAACCATCTCAGAGACCAGAATCTCTTTCGCGGAGCTGAGCATCTTCCTCTCCCCTGTGGACAGCCCTTTCCGGGCCGACTCGCGCTGGGTGAGGCCTTTGGCCACGGCCGCAACCTCCATGAGGTTGCCGCTCTTCATCCGCTCCAGGTTCTCACGGTACCTGTGGTTCCAGTTCGGGGTCATCTCCACCTGAATGTCCGGAATGGCCGCAAGCAGGTCCGAGAGCTGCTCCTCGTCCATCACCGGCCTGACGCCAATACTACCGCTGTTCTCTGCCGGGATCATGATCGTCATGTTGCCCTTGGGGGGCCGCATGATGTAGTAATCCCGAGTCACTCCTCCAACTTTCTTCTGTACGATATTCTCCAGCACGCCGGCGCCATGGACTGGGTGGGAGACCTTGTCCCCTATCTGGAACGACATCAGACACCTCCTGCATCAGAATTTAAGCCCACTGCTTACAGCACCTATTATAGCAGACAGGTCCCATTTCTGCAATAGTTTTCCACCTAATTTCTGGCAAAGATGGAAATTAATTTTCTCTGTTCCGCTGAAAATTGAAAACCTTTCATTGCGAAAGGTCAACGGCATAACCATATTCATGGAAGTAAAACCCATCAGCTTCAAGGGTTTACAGCACAATTGGCGGCAGACAGCCTCCCGGGAATCCCCTCCGGGACCCGGAAAACCCGCCCGGGGAATTTCCAGCTCCGGGCGAATGCCGCTGCCGTTCCGGTACAGAAAAGGTCAAAAAACAGCCTGTCCGGAAACGCCGGGCAGGCTGCATGTCTCTGGTTTTAAAGCAGATCAGTCATAGGCGGAGGGGGGAGCCTCCAGCAGGGCGCGGATGGACAGGGAGATCTTGTGGTTGTCCATGTCGATGTCGGTGATCTTCACATCGACCCGGTCGCCCTCGGCCAGGACGTCGCTGGGCTTGTCGATGCGGTGATCGGCAATCTGGGAGATGTGGATCAGACCGTCCACACCGGGGACCACTTCGGCGAAGGCGCCGAAGGTCATCAGCTTGACGATGCGCACGTTGGCGATGTCGCCCACCTTGTAGGTGCTGGTGAACACGGTCCAGGGCTCCTGGGTGCGGTCCTTCATGCCCAGGGAGATCTTCCGCTTCTCCGGGTCGGCGGCGATGACGTACACCTCGACGGTGTCGCCCACCTTGACGACCTCAGAGGGGTGCTTGATGCGGCTCCAGGAGAGTTCGGAGATATGGACCATGCCGTCCACGCCGCCGATGTCCACGAAGGCGCCGTAGCTGGTGAGGGACTTCACGGTGCCGGTGTAGCGCTTGCCGGGCTCGATCTCGGCCCACACCTTCTCGGCGGCAGCGGCCCGCTCAGCACGGAGCACCCGGCTGATGGAGCCCACCACGCGGCGGCGGGCACGGTTGACCTCGGTGATGACCAGGCGCACATGCTGGTGCACCAGCTCGCTCATGGGGGTGTCACGGGGCAGACCGGTCTGGGATGCGGGCACGAACACCCGGACGCCCTTGACGGAGACCACGACGCCGCCCTTGTTGTCCTCGATGACGTTGCCTTCCAGCACCGTCTCGTTCTCCCGGGCGGTCTCGATCTCCTCCCAGTTGCGGACGGCATCCAGGCGCTTCTTGGACAGGCGCACCATGCAGTCCCGGTCGCTGACCTGGACTACGAAGGTCTCGATCTCCTCGCCGACCTTGACAACCTCTTCCGGCTTCACGTTGGGGTCGTCGCTCAGCTCGCTGAAGGCGATGTAGCCGGGATACTTGAAGCCCAGCTCCACCTGCACCTCGGTGGGGGTGATGGCGACGACGACGCCCTTGACCTTATCTCCATTATTTATAGGCTTGAGCGACTCCTCCAGCATTTCATCGAAGGACTTGTCGGGCTCCATAATTTCTTCGCTCATTTTGTCAATGACCTCCTTTATTATCCACGCAGGTGTTGATGCACCTGCCGTGACGCCAACGGTTCCAGCCTGGGGCAAACGGCTCAGATCCAGGTCCTGCGCCCGCTCAATGAGCTGGACGCTTCGGCAATGGTCTCTGCAGATTTCTGCAAGCCGTCCTGTATTGGAGCTCAACCGGTCGCCTATGACAACCATGGCATCGCAAGTCACTGCAAGCTGGCGAGCCTCTTCCTGGCGTGTAGACGTAGCTCCACATATTGTATCAAAGAACTGAGTGTTTGTACACTCCCTTTTTGCCGTTTCCTTGCAGATTTCCCAATTTCTGCAGGAGGCGGTTGTCTGGGATACGAAGGTCAGGGGAAGATTCCGGTTCCCGGGGTCCCGGTCCAGCCACTCCAGCAGCTCCCCGCTGCCGGAGACGACCACCGGGTCCCGGCACCAGCCGGCCACAGCCAGGGTCTCGGGATGACCCCTGGTCCCCGCGATCACGGGGCGCCGGCCCTCCTCCTCTGCTCTCCGCACGGTCTCCTGGATATGCCGCACATTGGGGCAGGTGGCATCCAGGATCTCCGCATGCCGTTCCTCCAGCAGGCGGTACGTGGACTCCGGCTCCCCGTGGGACCTGAGGATGACCCTGCTGCCCGGGGGCACGTCCTCCGGGCGCTCCACCGTGCGGATGCCCAGCGCCTCCAGCCGGGCTGTCTCATCCCTGTTGTGGATGAGATGCCCCAGCATGACGCAGGGGACCTGCTCCGCCGCGGCCTTCTCCGCCATCTCCACGGCGCGCCTGACGCCGCTGCAGAAGCCTGCGGAGTGCGCCAGCCGGATCTCTCTCATTCCCGCCCCTCCCCCAGGGCTCTCACCCGGTCCATCAGGTCCGCCACAATGGCTTCCATCTCGTCCGAGGTGGGTTTTCTGCCTGCAAACTGGGGATAGTAGGGCTTTCCGATGACCACCGTGTTGGGGCGGAACAGCTTCTTCTTCTTGGGAACATAGACAGGGAGCAGGGGCGTGCCGGTGCGGGTGGCAAAGAGGGCTGCCCCCGTCTTGGCCTCCACGTTCTCCCCCTCGTGGACTCTCGTCCCCTCAGGGAAGATCAGCAGCCTGTCCCCCTCCTTCAGGGTGCGCAGGGCGGTCTTCACCGCCTTCATGTCCGCATGGCCCCGGTCCACCCCGAAGACTCCGGCCTTGCCCAGGATCCAGCCGATGAAGGGCACCCGCATGATCTGTATCTTGGCCATGCAGCGCATGGGGAAGTTCCAGCCGAAGGCGAAGACCACGTAGAACGGGTCGCCGATGGTGGTGTGGTTGGGGCAGATGACCACCGGTCCCTCGGGGATGTTCTCCCGGCCCTCGCACCGCACGGGGCGGAACAGGTTGAAGAAGGGCCAGATGACGGTGTACAGGATGTGGAACCAGAGGTTCCTGCTCCTGCGCTCCTTCTCCGCATTCTCCGGCGTGCGCTTTGTACCGGAGGTCTTTTCAGCGGCAGCCTTTCCGCCGCTGCCGGACTCTTCCGCCGTCACGGGGCATCCACCCCCTTTATCAGTTCCAGCAGAGCCTGGAGGCTCTCCTGGATGGTCATGTCCGTCGTGTCCAGGAGCACCGCGTCCTCCGCCTGCACCATGGGGGCGGCGGAGCGGGTGGCGTCCCGCAGGTCCCTCTGCCGGATCTCCTCCAGGACGGTCCCGAAGTCCGCCTTCTGCCCCCGCTGCTCCAGGTCCTTCACCCTGCGGCGGGCCCTGGCCTCGGGGGCTGCGGTGAGAAACACCTTCAGGTCCGCATGGGGCAGGACCACGGTGCCGATGTCCCTTCCGTCCATGATGGAGTTCTGCTCCCGGGCCAGCTGGCGCTGGTACTCCAGGAGGAAGGCCCGGACCTCCGGGATGGCGGATATGCGGGAGGCCTGCTCCGACACCGCATTCTCCCGGATGGCGTCCGTCACATCCTCCCCGTCCAGGAACATCCTCTGTTCCCCGCCGGGACCGCGGCCGCAGGAGATCCTGACGCCGGCAAGCCGGGAGACAATCTCCTCCGGCTTCCCCGGGTCCGCACCGGCGCGAAGCATGTGGAGCGCCACCGTCCGGTACATGGCTCCGGTATCTATATAAAGGTATCCCAGTTCCTCCGCCGCCCGCCGGGCCAGGGTGCTCTTCCCGGCACCCGCCGGTCCGTCAATGGCGACGCTGACATATCTGTTCATTGACTGTTACCGTCCGCTGATCTTATTTGAAGTTCCGGATGTACCGGGGAGGGACCTCTCCGCACATCCAGACGCCGTTCTCCGAGCAGAAGAAATCGATGCCCTCCCGGCTCATGCGCCCCGCCTCCAGGCACAGCACGGCGGGGGTTCCGTGGCGCTGTCCCACTCTGGCTGCGGTCTCCGGGTCGGTGCTCAGGTGCACATACTGGCGGCCCATCTTCCGGATCCCCTCCCTGCGGATGGACTCCAGCGCCGCCGTGGAGGTGCCGTGCCAGAGGATCTCCGGGGGCTCCAGAGGTTCCAGCTCCAGATTCACGGGGAAGGAGTGGCCCTGGCTGGCCCGGATCCGCTTCCCGTCCCGGCTGTATGCGTAGCGCCGCTTGCTGTTCAGCGCCACGATCCGGTCCAGGGTCTCCCGGGTCATGGGGTGTCCGGCCTTTCTGCATCCGTCCAGAAGGCTGTCCACATCCGCCCAGCCGCGGTCGTCCACGGTGATGAAGGCCCGGGCGGGCTCATGCCGCAGCACCCGGCTGAGGAAATGGCTCAGGCGGATCTCCTGCTTTGTCAGCGGTTCCTCTGCACCCACTGCGCAGCCCCCTCTCCCGCCGCATGACCGGTGGCCCAGGCGATCTGGAGATTGAATCCCCCTGTAAATGCATCCACATCCAGGATCTCCCCCGCAAAGAAGAGACCGGGGACCTTCCGGCTCATCATGGTCTTCGGGTCCACCTCCGATACCCGGATTCCGCCGGCGGTGACCACCGCCTCCTCCACGGGCCGGGGACCGGAGATGTGGATGTCAAAGTTCTGAAACAGGTCCAGCAGCCGGCGCCGCTCCTCCCGGGTGACGCTGCTGCCCTTCCTGTCTCCGGGGATGCCCGCCCTGCGCAGCAGGACCGGGACCATCCGGCCGGGGGCCATGGAGCGGAGGATGCCGGACATCTCCTGACCGGCCCCCGCCTTCAGCTCCCGCAGCAGCCGGGCCTCCAGGGTTTCTGCATCCAGAGCCGGCTTCAGATTGAGCACGCAGGTGCATCCCTCCGGACCCCAGCTGCGCATGCAGGCGCTGGCGGAGAGCACCAGGGGACCGGATACGCCGAAGGGGGTGAACTCCATCTCCCCCTGAGCGCAGAAGATGATTTTACCCTTCCCGTCTTTCAGGGTCAAGCGTATATTTTTCAGCTTCAGCCCCTGCAGCTCCCCGCAGAAGGGGTCCGGGGACTCCAGAGGCACCAGGGAGGGTCTGAGGGGCACCACCGTGTGGCCCAGTTCCCGGGCCATCCGGTACCCGTCCCCGGTGGAGCCGGTGGCCGGATAGGAGAGACCTCCCGTCGCCAGCACCAGGGCTCCGCAGGAGAGGTTTCCCCGCTCCGTCTGCGCCCCTGTGATCCCGTCCCCGCCGGCCAGCAGGTGCAGCACCCGGTCCTGGCGGACGGTCACATGGAGCCGCCGCAGTTCCTCCCGCAGGGCGTCGATGATGTCGGCGGCCCGGTCCGACCGGGGGAAGACCCGGTTTCCCCGCTCCACCTTCAGGGGGACACCCAGGGATTCAAAAAATGCCTCCGTCTCGGAGGGAGGGAACCGGCTCATGGCGCTGTAAAGAAAGCGCCCGTTCCCCGGAGTGGAAGAGAGCGCCTCCTGGACAGAGCAGCGGTTTGTCACGTTGCAGCGGCCTTTCCCCGTGATGTAGAGCTTGCGTCCCACCTTCGGGTTGCGCTCCAGCAGGAGGACCTGCGCCCCCTGCCGGGCTGCAGCGGCGGCCGCCATCATCCCGGCGGCACCGCCTCCGGCCACTGCGGCCTCGGCCCTCACTCCTGCACCTTCTCGTAGACCCCGTACTCCTCCCAGATCCCCTCCAGGGTCTGGAAGGTGTTGGAGAGCTCGTCCCCCATCCTGCGGCTCACCGCCACCAGAAGGGCGTTGACCATGCTCAGGGGCGCCACCAGGGAGTCCACGAAGGAGACCATGTCGCTTCTGGCCTTCAGGGTGTAGGTGCAGATGGGAACCAGCGGCGAGAGGTCGCTGTCTGTAATGCCCACCGTCCAGGCGCCCCGGTCCCGGGCAAAGCTGAGAGCCTGGACCGTGCGGCTGGAGTAGCGGGGAAAACTGACGCCGATCACCACATCCTGCTCCCCCACCCGCAGCAGGCTCTCGAAGACCTCGCTGGTGGTGTTGGCCGGCACGGTGATGACGCTGTCAAAAATCAGATGGAGATAGAACGAGAGGAAGGATGCGATGCTGGCGGAGGAGCGGACCCCCACCACATAGATGCGGCGGGCCCCGACGATGGTGTCCACCACCCGGTCAAAGAGGTCCCTGTCCAGTTCCTCCAGTGTCAGCCGGATCCTGTCCACGTCGGACTGCAGCACCGCGGTCACCAGGTCCTGGTTGGAGATGCGGTCGTTGGAGACCTCGATCCTCTGTACGGAGGTGAGCCTGCTGCGGATCACCTTCTGCAGGGACTTCTGCATCTCCGGGTATCCGTCAAATCCCAGGGAGGCTGCAAACCGCACCACGGTGGACTCGCTGACCCCGGCCTTCTCCCCCAGCATGCTGGCTGTCATGAAGGCCGCCTTGTCATAGGACTCCAGGATGTACGCTGCGATCTTTTTCTGTCCTCGGGAGAACGTGGTCAGGTTCTCCTGGATGGCAGAGAGAATATCCCGGCTCATGTGAGAAAGCACTCCCTTCTCGAACAGCTGCAGCAGGGCATTCTTGCCTTAAGTCTATCTTAGCATGAGACACTGTAAAAAGCAAGCACTTTTTACAATTTCTTCCGGCTGGCGGAGACTGAGTATTAATCCGGACCTTTCCCCGCAAGCAGCTGAACCTCTCCGGGGGTCAGCATGCGCCACTGCCCCGGCTTCAGATTCCGGTCCAGCTCCACGCCGCCCTCCCGGATCCTCTTCAGCCGCACCACCTTCAGGCCTGCGGCCGCGCACATGCGCCGCACCTGCCGGTTCTTCCCCTGGGTAATGGTGACGGACAGCTGGTGCACGTCTCCGGTAGTCCGTCCCTGACGCACCCGCACCGGGGCTGGCAGATGCTCCCCGTCCAGGTCCATGGGGCCCCGCAGCAGAGGCAGGGCCTGCTCCAGGTCCCCCTCCGCCCACACCAGGTACTCCTTCTCCACCCCGTGCCGGGGGTGCAGGAGCCGGTTGGTCATCTCCCCGTCGTCTGTAAACAGCAGAAGGCCCTCGGAGTCCATGTCCAGGCGGCCGGCGGGCCACACACGCCGGCCGCAGTCCGCCACCAGGTCCGCCGCCGTCTTCCGGCCCTTCTCGTCGGAGAGGGTGACCACCACGCCCCGGGGCTTGTTCAGCATCAGCCAGATGTGCTCCGGAGGCATCTCCAGCGGTCTGCCGTCCACGGCCACCGTATCCACATCCGGGTCCGCCTGGTCCCCCAGACTGGCCGTCTCCCCGTTGACAGTGACCCGCCCGGCGGCAATCCACTCCTCCGCTGTCCTGCGGGAGGCCATCCCGCCGGCGGAGATGAGCTTCTGTATTCTCTGTCTCATTGAAACATCTCCCCTGGGTCCCTTCCCAGTGATCCGGTCCCGGCTGCGGCGGCTCCGGGACAGACACAGGCCCCCGCCGGCGGGGAGTCCGCCATGCCGCAGGGGCCTGTTCCATGAAATGCCGGGGGTCCGGTCCCTCCGGCCGCAGCCGTCAGAGGACAGGGGCCGGTCCCGTGTCCTCCTTCGTCTTCTGCTGCTGTTTCTCTATGAACCCGGTGACCTTGTCCACCACCTCGGGCACCGTATCGATGACCCGGTCCACGGTGGTGGCGGGAGGAGGCGCCACGGGCAGGAGCTTGACGGTGCCGTCCCTGATTATGAGGAAGGCCACCGGCTCCAGCTTGGCGCTGGCCCCGCTGCCGCCGGTGTAGGGGGTGTCCGACGGCTGCTGCTTCCTGGTGGAAAACTCGGCTCCGCCCCCAGCGACGCCGAAGGAGATGCGGGAGACCGGAATCAGGGTAATCCCCTCCGCCTGGATGGGAGCGCCGATGATGGTGTTGGTATCCGCCATGGCCTTGACATTCTCCAGGGTTGTGCGGATCAGTTCGCTGACGGGATTCTTCTTCTCCTGGTCCATGAAATTTCAGACCGCCTTTCCTTTTTTGCTTTCCGCCGCTCTGCGGGTGCCGCCGCTCTTCTTCTTCTGCTGCTGCAGGGCAGTCATGATCCGCAGGGTCAGGTGCAGGGTAATCCTGGCCAGCCGGCCCAGCTTCATGGAGCAGCAGGCCAGCACATGCAGACGCATCCGGTCCGCACTGAAGTCTATCTTTGTCCAGGCATGCCCGTCCCGGACGTCAAAGACATCCACCACCGGGTACCAGAGGGCTCCCAGGACCGCCTGGGCATTTCCGTAGAGCATGGCGGCATCCGCCGGGTCCGGCGCGCCGGCTGTCAGCTCCATCTCCAGGGTGTCCACCCGGACCCCCCGCATGAACTGCCTGCCGAAGTCCAGCACCGGAGGGAGCAGAAGCTGGGCCGTCTCCAGGACGCCCCCCGCCTTCTCCTTCAGAGAGGGCTTTTTCTTCTTCTTTCTGCGGGGCGCCTCTTCCCCGCCCGGCTGCTCTTCCGGACCCTTCCCGGTCTCCTCCGCAGGGGACGCCTGCTCATCACTCTTCTTTTTCTTCTCTTTCTTCTGCTTCTGCTTCTTCTCTTTTCTGTCCTGCTTCTTTCCGCTCTCTTCCGTATCCTGCTCTTCTTCCGAATTCCAGGGGTATATCTTTACATGGAAGGGACCCAGACAGGCGGAGACCTCCGGTCCGTCCTCGCTGTACTCCGCCCTCAGTCCCGCAGGGACCTGGTACAGGAGGAAGAGAATCAGGGCAATGGCGGCCAGGATGCACAGTACGGTCACGGGCTGTCCTCCTCCCCGCTGTCGATGTCCTCCGGCTCCGCCATCCCCTGCAGCTTCAGCTGCTCCCCGTTCCTGCCCCCGTCGGGCAGGTCCGGCAGATCCGCCAGGCTCTTCAGTCCGAAGACCCGCAGGAAGGTGTCCGTGGTGCGGAACAGGGCAGGACGGCCGGGGACCTGGAGGCGGCCCGCCTCCTGGATCAGCTCCCGGTCCAGGAGCAGACCCACGGTGTAGGCGCTGTCCACCCCCCGCATCTGGTCAATGTAGGTCCGGGTCACAGGCTGGCAGTAGGCCACGATGGCCAGCACCTCCAGGGCCTGCTGGGAGAGCTTCGGGGGCTTCCTCTTCTCCAGAATCTTCCGTATGACGGGGGCGTGCTCCGGGGCGGAGCACATCTGGTAGCTTCCGTCCATCTCCGCCAGGCGGATGCCCCGCCTCTCAAAGGCGTACTGGTCCATCAGGTGCCGGGCTGCTGCATCCAGGGTCTCCCGGTCCACTTCCAGCCCCTGGCACAGGCGCTCCGCACTCACCGGCTCGCCGGAGGCGAACAGAATCCCCTCCAGAGCGGATTCCAGCTCCTTCAGTTCCACAGCTGCGCCCCCTTCCCGGCCCTTATTCGCCGCTCTCCGAGGTAAACTCCGGCAGATCCCCGCTCCGGCCCTCAACTGCAGTGATGGTGCAGTCCGTCTCCGTGCCGGCCAGCAGGATCCGCCCGGCCCTGCAGAGCTCCAGCACCGCCAGGAAGGTGGCTACCGCCTCGGAGCGGCTCTCACAGTCATCAAACAGCATCTGGAAGGGGGCCACCTTTACCGTCTGCAGCTGCTGGAGGATGTCGGCCGCCTTCTCCTCCACCGGGTAGGGCTCCCGGCCCACGATCTCCCGGAAGGCGGACACAGGGGGCGGCAGCTTCCGGTCCCCCCGGGCCAGGGCATCCAGCATGGCCTTCTTCAGATCCTCTGGACTGTGGCTGTACTGGTAGGTGCGGACCCGGTCCAGCTGCTCCGGCTCCTTCACAATCAGGTCCCGGCCCGTCTGCCACATCCGCTCCAGCCAGGGCACCGCCGCCTTCAGCCGGTGAAACTCCTCGCTGCGCTGCCGGGCCTCCAGGGAGGCCTTCAGCTGGTCCACCTCCGACCTGGTCTCCTCGTCCTCCAGGGACAGGAGCATGCGGCTCTTGATGTAGATGAGGTGGGCGGCCATGGCGGCAAACTCGCTGGCCACCTCCAGATCCAGCTCCCTGCGGCGGTTCATCCACGCCAGGTACTGGTCCAGAATCAGGGAGATCTGGATGTCCTGAATGTCCATCCTGTTCCTGCTCAGCAGGTGGAGGATCAGGTCCAGCGGACCGTTGAAGTCCTCCGCTGCGTTCTTCGCCTTCACCACGCCCTCCAGGTGGTAGATGGGCGCATCCAAGTTCTCTCGCCTCCAGAATCTGTATTTTCGTCATTATAGCACCGTATTATCCTGCGCACAAGAGAAGCACTGCAGAATTTCCTGCATCTGACCCGCCCGGTGCACCCGGCTGTGCAGTTTCTCCGTCATGGAGACCGCAGGAAACCCCGGAGGGACAGAGCTCCCCGCGCTGCTGCGGGCGAAATATGCAATCCCCTGCCCGGCTGTGCGGACAGGGGATCTGCTTTTCTCAGGCGAGGCCCATGCTGCGGAGCATGGCGGAGATCAGGGCGTCCCGGCCCGTGCCCTTCTCTGCGGAGAAGGGGATCAGGGGGACGCTCTCCTCCAGATCCAGGGTCTCCCGGATGAGGGCCAGGTTCGGCTCAATCTCGCTGCGTCTGAGCTTGTCCAGCTTGTTGGCGGCGACGATCAGGGGGCAGCCCGTGCCGCGGAACCACTCCCGCATGGTGGAGTCGTCTCCGGTGGGCCGGTGGCGGGCATCCACCACCATGACCCCCAGGGCCAGCCGCTCCGGCTTCGAGAAGTAGTCCTCCATCAGCCGCGCCCAGCGCTCCCGCTCCGCTTTCGACACCTTTGCATAGCCGTAGCCCGGCAGGTCCGCCAGGTAGAAGGTGCGGTCGATGCGGAAGTAGTTGATGTGGGCGGTCTTGCCGGGGGAGGAACTGACCCGGGCGAAGTTCTTCCGGTTTACCAGACAGCTGATGACGGAGGACTTGCCCACGTTGGACCGCCCTGCAAAGGCGGCCTGGGGCAGGTCCTGGAGGAAGTCCTTCGGAGAGGCGGCGGAGAGCACAAACTCCGCCTTCCGCACGTCGATGTTCATGCCGGTCCCCCCTCACTGCCGCAGTCCCGGCACCGGGGGCTCCGCCACCGGGGGGATCACGGAGGGCAGGGGTTCCGCCTGGCTGCGGGTGACAAGGGGCTCCGGCACCGCCCGGGGGATGGGGCCGGCCAGGGCGTGGTCCAGAACCTGCTCCGCCCGGCTTACCAGCACAAACTCCAGCCCGGCCCGCACGGTCTGGTCGATCTCGTCCAGGTCCAGGGCGTTCTCCGCGGGGATGATGACGGTGCGGACGCCGCAGCGGTAGGCGGCCATGGTCTTCTCCCGCAGACCGCCCACGGCCAGCACCCGGCCCCGCAGGGTGACCTCCCCCGTCATGGCGATGCCCCGGCAGACGGGGATGCCGGTGAGGGCGGAGACGATGGCGGTGGTGATGGCGATGCCCGCGGAGGGTCCGTCCTTGGGCACGGCCCCCTCGGGGAAGTGGACGTGGATGTCCTTCTCCCGGTAGAAGTCGGAGCTGATGTTGAGCCGGGCCGCCTGGCTGCGGATAAAGCTGAGGGCCGCCTGGGCGGACTCCTTCATCACCTCTCCCAGGTTGCCGGTCAGTTCCACCTTCCCGCTGCCGGGGACCACGTTGACCTCCACCTCCAGCATCTCGCCGCCGGCGGAGGTCCAGGCCAGGCCGTTGACCACACCCACCTGCTCCTCCAGGGCCTGCTGCTCCGGGTGGTAGCGGGGGGCGCCCAGGTAGGACTTCAGGTCCTCCGGTCCGATGGTGACCGTGCGGCCGCTGCTCCCCTCCACCAGCTTCATGGCCGCCTTGCGGCACAGGGCCCCCAGCTGCCGCTCCAGGACCCGGACGCCGGACTCCCGGGTGTAGTCGGTGATCACATGGCGGAGGGCCTCGTCGGACACCGACAGCTGCCGCTTCTTCAGCCCGTGCCCCTTCATCTCCTTCACCAGGAGATGGTCTCTGGCGATGTGCAGCTTCTCCTCGTCGGTGTAGCTGCCCACCTCGATGACCTCCATGCGGTCCAGCAGGGGCTTGGGGATGGTCTCTGTCGTATTGGCGGTGGTGACAAAGAGCACCTCGGAGAGGTCGTAGGGCACCTCCAGGAAGTTGTCCCGGAAGGCGCTGTTCTGCTCCGGGTCCAGCACCTCCAGCAGAGCCGAGGCGGGGTCCCCTCTCCGGTCCCGGCCCAGCTTGTCGATCTCGTCGAAGAGGATCAGGGGGTTGGAGGTCTCCGCCTGCTGGATGGCGTGGATGATCCGGCCGGGCATGGCGCCCACATAGGTCTTCCGGTGCCCCCGGATCTCCGCCTCGTCGCTGACCCCGCCCAGGGAGATGCGCACCAGCTTCCGGTGCAGGGCCCGGGCCATGGACACGGCGATGGAGGTCTTGCCCACCCCCGGGGGGCCCACCAGGCACAGCACCTGCCCCTTGAGCTGGGGGGAGAGCTGCTTGACGGCGACGAACTCCAGGATCCGCTCCTTTACCTTCTCCAGGCCGTAGTGGTCCTGCTCCAGGATCTTGCGCACGCCGGCTACGGTGATGCGCTCCCGGGGCGCCCGGCCCCAGGGCAGGTCCAGGCAGATGTCCAGCCAGGTGCGCAGCACGGAGGCCTCCGAGGAGCCGAAGGGCTGCCGGGACATGCGCCGCAGCTCCTTCTGCAGCTTCGCGGCCACTTCCTCCGGCATGTCCGCGTTCTCAATGCGGGACTTGTACTCGGCGATCTCGTCCAGGGAGCCCTCCTCCCCCAGCTGCTCCTGGATGACCTTCAGCTGCTCCCTGAGGTAGTATTCCCGCTGCTGGTCCGCCATCTGCTCCCTGGCCTTGTTCTGGATCTCCAGGTCCATGGTGGCGATCTCCACTTCCCGCTCCAGCAGGCGGAGCAGCTTCTCCAGACGCACGGAGGGGTTGAGCTCCTCCAGGATGATCTGCTTGTCGCTGCTGCGCATGGAGATGTTCTGGGCGATGTAGTCTGCAATAAAGCCCGGGTCGCTGCTGGCCAGCACGTTGACCAGCAGGTCCGGAGGCGCCTTGGGGGACAGATCCGCATAGCGCTGGATCTGGTCCATGACGGCCCGCATCAGGGCCTCCTCCCTGGCACCCGCCGGCTGGGGGGACGGCTCGCTCTCCAGCTCCTGCACATCCGCCTGCAGATAGGGGGTCCGCTGGGTCAGCCGCAGGATGCGGCCCCGGGCGTTCCCCTCCACCAGCACCCGGACCACGTTGTCCGGCAGCCGCAGGATCTGGCGGATGGTGGAGATGGTGCCGATGTCGTACAGGTCCCCCTGGGCGGGCTCCTCCACGGCGATGTCCCGCTGGCCCACCAGAAAGACGCAGCTGCCCGCCGCCATGGCCCCCTCCAGAGCCCCGGCGGAGGACTCCCGGGTCACTTCGAAGTGGAGCATGACATCCGGGAACACCGCCAGACCCCGCAGGGCAATGACAGGGATGGAGAGAATTCCGGGCTTCCTCCCTCTGGTCATGGTGTCACTCCCTTTAACGTAGTTTCATGGCAGGAAAAACCCCCGCAGACATGACTGCCGCGGGGGAATTCCGTCAGCCGGCACTGGTGCCCAGCAGACCCCTGCGGGAATCCCGGACGGGGTGCTGGCCGGGGCGGCTGCGCTTGTGCCGGTTCGGGTCCCGCACCATCTCGGGTTCCGCATTCTCCGTAACGCAGGGAGCCGTCACGGTGACCTTGACAATGGTGGGGTCCGAGGGGACGTCGTACATGACCTGGGTCATGACCTCCTCCAGCACGGCCCGCAGGCCGCGGGCGCCGATGCCCCGGTCCACGGCCTTCTTTGCCACGGCCTCCAGGGCGTCGGGGGTGAACTCCAGCTCCGTGTCGTCGTACTCCATGAGCCGGCGGTACTGCTTCACGAGGGCGTTCTTCGGCTCGGTGAGGATGCGCACCATCTGCTTCTCGTCCAGGGCCTCCAGGGTGGTGATCACGGGGAGGCGGCCCACCAGCTCGGGGATGATGCCGAACTTCAGCAGGTCCTGGGGCTGGATCTGCCGCAGCAGCTCCCCTACGTTCATCTCCCTGCGGCTGCGGACATCGGCGCCGAAGCCCAGGGTGCGCCGGTCCAGCCGGTGCTCGATGATCTTCTCCATGCCGTCGAAGGCGCCGCCGCAGATGAAGAGGATGTTGGTGGTGTCGATCTGGATGAACTCCTGGTGGGGGTGCTTGCGGCCGCCCTGGGGCGGCACGTTGGACACGGTGCCCTCCAGGATCTTCAGCAGGGCCTGCTGCACTCCCTCGCCGGAGACGTCCCGGGTGATGGAGGTGTTCTCGCTCTTGCGGGCGATCTTGTCCATCTCGTCGATGTAGACGATGCCCCGTTCCGCCAGGGACACATCGTAGTCAGCGGCCTGGAGCAGGCGCAGGAGGATGTTCTCCACGTCGTCGCCCACATAGCCGGCCTCCGTGAGGGTGGTGGCGTCGGCGATGGCGAAGGGAACCTTCAGGACCCGGGCCAGGGTCTGGGCAAAGAGGGTCTTGCCGCAGCCGGTGGGACCCATGAGCAGGATGTTGCTCTTCTGGATCTCCACGTCGTCCGCCCCGCCGCAGTAGATGCGCTTGTAGTGGTTGTACACGGCCACGGAGAGGGCGATCTTCGCCGATTCCTGACCGATGATATACTGGTCCAGCACGTCCCGGATCTCCCGGGGAGTGGGGATGGCATCCGGACTGCTGCGGCTGACGGGGTCCTCGTCGTAGTAGTCGTCCTCCAGAATCCCGTTGCACAGCTGTACGCACTCGTTGCAGATATATGCGCCGGGTCCGGCGATGAGCCGGCGGACCTGGTCCTGGTGCTTTCCGCAGAAGGAGCAGCGCACCTGTCTGTCGTCATTTCTTGCCAAATCAGTGCACCTCAATCATAGTGTACCGCAGGGTGCGGTCTTGGTCAGGGGCATCAGCGGTGCTCAATCACCTTGTCGATGAGGCCGTACTCCATGGCCTCCTGGGCGGTCATGAAGTTGTCCCGCTCGCAGTCGGCGGTGACCTCCTCAATGCTGCGCCCGGTGTTGGCGGCCAGAATCTCGTTCATCCGCTTCTTGATGACCTCCAGCCTGCGCAGGTGGATGGCCATGTCGGTGATCTGCCCCTGGGTGCCGGCGGAGGGCTGGTGGATCATGATCTCCGCATTGGGCAGGGCCAGGCGCTTGCCCTTGGCGCCGGAGGAGAGCAGGAATGCGCCCATGGAGGCGCCCAGACCGATGCAGATGGTGGAGACGTCGCACTTGATGTACTGCATGGTGTCGTAGATGGCCATGCCGGAGGTCACGGACCCGCCGGGGCTGTTGATGTAGAACTGGATGTCCTTGTCCGGATCCTGCGCCTCCAGGTACAGCAGCTGTGCAACCACCAGAGATGCGGTGGTGTCGTTTACCTCCTCGGACAGCATGATGATGCGGTCATTCAGCAGACGGGAGAAGATGTCGTAGGAACGCTCTCCCCGGTTGGTCTGCTCAACTACATAAGGAACTAAACTCATGGATGGTCCTCCTCACAGCAAAAAAATGTCAGAACTGGTTCCCGTTTCCTGCGGGACCTGCATATGCTCAAAAGCCCGGAGCGGTGAAGACCGCTCCGGACATATTCTGTTTGCCTACGCCTGTGCAGGGGTCTCCTCCCCGGAACCTTCCTCCTGCTCCACGGGGGCAG
>CAYYHY010000008.1:0-11896 GCA_964471855.1 uncultured Oscillospiraceae bacterium | reverse complement strand
TCCAGGGGGGACTCCTCCGGCTCTTCCGGAGCAGCTTCCTCCGGTCCGGCAGCCCCGCCTTCTGTCTCCGGGGAAGCTTCCTTGCCGGCCGCTTCCGGCGGTTCGCTGTCATCCAGGACGGCGTTCTCCACAACCAGGTCTACCGCCCGCATGATCATCAGATCCTCCCGGATCAGGTCCCGCCGCAGTCTGGCCTGCTCGTCGTCGTCCTTCAGCCCATGCTCCTCCGTGATCTTCCTGTATTCCGCCTCCACATCCTCGTCAGAGGCCTGGATGTTCTCCAGTTCGGCTATCTTCAGGAATGCCAGGCGCTGCATGACCTGCTCCAGTGCATCAGGGCGCAGGTTTTCACGCATCTGCTCCTCAGTCGTCCCCGTGGCCTGCAGATATTCAGGCATTGTCATGCCGTAGTAGTAGATCTGCCTTTCAGCATCCGAGTAGAGCTGATCGACCACTTCCTGAATCATCACTTCCGGCGGGTCGGCCTCCGTGTGGGCCGAGACCTCAGTTGCGAGCTGGTTGCGCACCAGGTTGTCCGCTTTCTCGCCGTACTCCTTCTCCAGCTTGCTGCGGATGTCTGCCTTCAGCTCTTCCAGGGTCTCAAATTCGGAGACGTCCTTGGCAAACTCGTCGTCGACCTCGGGCACTTCCTGCTGCTTCACCTCATGGAGGACAATGTGGAACACAGCATCCTTTCCGGCCAGTTCCTCCGCCTGGTAGTGTTCCGGGAAGGTGACCTGAATGTCCCTCTCCTCCCCGGGACTCATGCCGCGGATCTGATCCTCAAAGCCGGGGATCAGGCGGCCGCTGCCCAGCTCCAGACTGTACTGGTCCGCCTTTCCGCCCTCGAAGGGCACTCCGTCCATGGTGCCCTCAAAGTCGATGAGCACCGTATCCCCCACTTCGGCAGGCCGGTCCACGCTCACCAGCTGAGTGGCCCGCCTGATATACACGTCCAGGCTGGCCTGCACGTTCTCTTCCGTCACATTGACGGGGTAGCGCTTGGCGTGGAGGCCCCTGTACTGGGTCACAGTCACCTCGGGGTAGACGGGGAACTGCAGGGTGAAGGTGTATCCGCCCTCCGGAAGCATGGTAGTGCCGCTGAGCGACGGCCCCGCATACGGAGAGAGGTTCTGCGACTTGACAGCGTCCGTGGCTGCCTTCGTAATGGTATCCTCCACAGCCTTCTCATCGAACACCCTGCCGTACTGCTTCTCAACCAGCTTCAGGGGTGCCCTGCCGGGGCGGAACCCGTGGACGGGGTATTTCCTTCTGTCGGCAGCATAGGCGGCCCGGAGAGCTGCATTAAACTCGTCCGGCTCAACCTGGACAGTCATGATGACAATGCTGTGCTCCTGCCTTTCCACATTGATGACTTTCATCAACGTCCTCCTCCAATCAGCGCGGACAAGTGCTGTGAGATATTCGCGCCCTGTTTCTTTCGCTCCGCTATTCTAACAGATAAACTTCGCTTTGCATAGAGCGATTTCTGCAAAGCAGTGAAAAATCTGCACAAAAATCAGACAGAAATCAGTGCCGGTCTGAAACCGAGGTAGTCTGCCGAGACAAGCCGGAAGAAGGTGCCCCCCTGCTGGCCCGTCACAGCCAGCCGGTGGCTGCCCCCGTGGAGATGTCCGTAGCAGCACAGCCGCACCCCGTACTTCTCCAGCAGCTCCAGAATCTCTCCGCATCGGTACCCCTGGTAGAGGGGAGGGTAGTGGAGAAAGCAGATCTTCTCCCTGTCCCCCGCCGCCTTCAGGGAGGTCTCCAGGCGGATGAGCTCCCGGCGGAAGATCTTGGCATTGTGCCCGTTCTGGTCCTCGTCGCAGAACCAGCCCCGGGTGCCGCACAGGGCGGTCTCCCCCCAGAGGCGGCAGTCGTTGTGGAGAATCTCGAAGGACCTGAAGCCGCATTCGGCGAAGAAGCTCTCCATTCTGCGCCGGGTGGTCCACCAGTAGTCGTGGTTGCCCTTGAGAATCACCTTTCTGCCGGGGAGGGTGTCCAGAAAGGCGAAATCCTCCCTGGCCTCCTCCAGGCTCATGCCCCAGGACAGGTCGCCGCAGAGCACCACCGTGTCCTGGTCAGAAATGCCCTCGAATCCATGCCTCAGTTTCTCCACGTATCCGTTCCAGCCCCCTCCGAACACGTCCATGGACTTGTCGCAGGAGAAGGACAGGTGCGTATCGCCGATTGCGTAGAGAGCCACGGCCTACACCACCAGCATGTTCAGCACGGCCTCTGCCATGCGGTCCCTGTCCACCGTCTCCGTGAAGCGGATCTTCTTCCCCCGCAGACCCGCCAGGGGTGCGGGCACCGGGATGCGGGTGACCTTGGACAGCTGGTCCAGGGCATCCAGACCCTCCTTCGGGCGGGGGACCCCCAGGGCCCCCAGGACGCTGCCGCAGAACTTGAAGGGGCTGGCCGTGGAGGCCACCAGAGCCGGGGTGTCGTCCCCCGTCTCCCTGCGGTACATGTCCAGGGCGGAGAAGCCCACGGCGGTGTGGGGGTCGATGAGGTATCCGTACTGGCGGTATACCCTGCTGATCACCCGCTGGGTCTCCCGGTCGTCGCAGCAGTAGCCGCTGAACAGCCTCTGCAGCTTCACCCGGTCCCGCTCCTTCAGCTCGTAGGAGCCGGTCCCGTTGAGCTGGGCCATGTAGGCCCGCACCTGCTCCACCTCCCCGGTGATGCTGTACAGCAGCCGCTCCAGGTTGGAGGAGATCAGGATGTCCATGGAGGGGGACATGGTGTTGTAGAAGGTCCGGTTGCGGTCGTAGCGCCCCGTGCGGATGAACTCGGTCAGCACGTTGTTGGCGTTGGAGGCGCAGATGAAGCGGTTCACCGGCACCCCCATCTCCCGGGCGTAGTAGGCAGCCAGAATGTTGCCGAAGTTCCCCGTAGGCACGCAGATGTTGATGGGATCCCCGGTGGCGATCTTCCCGTCCCTGCACAGGTCGCAGTAGGCGGAGATGTAGTAGACGATCTGCGGCAGCACCCGGCCCCAGTTGATGGAGTTGGCGGAGGAGAAGAAGAACCCCCTGTCCGACAGCCGCTGCCGCAGGTCCGGGTCGGAGAACAGGGCCTTGCAGCCGGCCTGGGCGTCGTCAAAGTTGCCGTTGACGGCGCAGACCCCCACGTTCTCCCCCTCCTGGGTCACCATCTGCAGCTCCTGCACCTGGGAGACCCCGTCCCGGGGGTAGAACACCAGGATGCGGGTGCCGGGGACGTTCCTGAAGCCCTCCAGGGCCCCCTTGCCGGTGTCCCCGGAGGTGGCCACCAGGATCACGGCCGTCCGGGTCTCCTCCGTCTTGTTCAGAGAGGCGGTGAGGAGATGGGGCAGCATCTGCAGGGCCAGGTCCTTGAATGCGCAGGTGGGACCGTGCCACAGCTCCAGACAGTGGGTGACGGAGTCCAGGGAGCGCACCGGCGCCACTGCCGGGGTGTCAAATTTCTCCGGTCCGTAGGCCGCCGCCGCGAAGCTGGTGAGCTCAGGCACGCTGAACTCCTCCAGGTAATACTTCATGATGTATACGGCCCGGCTCTGGTAGGACATGGTCTGCAGACTGACCAGGGCGTTGGGTGACAGCCTGGGGATGTAGCAGGGGGTCAGAAGGCCGCCGTCCGAAGCGAGACCCTGAACGATCGTCCGGGACGCGGACAGCCGCAGCCCGTCATAGCGTGTGCTGTTGTACTGCATGCAAATCTTCTCCCTTTCTGCCGGACCTGCGCACCATTATGCCAGCTTTCCTCCGGGAGGTCAAGTGGAGCGTCTGGAAAAAAACGGCTCCCCGCCCCCCTGCGCACTGGAACTCAGGTCCCGGAATCCGGGATCTCCAGGCTGGTCTGGCCCGGTTCCTCCCCGGATTTCCCCTTTCTGGGGCGCCCCCGGCCCTGCGCCTTCCTCTCCTTCTTCTCCTTCCCCTCCAGGAAGGTGAGGCGGTGGATGGGGCAGGGTCCGTACAGGGCCAGCATCTCCCGGTGCTCCTTCGTGCCGTAGCCCTTGTGCCTGGCAAAGCCGTACCGGGGGTAGAGCGCATCCATCTGCACCATGAGACGGTCCCGGCTCACCTTGGCCAGCACGGAGGCCGCCGCGATGGAGGCGGAGAGGCCGTCTCCCCCCACGATGCAGCGGTGGGGGGTCACGATCCGGGATGTCCTCCCCCTGTCCCGGTTGCCGTCGATGAGGGCGAAGTCCGGCTGCAGGCTGAGGGCGTCCATGGCGCACTGCATGGCCTTCATGCGGGCGCTGAGGATGTCCGTGCGGTCAATCTCCTCCGCATCCACGCTCGCCACAGCCCAGGCCAGAGCCTGCTCCTTTATGAGGGGAAAGAGCTCCTCCCGCTTCTTCTCCGTCAGCTTCTTGGAGTCGTTGAGCCCCGGCAGTTCAAACCGGGGCGGCAGGATCACGGCGGCTGCAAAGACGGGGCCGGCCAGAGGCCCTGCCCCCGCCTCGTCGCAGCCGCAGACGGCGGCGTACCCCTGCTCCCGGGCCTCCCGCTCGAAGCGGAGCATGTCCCCTGTCTCCTTCACGGGGTGTCCCCCTCCTGCTCCAGGGTGAAGCGGCCCAGGCGTCCGGCCCGGTACTCGTCCAGGATGACCCGTGCCATCCGCTCCGTGTCCAGCCCGCCGCCGGAAATCTTCATCCCCCGGCGGGCGGCTGCGGCCTCCAGGATGCGCCAGCCCCAGGCGATGTCATCCTCCCCCTCCTCCCGCTCCGGGAGGGAGGCGAGCCGGCAGCCGCTGCGCAGAGCCTCCGGATAGCTCCGGGCCATGAGGCTCATGAAGTGGCAGCCCAGGGTCTCCACGTCCATGACCTCGTCCTTCACTGCCCCGGTGAAGGCCAGGAACATGCCGGTCCGGGGGTCCTCAAACTTCGGCCACAGGATCCCCGGGGTGTCCAGCAGATCCAGGGAGGGGCCCGCATGGACCCACTGCCGGCCCCGGGTGACTCCCGGCCGGTCCTCCGCCCGGAGGGTCTTCCGGCCGGCAATTCTGTTTATAAAGGTGGACTTGCCCACGTTGGGTATCCCCACCGCCATGGCCCGCACCGGCCGCCCCGTCTGGCCCTTCTCCTGCCAGCGGGCGATCTGGTCCTTCAGGGCCTCCCGGGCGGCGGGGACGAAGCGGTCCACCCCCCGGCCCGACTTTGCGTCGGTCTCCAGCACCGCGAAGCCCTGGCGGCGGAAGCGGGCAGCCCAGGCCCGGTTCTGTCCCGGGTCCGCCTGGTCCGCCCGGTTGAGGACGATGAGCCGGGGCTTTTTCCCGCAGATGGCGTCGATGTCCGGGTTGCGGCTGGATACGGGGATGCGGGCGTCGACGATCTCCGCCACCAGGTCCACCAGCTTCAGATCCGCCTCGATCTGGCGCCTGGTCTTCGCCATGTGCCCCGGGTACCACTGGATGTCCATCCGGACACCTCCCTTCCTCCCTGCGGCAATATAAAAGGAGCGGCATATGGCCGCTCCCTGAACCTGCAGGAACTTATTTCTTGAGGGCTTCCTTGATCTTGGCAGCCTTGCCCACACGGCCGCGCAGGTAGTACAGCTTGGCGCGGCGCACCCGGCCGTGGCGGACCACTTCCACCTTCTCGATGGAGGGGGCGTGGAGGGGGAACACCTTCTCCACACCGACGCCGTAGGAGATGCGGCGGACGGTGAAGGTCTCCTCGATGCCGCCGTGCTTCTTGGCGATGACGGTGCCCTCGAAGACCTGGATACGCTCCCGGGCACCCTCGCGCACTCTCAGGTGCACCCGGACGGTGTCGCCGATGTCAACGACTGGGGGGTCGGCCTTGACATACTTGTCAGTAAAAGCCTTCATGAGATCCATGGAACAATTCCTCCTGCTATTCTAGGCGTTCATGCGCGCGTTCTGTTCCCCCGCCTTTTAAAAAGACCGCTTCCTGCAGCCTGCGGGGGCGCCGCAGAGGACCGCCCGTTTTCAGACCACGGTATATTAACACAGGGGTTCCGGGAATGCAAGGAGAATTTTCCGGATATTTTCCCTCAGACCCCTTCATAAACCTCCCGGTGCAGCCTGGAAATCAGAATCTCCGTGTCAGGGAACTGCTCCCTCAGGTACCCGGCCAGAGGGGCGGTCACCGTGTTCTCCGTGGCAAAGTGACCGGCGTCCATGAGGGTAATGTCCATGGCCTTCGCCTCCAGGTACTGGTCGTACTTCACGTCGGCGGTGATGAAGGTGTCGCAGGCCATGCGGAAGGCGTCCTGGAGCATGGAGCCGCAGGAGCCGCCTCCCACGGCCACCCGCCGCACCGGTCTCCCCCCGTCCGCAAAGCGGACCGAGGCGGCGTGCAGCTTCTCCTTTACAAAGGCGGCGTACTCCCCGGCGCTGAGACCGGGGGCATGGGCAATTCCTGTCCGGCCGATGCCGTACTCCCTTCCCCGGCTGTCCGTGCCCTCCGGGCACAGCTGCTCGATGTCCCTCAGCTCCAGGGCGGCTGCCAGGCAGTCGTTGACGCCCCCCGCCGCGGCGTCCAGGTTGGTGTGGGCGCAGATGGCGGCGATGCCGTGCTCTATGAGGAACAGGAGCACCTGCCCCGTCACCGTGTCGTCGTTCACCGTCTTCTGGGGGTGGAAGATCACCGGGTGGTGGGAGACGATGAGCTGGCAGCCCTCCTCATGTGCCTCCCGGGCGGTCACCGGGGTGATGTCCAGGGCCACCAGCACCCTGTGTACCGGCGCCATCCTGTGCCCCACAAGAAACCCCGCGTTGTCAAAGCCCTCCTGGATGGAGAAGGGGGCCAGGGCGTCTACTGCCCTGTAGAAATCCTCTGCTGTCCGCATCCTGTTTCCCACTCCTTTTTCATTTCCAGCAGGCCCGTGCGCACCCGGTTCATCCAGTCAGCCCGGGCGGCCGCATCCGGCCGGCGGGCCTGCACCAGCCCGGCCAGGGCCCGCTCCGTCCGGCGCAGCCACAGGTCCAGCCACTCCCCCCGCAGGGGGTCTCCGCTGTTCTTTCCCGCACACAGCTCCGCCGGGGTCAGGGGCGGCATCGCCCCGCCCTGCACCAGCCAGGCGGTATAGAGGGTCTCCCCCTCCCGGCACAGGACCTCCCGCCGGATCTCATACCCGCTCTCCTGCAGCATCTGCCGCAGCTCCGGCAGGGAGCTCATGGGCTGCAGAACCAGGACAAAGGGTCTCTGCTTCGTCCAGGGGGCCGCCCGCAGAATCTCCGCCATGGTCTCGCCCCCCATGCCGGCGAGCACCGCCGCATCCGTCTCCTCCCGGTGGATGCCCTCAAAGCCGCTGCAGAGGCGGAAGCTCATCCGCTCCTCCAGGTGCCAGCGGCGGGCCGTCTCCCGGGCCCGCTCCAGGGGACCGGGACGGATGTCCGCGGCGACGGCCCGGGGGATCTTCCCCTCCAGCAGCAGGGCCGCCGGCAGGCAGGCGTGGTCGGTGCCGATGTCCGCCAGCCTCGCCCCGGGGGGCACCAGGTCAGCCGTCATCCGCAGCCGGGGGCTCAGCTTCAGTGCCACCGGTCTCAGACGCTGTGGGCCACCATGATGCACAGGGCGTGGGCGAAGTCCCGGATGTCGGTCTCCGTGTCCTCGTCCAGCAGGGGCCTCTCCCCGCCCAGACCGCTGCAGCAGAAGGAGCCCAGGTAGTCCAGGTCGCTCTTCAGGCAGAACTGCTCCAGCTCCTGCTCCCACTGCTCCGTCCCGTCCTCCCCGGGGTTTCCGCAGCCCAGGACGGCCGCCGCCTGCTTCATGGCAAATGCGGATTTCTGGTCCCCCAGGTCCCTGCAGCAGGAGCGTTCCATCCGCTCCAGAATCGTCTGCAGAGGGGCGCTGCAGCGTCCGCCGCTGACAGGGGAGACAAAGACCAGCACGTCGCTGGTGTGCAGGGAGAAGAACAGGCTCTCAAAGTCGTCCTCCAGGACGCAGCCAGGGTACTCCTCCGCATCCCCGCACTGCCTGCAGCCGCTGCAGGGCTGCAGGTTCCGGTCGCAGAGCCAGATCACGTCCTGCTCCACCCCCAGCACCGTGTTCTCGTCCAGGAAGGCCTCCAGCAGAGGGGCCATCTCCCCCCTGCGGGGGAAGCCCATCAGCATGGTGTATTTCATGGAAACACCTCTTTTAAAAATCAGAAAAAAGAAAGGGGCGGCAGCCGTCCCTTTCCTTATGTACAGAATGTACAGATGGACCCCTGCCTACAGCATGGCGTTGACCGCCGCCAGCAGCTCCTCGGGGTCGATGCCGTGGACAAAGCAGGCCTCCTCGATGGTCTCCCCCTGGGAGATGGGGCAGCCCAGGCAGTGCATGCCGATGCTGTTGAAGACCGGTGCCGTCTGGGGCGCTACAGCGAGGATGTCGCCGATGACAGTGTCCTTGTCAATGGTCATGGAAGGTACCTCCGTTGTTTTATCTGGATAGCACCAGTATATCCTCTCTCCGCAGATATTTCAACAGGCATTTTTTCTCCGGACCGCTGAAATCCTGCTTAAGAGGGGCAAGAAAGCCGCCGGACGGACCGGCGGCTGACATGATGTTTCCCGGATATGATCTCAGCGGCTCTGCTCGCGGATCTTGGCGAAGCACTCGCTGCAGTACACAGGGCGGTCGGACTTGGGCTCGAAGGGAACCTTGGCCACTCCGCCGCAGGCGGCGCAGGTGGTGGTGAAGTACTCGCGGGGGCCGCGGACGGCGTTCTTGCGGGCATCGCGGCAGGGCTTGCAGCGCTGGGGCTCGTTCTGGAAGCCGCGCTCGGCGTAGAACTCCTGCTCGCCGGCCGTGAAGGTGAACTCCCTGCCGCACTCTTTGCATACCAGGATCTTGTCTTCGTACATTGGATTTCCCTCTCTTTAGTTTCCCGGCGCTCCTGCGCCAGGGGTGAAATATGCGATCAGCTTTCGCTGGATACGCCGTTTGAAAACTGCCGTACAAGCTTGCGCCGGATGCGCTGGATGGCATTGTCGACTGTCTTCATGCTCAGACCCTCCTGTCTGGCGATTTCGCCGCAGGAGAGGCCGTTGAGGTAGGGCGGAAGTATGCGCGCCTCCAGGGCGGACAGACTTCCCCTTAGAACCTGGAGTCGTTCTCGGAACTCCTCCCGGTCTATAACAACGTCCTCTGGACTCTGGGTACTGACGGTCAGCGAAGGATCGATGCAGTCGAAAAGAGAGGCCTCAAAGGGGACGCTTTCGTTCAGGGGGGTGTGCTTGCCTCCGCTGGCGGCCCGGACCGCCGTAAGGAGGCTGCTGTGGATACAGATCTCTGCGTAGGTCCGGAAAGCGGTGTCCCGCTCCGGGTCGAAGCTGCGGATGGCGCGGAGGAGACCCAGCATTCCCTCCTGCATCAGGTCCTCGCTGTCTCCCCCCGCCAGGAACAGGGGGCGGGAACAGGCCCGGACCAGCCAGCCGTAGCGGTGCACCAGTTCTGTCTCCGCTGCGGAATTTCCCTCTGCAGAAAGCCGGCACAGTGACTCATCGGAAAAATTTTCCAGCAGTGCAAAATCCGGCTTTCTATCATTGCCAATATTCATACTAAACAGCGCTCACGTTTTTGTCAAGCGAATCGAAAAAATTTTTTCATAAGCCAGCAAGCCCCGGCAGTTTCTGGGATTTTCTTCCATCTGGGTCCGCAGGGTTCTGCTGAAGGGAATGCGCTGCAGAACACGGTCCGGCCGTCCGCAGATCACTGTCACAGGGAACCCACCAGCCCGGCCAGCCGTTCGGCCACCTGCTGAGCCCGCTCCTGGGTCTTCGCCTCCACCATGACCCGCATCAGGGCCTCGGTGCCGGAGGGACGGACCAGCACCCGGCCCTCCCCGGACAGGGCGGCCTCCTCCTGCTGCACCGCCTGGCGCAGCACGGGGCTCTCCATGCAGGCCCGCTTTCTGTCGTTGTCGGCCACGGGGATGTTCAGCAGCACCTGGGGGTATCTGGGGCACGCGCTGAAGACCTGGGAGGCCTTCTGCCCGCTCTCCTTCATGAGGGCCAGCATCTTCAGGGCAGTGAGCTGCCCGTCTCCGGTGGTGGCGTGCTCCAGGAAGATCATGTGTCCGGACTGCTCGCCCCCCAGGCGGTAGCCCTTCTCCACCATCCGCTCCAGCACGTTCCGGTCTCCCACGTCCGTGGTCTCCAGGCGCAGACCGTGATCCCGGCAGTAGAGCCGGAAGCCCAGGTTGGACATGACGGTGGCTACCACTGTGTTCCGGGGCAGCTGTCCCTTGCCCAGCATGTCCAGCCCGCAGGCCGCCATGATCTGGTCCCCGTCGATGATCTCCCCCTCCTCGTCCACCGCCAGGCAGCGGTCCGCGTCCCCGTCAAAGGCGATGCCGATGTCGTAGCGTCCGGCCTTCACCATGGCCCGGAGCCCGTCCAGGTGGGTGGAGCCGCAGCAGTCGTTGATGTTGATCCCGTCCGGGTCCGCATTGATCACGTCGGTGCGCAGCTTGGAGAAGCGGTCGAAGAGCCTGGCCGCCGTCGTGGAGGCGGCGCCGTTGGCGCAGTCCACCAGGATGTGCAGACCCCCCAGGGTGGAGTCGATGCAGTCCTCCAGATGGTCGATGTAGTTGTCCGAGGCTTTGACGGGCATGTAGGTCACCCGCCCGATATCCCCGTGGGTCTTCATGGGCACGTTGCGGCTGGAGAAGAGGACGATGTCCTCGATCCGCTCCTCCAGCTCGTCGGAGAGCTTGAAGCCTTTCCCGTTGAAGATCTTGATGCCGTTGTAGGGGTAGGAGTTGTGGCTGGCGGAGATGACGATCCCCGCATCCGCCCCCTCGTCCACCGTGACCCAGGCCACCCCCGGGGTGGGGAGGGTACCCAGGTCCAGCACGTCGGCGCCGGCGGTGCAGAGTCCGGAGATGAGGGACCCCTTCAGCAGATCCCCGGAGATGCGGGTGTCCTTGCCGATGGTGACCAGGGGGCGCTCCCCCGCCTTCTTCTCCCTCGCCAGCACGGTGGCGGCGGCCAGCCCCACCTTGTAGGCCAGGTCCGCGTCCAGTCCGGCGTTGACAATGCCCCGGATCCCGTCTGTTCCAAAGAGTTTGCCCATACTGAATCATTCCTGTCTGCTGTATTGGAACTCCCGGCCGTCCCGGGAGGGAGGCCTGTCACCCCTGCTCCGGCACCGGCAGGCCCAGGTGCTGGTAGGCCTTGGGGGTCACGCAGCGGCCCCGGGGGGTGCGGGTGAGGAACCCCAGCTGCATCAGGTAGGGCTCATACACGTCCTCCAGGGTGACTGCCTCCTCGTTGATGGTGGCGGCCAGGGTATCCAGACCCACCGGGCCGCCCCGGTAGTTTTCAATGATGCTGTGCAGCATTCTGCGGTCGGTGGAGTCCAGACCCAGCCAGTCGATCTCCAGAGCCGTGAGAGCCTCGTCCGCAACCCTGCGGGTGATGACCCCGCCGGCCTTCACCTGGGCGAAATCCCGCACCCGCCGCAGCATGCGGTTGGCGATGCGGGGGGTCCCCCGGCTGCGCCGGGCGATCTCCAGAGCCCCCTCCTGCTCGATGGGCACATTGAGGATGCCTGCAGAGCGGGTGACAATCTGCATCAGCTCCTGGGCCGTATACAGCTCCAGACGCAGGGTGACCCCGAACCGGTCCCGGAGAGGGGCGGAGAGCTGCCCCGCCCGGGTGGTGGCCCCGATGAGGGTGAACTTCGGCAGGTCCAGGCGGATGGAGTTGGCGGAGGGCCCCTTTCCTATGATGATGTCGATGGCGTAGTCCTCCATGGCCGGGTAGAGGATCTCCTCCACCTGCCGGTTCAGGCGGTGGATCTCGTCCACAAAGAGGATGTCGTTCTCCTGCAGGTTGGTCAGCAGGGCCGCCAGATCCCCCGCCTTCTCAATGGCGGGGCCGGAGGTGACCCGGATGCTGACCCCCATCTCGTTGGCGATGATCTGGCTGAGGGTGGTCTTCCCCAGCCCCG
>CAYYHY010000007.1:21189-30171 GCA_964471855.1 uncultured Oscillospiraceae bacterium | reverse complement strand
GTTTGCTAATCATTTGTAAATTTTTTATGAACTCTATTGCATTTCCAGCGGTCCTGCGCTATTATAGGCTGGCACTCAGGCATGACGAGTGCTAATTTATAGCGATCTAAGAAATTTTTACATATATGGAGGAATTCAGTTATGGAAAAGAAGCAGTTTCAGGCGGAGTCCCAGCGTCTGCTGGACCTGATGGTCAACTCCATCTACACCCACAAGGAGATCTTCCTGCGGGAGATCATCTCCAACGCCAGCGACGCCGAGGACAAGCTGGCCTACAGGGGGCTGACGGATGAGAACGTGGACATCCAGCGTTCCGACCTGAAGATTACCATCAGCGTGGACAAGGAGAACCGGATCCTCACCGTCTCCGACAACGGCGTGGGCATGACCCCCGAGGAGCTGGAGAACAACCTGGGCACCATCGCCCACAGCGACTCCAGCATGTTCAAGGCGGCCATGGACGCTGAGAAGGGCGGAGACATCGACGTCATCGGCCAGTTCGGCGTGGGCTTCTACTCCGCCTTCATGGTCTCCGACAGGGTCACCGTGGTCTCAAAGGTCTGGGGTGCTGACCAGGCCTGGAAGTGGGAGTCCGACGGGACCGACGGCTATACCATCGAGCCCTGCAGCAAGGACCAGCCGGGCACCGACGTGATCATGCACATCAAGCCCAACGCAGAGGGCGAGAACTACGACGAGTTCCTGGAGAACTACAAGCTGCAGCAGCTCGTAAAGAAGTACTCCGACTACATCCGCTACCCCATTGTCATGCTGCTGGATGACTACCGGGAGAAGGAGAAGCCCGAGGATGCGGGGGACGACTACCAGCCCGAGTGGGAGACGGTACAGGAGTGGAAGACCGTCAACTCCATGGTGCCGCTGTGGCAGCGGAAGAAGTCCGAGGTCAAGCCCGAGGAGTACAACGAGTTCTACAAGGACAAGTTCATGGACTGGCAGGACCCTCTGACCGTCATCCACACCAGCGCCGAGGGTTCCGTGACCTACAAGGCCATGCTGTACATCCCCGCCCAGGCCCCCTATGACTTCTATACCCGGGACTACCAGAAGGGTCTGCAGCTCTACTCCTCCGGAGTCATGATCATGGAGAAGTGCGCCGACCTGCTGCCGGAGTACTTCCGCTTCGTCAAGGGCGTTGTGGATTCCCCCGACTTCTCCCTGAACATCAGCCGCGAGGTGCTGCAGCACGACCGCCAGCTGAAGGTCATCGCCAACGCCCTGGAGAAGAAGATCAAGGGCGAGCTCCTGCGCCTGCAGCAGGACGAGCCGGAGAAGTACGGGAAGTTCTGGGACGCCTTCGGCACCCAGCTCAAGTACGGTGTGGTCGATGAATACGGAAACAACAAGGACAAGATTGTCGACCTGCTGATGTTCCACTCCTCCACCCAGGAGGGCATGACCACTCTGAAGGCCTACCGGGACCGGATGCCTGAGGAGCAGACCTGCTACTACTACGCCTGCGGCGAGACCGTGGACCGCATCGACAGCCTGCCCCAGGTGGAGCGCATCAAGGAGCGGGGCTTTGAGATCCTCTACTGCACGGACGAGGTGGACGACTTCGTGATGAAGGCTCTGGGGGAGATTGAAGGGAAGAAGTTCAAGTCTGTCAACGACGAGGACGCCCTGCCCCAGAGCGACGAGGAGAAGAAAGAAGCGGAGGAGAAGGCGGAAGAGGGCAAGTCCGTCATCGATGCCGTTAAGGAGGCCCTGGGCGACCAGGTCACCGAGGTCCGTGCCTCCTCCATCCTCCGGACCGGCGCCTGCTGCCTGACTGCGAACGGTCCCGTCTCCCTGGAGATGGAGAAGTACATGCGCCGCCGGGAAGGCGCGGATCAGGTGAGGGCCCAGCGGGTCCTGGAGCTGAACCCCGACTCCGCACCCTTTGCCGCCCTGAAGCGGGCGGTGGATGCCGGCGACACCGAGACTGTGGAGAAGTACTCCAAACTGCTCTACGGCCAGGCGGTGCTCATGGCGGAGCTGCCTCTGGACAACCCCTCGGAGTTTGCCGAGCTGGTGTCCTCCCTGATGCACTGACACATGCAGGACAGACGGTTCCTGCCCCCGTTCCCCGGGGGCAGGTCCGGGCTGCCCGTTCCGGCCTCTGCGGCCGGCTGATCCGCATACCAGAAAGGAGGAATGGACATGACTGGCATTCCCTTTTACAACGTGATCATCCTTCCGGATGTGACATACTACCTTCAGAAGGATTTCTACGGCAGGCAGGCGGATGGAACCCCGGAAGAAGGGGAGCAGGTACTGTTCTTTGTAACGAAACGTGAGACAGATGACGATCTGAAGCCGGATGACATCCTGCCCATCGGCGTTGTCGGCCGGATTGCGGGCGTCGCCGAGGACGGCACAGTGGCGGTCCTCACGGAGGAGCGGGTCCGCTACTCGGATGTCCGTGTTGAGGAGGGCAGCGTCACCGCATCCTGGGAGCCCTGTCCATGGGTCAGGGATCTGACAGATGAGGAGATCGACCGCCGGTTCCAGGACATCAAGCGGGCCATGATCCAGAGCACGGCGAGACTGCGCATGGGGAACTGGGTCCGCAGCTACATCGCCAACTGGAAGAGCCTGGAGGAGGCGGTAGTCTACACCTCCTACATGCTGGGCATCACCTCCGACGAGAAGTACGCCATGCTGGCGGCGGACACCTACTCCGAGTGCTTTGCCCTCATGGAGACCGCCATCAACCAGTACCTGCAGATGTTCCTCGTAAGCCAGGAGGCCAGCGAGGAGCAGCAGGAGAACAGCGAACGGCTCTACAGGGAGCAGGCCATCCGCAGGCAGCTGGAGATCCTCCAGCAGAAGCTGGACGACATGAACCCGGACGACGTCTCTGACATCAAAAAGTTTGAGGAGAAGATCGAGAACTCCGGCATGAACGAGACCGCCATGGCGGAGGCGAAGAAGATCCTGGGCCGGATGAAGCAGGAGGGGCAGAACGGGCACGAGTACGGGATGCTCTACGACTACCTGGACTTCGTCACCGGACTGTCCTGGAAGAAGGAGCCCTTCGAGCCCCACACCCTGAAAGAGGCGGAGGAGATCCTGGACCGGGACCACTTCGGCATGAAGAAGGTCAAGCGGCGCATCCTGCAGCAGCTGGCGGTGATGACCCTGAACAAGAAGCAGGCGGGCTCCATCCTCCTGTTTGTAGGGGCCCCCGGCACCGGCAAGACCAGCATCGGCCAGAGCATCGCGGACGCCCTCAACCGGAAGTACGTGCGCATCAGCCTGGGGGGCGTCCGGGACGAGGCGGACATCCGTGGCCACCGGCGGACCTACATCGGGGCCATGCCGGGCCGCATCATGGATGGCATCCGCCGCAGCGGCGTATCCAACCCGGTGGTGGTGCTGGACGAGGTGGACAAGCTGGCCAGGGACTACGCCGGCGACCCCGCCAGCGCCCTGCTGGAGGTGCTGGACCCGGAGCAGAACTTCTCCTTTACTGACCACTACATGAACGTGCCCTACGACCTCTCCGACGTGCTGTTTATCTGTACGGCCAACCGCACGGACACCATCCCTGAGCCGCTGCTCAACCGCATGGAGACCATCGAGTTCCAGGGCTACACGGAGACGGACAAGATCCAGATCGGGCGCCGCCACCTGCTGCCCAAGGCCATGGAGCAGGCGGGGATCCCGGCGGACATGCTGAAGATCTCCCCCAGGGCCTGGCACACCATCATCTCGGACTACACCATGGAGGCCGGGGTGCGGGGCCTGCGGCGGCAGCTGGACACCCTGTGCCGCACCGCAGCCGTGCGGCTGGCGGACGGGGAGATGAAGGCCATCAGCGTGACGGAGCGGAACCTCCGCTCCTACCTGGACCAGAAGCCCATCCGCCACGAGGGGATTCAGGAGAAGAAGAACCCCGGCATCGTCACCGGTCTCGCATGGACCCAGGCCGGCGGGGACGTGCTCTTCGTGGAGACCATGTTCTCCAGGGGCAAGGGCAAACAGATCATCACCGGTCAGCTGGGAGATGTGATGAAGGAGTCCGCAAAGCTGGCGGTGACCCTGGTGAAGAACCGGTTCCCGGAGCATGCGGAGCGCTTTACGAAAGAGGACCTGCACATCCATGTGCCGGCGGGAGCCGTGCCCAAGGACGGACCCTCTGCAGGCATCACCCTCACCACGGCCCTGGCGTCCCTGGTGACGGAGCGGGCGGTGGATCCCACCCTGGCCATGACCGGGGAGGTCTCCCTCCGGGGGCAGGTGCTGCCCATCGGCGGTCTGCCGGAGAAGCTGCTGGCGGCGGTCCGGGCCGGGGTCAAGACCGTCTGCATCCCCGCCGACAACGAACAGGACCTGGAGGATGTGGCAGGGGAAGTGAAGTCCAGGCTGAACATCATCCTTGTCCACACCGTGGACGAGGTGCTGAAACAGGCGGGCATCCTGGACTGATCCGGGAATCCGCTGAGGGAACAATCACAGGCCGGCTGTCCGGAAACGCCTCAGAGGCACGGGCAGCCGGCTCTTCCTGTCCTCCGGACCCTTGACGCCCTGCCGGCCGGTACGGTACAATATGGCAGTTTTTCAGCACGGAGGTATCCCCATGCAGGCAGGGTTCGACAACGCAAAGTACCTGACCATCCAGTCCCGGCACATCCAGGAGCGGATTGCCCAGTTCGGAGGCAAGCTGTATCTGGAGTTCGGGGGCAAGCTCTTCGACGACCATCACGCGGCCCGGGTTCTGCCCGGCTTTGAGCCGGACAGCAAGGTCCGCATGCTGGAGCAGATGCGGGACAAGGCGGAGATCATCATCGCCATCAATGCGGCCGACATCGAGAACAACAAGGTGCGGGGGGACCTGGGCATCCCCTACGACACGGATGTCCTCCGGCTCATCGACGTGTTCCGCTCCCGGGGGCTGTACGTGGGCAGCGTGGTTGTGACCCGCTTCGCCCACCAGCCCGCCGCCTGCGCCTTCCAGCGCCGCCTGGAGGGTCTGGGCATGAAGGTGTACCGCCACTACCCCATCAGCGGGTACCCCCACGACGTCAGCGCCATAGTGGGGGAGGACGGCTTCGGCCGCAACGACTACATTGAGACCAGCCGGCCGCTGGTTGTAGTGACGGCTCCCGGTCCGGGCAGCGGCAAGATGGCCACCTGCCTCAGCCAGCTCTACCACGAGCACGCCCGGGGAGTGGTTGCCGGCTATGCCAAGTTTGAGACCTTCCCCATCTGGAACCTGCCCCTGGAGCACCCCGTGAACCTGGCCTACGAGGCCGCCACGGCGGACCTGGACGACGTGAACATGCTGGATCCCTACCACCTCCGGGCCTACGGCATCCAGGCCGTAAACTACAACCGGGACGTGGAGGTGTTTCCCGTCCTCTCCGCCATCTTCCAGCGGATCCTGGGCAGCTGCCCCTACCAGTCCCCCACGGACATGGGGGTCAACATGGCCGGCAGCTGCATCGTGGATGACGGGGTGTGCCGGGAGGCCGCCCGCCAGGAGATCATCCGCCGCTACTACGATGCCCTGTGCCAGCGCCGGCAGGGCCGGGGCGGGGACACCGCCATCGGGCGCCTGGAGCTGCTGATGCAGAAGGCGGGCATTACCAGGGAGGACCGGCCGGTGATCGCCGCCGCAGCGGCGGAGCAGGAGAGGACCGGCAAGCCGGCCATGGCCATTGAGCTCCCCGGCGGCTGCATCGTAACCGGCAAGACCAGCGACCTGATGGGCTGCTCCTCTGCCGCACTGCTGAACGCCCTGAAGGCGGTGGCGGGAATCCCCCGGGAGACCCTTCTCATCGCCCAGTCTGCCATCCGCCCGGTACAGAAGGTGAAGGTGAAGTTTCTGGGCTCCGTCAACCCCCGGCTCCACAGCGACGAGATCCTGGTGGCGCTGGCGGCCTCCGCCGACGCTGACCCCGCTGCGGAGCAGGCCATGAACGCCCTGGAGCAGCTGCGGGGCTGCCAGGCCCACTGCACAGTCATGCTGTCCCCAGCCGACGCCGTCACCTACAAGCGGCTGGGCATACTCCTGACCTGCGAACCCAGGTATGAGAGCAACAATCTGTACCACCGGTGAGAGACCCGGGAGCAGGGGCAAAAAATGTAGTGACAGGGCGGGCAGAATATGGTAGAATGACATTCTGAGCCGGAATTTTGGAGGGGCGGAGCCCTGAATCCGGTCCGAATGAACGGACCGTTTCCTCCCTTTCCGGAACAGACCGCAAGACTGACTGGTGCTCCTGGCGGGTGCCGGAAATGAGGTTTTTGATACATGAAGTTTCAAGTCGTCAGTGACAGTTCCTGCGACCTGGGCCGTGAGCGGGCTGAGAAGCTGGGTTTCGGAATGGTCTCCTACTATGCTGCGCTGGGCAGCGAGCACTACTACCGGGAGGAGAAGGACATCACTTCCCTGGAGTTCTACCAGATGATGGCAGACAACCCCGGTGTCTTCCCCAAGACGTCCATGCCCTCCGTAGACGACTACCTGGAGGTGTTCCGTCCCATCGCTGAGACGGGGATGCCCATCCTCTGCATCTGCCTCAATGCAAGATTCAGCACCTCCTATCAGTGTGCCTGCAATGCAGCGGAGCTGCTGCAGGAGGAGTTCCCCCAGTGCCGGGTCCGGGTCGTTGACAGCCAGTTCGCCACGGTCATGCAGGGCCTGATGGTGCTGGAGGCCATCGAGCTCAGGGACAGAGACTGGGAACTGGACGCTGCGGCGGATGCCCTGGAGACCGTCATGCGGCCCACCGGGCGCATCTTCTTTACCACCAACGATCTGGAATATCTGCGGCACGGGGGGCGCATCGGCAAGGCAGAGGCCAGGCTTGGCTCCATGCTGCGGGTAAAGCCCCTCATCGGCATGTACGATGCGGAACTGTACAACGCCGGCATCGCCCAGGGGCGGAAGAACGCCGTGCGCAAGGTGAAGGAGCAGTTCTTCAACTACATGAAGAATACAAAGCCGGATGTCCGGCAGCACCGGATTGTGACCGGCTGCGGCCTGGACCGGGCCGAGTATGAAGCGTTTACGGACGATATCTTCAATGGTCTGGAACAGATGGGGTTCCACGTGCCCAGGTCCGAGTACTTCCAGATCGGCATTACGATTGGTGTACACACCGGCCCTACGCCCCTGGGCGTAGGCATTGTCCGGCGGGTTGTCCCGCTGGAGAGCTGAAGACCCTCCGCAGATGAGACGAGAGACGGACCTGTCCCCCGGGAGAGGTCCGTCCTGCTTTTGAGACCGGGATTTCGAAATTTCCCGGCGATGCAATAAAAGTCCTTTCCCGCGCATTTCTTAGACGACAGGAGAAATTGCGATGCTGGCAGTGCTGGAAACTATAGAAGAGGCTGCTCCGTCCAGAGAGGAACTGGACCGTCTGCTGCAGCAGACAGGGGCAGGCGACAGGGATGCCTTCGGCGAGCTCTACGAGCGCACCCGGGGAGCTGTCTACGGCATGACGCTCTCCATTCTGCACCATGCACATGATGCCCAGGAGGTCTCCCAGGATGTGTACATCCGGATCTGGGAGAATGCGGCCTCCTACCGGGCCAAAGGGACTCCCATGGCCTGGATACTCACCATCGCACGGAACGAGGCCCGGATGCGTCTGCGCAGCTCATCCCGGCAGGGGGACCTCTCGGAGGAGGAGTGGGATGCCATTCCCGCCGACGCCCCCGGCGTGACCTCGGAAGACCGGATCATTCTGCAGGAGGCCCTGGGCAGCCTGGGGACGGAGGAGCGGGAGGTTCTTCTGCTCCACGCCAGCGGGCTGAAGCACCGGGAGATCGCTGACCTGCTGGACATGCCGGTATCAACGGTCCTGTCCAAGTACAACCGCGGAATCAAGAAACTGCGAGCCCGGATGGAAGGAGGATAACCCCCATGACGGACAGCGAACTGGAAACCAGGGTAATGGAAGCCCTGGACCGCGCAGCCCCGGACGACCTGCAGGAAATCCTCCCCCGCTGCGGGCCGGGGAAAGGAAACGTGATATCTATGGCAGACCGCAGCAGCAGGAAACAGTCCGGCAGCCGCAGCAGCACCAGACGCTGGCGGCCTCTCATTGCCGCAGTCCTTGCCCTGGTGCTTATTGGAGGAGTCGGCGGCGGGCTGTACTGGCGTTCGAACAGCACGGTGGCCAGCGTCGTCTCCCTCGACGTCAACCCCAGCATTGAGCTGAAAGTAAACCGGAACGAGAAGGTCCTCTCCTGCACCCCCATGAACGAGGACGGAGCCGTGGTGCTCTATGACATGGGCGGCGGCGAGGACCTGAAGGGGACCAAGCTGGACGTGGCGGTGAACGCCGTGGTGGGCTCCCTGCTCCGGAACGGATACCTGGACCAGCTCTCTTCCGCCATCCTCATCAGCGTGGAGGACGGGAACATGGAGAGGGCGGCCGATCTGCAGACCATGCTGGTTCGGGTTGTGGACAACATCCTCAAGGGAGCCAGCAACAGCAGCAGCGTATACAGCCAGTATGTGGACATGAACCAGGCGGATCAGCTGACCGCCATGCAGCAGGTTAACAGCATATCCTCCGGCAAGGCCTCCCTTGTCAGCCAGGTCCTGGAGGCAGGGGGAACAGCCTACAGCGACGATGTGGCGGCCAGGCTCTCCGCCCTCAGCGTGGAGGAGCTCATTGACCTGAAAACTACCGGCGAGAGCCGCATCCCCATCGGCATATCCGAGGCGGACCGGATCGCCCAGGAGTATGCAGGGGTTCAGGGTCAGAGCAATGTCAGAGTGGACGCCGACCCGGAGCTGGACAACATCCCCCCGATCTATGATGTGGAGATCGAGGGTCCCTTCGGGGAGTTTGACTACAGGATCGATGCCTTTACCGGCGAGGTCCTCAGCGGTCAGCAGAACATCCAGACCGGCGCAGCAGCCGGAAACGGCACCGGCACCGGAACACAGTCAGGCACTGGAACCGGCACGGGGACCCAGCAGGGAAGCGGGACCGGTACACAGACCCCCCAGACATCCGG
>CAYYHY010000007.1:0-21089 GCA_964471855.1 uncultured Oscillospiraceae bacterium | reverse complement strand
GCACGGGGACCCAGCAGGGAAGCGGGACCGGTACACAGACCCCCCAGACATCCGGAGACATCGGCGTGGAGGCGGCCAAGACCGCAGCCCTGAAGCACGCAGGCGTGGCAGCCGGCGATGCGTCCTTCCGCCAGGCGAGAGCCGACTGGGATGACGGACGCCAGGTCTACGACATCGAGTTCACTGCCGGCCAGTTCAAGTATGACTACGAGATTCTGGCCTCCGACGGCTCCGTCCTGAAGGCGGAGAAGGAGCAGCTGCCCGGGACCCAGCAGGGCGGCGGAACCGGCACGCAGACCCCCCAGACATCCGGAGACATCGGCGTGGAGGCAGCCAAGACCGCAGCCCTGAACCACGCGGGGGTATCCGCTGCGGATGCAGCCTTTGTACAGGCGAAGGCGGACTGGGACAACGGACGCCAGGTCTATGACATCGAGTTTACAGCCGGCGGCTGGAAATACGACTATGAGATCGAGGCAGCCTCCGGCAGCGTCCTCAAGTCGGAGAAGGAGCAGATCCCCGGAAACGGCGGTCAGGGCACGGCACCCCAGGTCCCCTCAAACCAGGCCGCGGTGAGCGAGCAGGCCGCACTCGACGCCTGCATGGCGGACTTTGCAGTCCGCTGGCCGGAGCTGAACGCATCCGGCATAACGGGAACCCGGGTGGAGTATGACTACGATGACGGCTACTACGACATCCAGTTCTACTGCAGCGGTCAGGAGTTTGACTGCGATGTCAGCGGAACTACCGGCGCTGTCATCTCCTGGGACACCGACTACCGCACACCGGTGAACTCGGACCACCACGATGACAACCACCACAGCACCGGCAGCGGAACGGCATCCGGCGACATCGGCGCCGACGCGGCCAAGCAGGCGGCCCTCTCCCACGCGGGGCTCACTGCCGGTCAGGTAAGCGGTCTCAGAGCGGAGGCCGACTGGGACGATGGGCGGCTGGAGTACGAGGTGGAGTTCAGAGCCAATGGCTATGAGTACGACTACACCATCGACGGCTCCTCCGGCGCCATTCTGGACCACGATATCGACCGGGACGACTGAGAACTGCGGCGCATTGCAGTGCTGAAGCGGCAAAGAAGCCCGCAGGGTTCCCGCCCCCGGGATTGAACGGTCCCTTCCCCTATGGTAATATTCAGTCACAGGTAGCACCTGCCTGCGGTCAGGCTGATTTCGAGTCAGTCTGGCCGCAGTTTTTGTATCCAGGGGGGATCTTCCTGGACAGGTATTTCCCCATCGCTCTCACTGCTGGCTCCGAAGCCGTCTGCCGCATCTGCGTCAGAACGACGCCGGAGAATCTGAATCCCTATTGCATCGCTGACTGTCACCTGTCTGGTGGGCACCGCCTTCGCCCTGGCTCTGTTCTTGTCGTATCCAGAGGGAGCAGTCTCCTGGGTGTAATCACGGTTCCTGCCGGGCTGGTGCCGGCAGCAGTTCGTGACTGATTCCGAAAAGAAGAGGAGCACCGCCCCGGCGGGGGAGGTGCTCTTCTGGATGCCAGGACTGCCAGGGGTCAGGATGCCGGACCCAGGCTCAGGATTCAGATTCGCTGTCCGGCTGGGGGGCCGTACCGGCTCTCCTGTGATACGGCCTTTTCGGAGGAGGTGGTGGAAGCTCTCCTCTGGCGATGGCTGCCTCCCGTTCCAGCGTCTTTTTGTTTTTCGAACCGGGCTTTCTGCCTCTGTGCCCTCCAGCTGTTCTGCGGCTCTTTTCCTCCGCAGACTCTGCCTTTGTAGCCGCTTCTGTCCCGGTCCTCTCTGCCTCCTTCTCTTCCATGACCCTGCGCTTTTCGGCGATCTGACTGTCCGGTACCGGGGAGGGGAAGGTGAAGGCCAGCATTCCTGCGGTTCCAGCCGGCTCTTCCATAAAGACAGGACAGAGCCGGTCCGGCAGCCGGCTCACATGGCACGGGCACGCCAGGCCGAAGGCCTTCAGGTAGGACTGCTGGTCCTCCCGGACAGGGCCCGGTCTGATCACTGCGCCTGTAACATGGGCCTTCAGGCCCCGCATGGACAGGAACAGGGAGGAGGGGGAATCTCCGCAGATCTCCTCCAGCGGCTCCTGTTCCAGGATTACAACGTCCCGTCCGGTCTCTCCACTGTGCTCCTCCAGTGCGAATCCCGCTGCTCCTTTGGGGATGCTCCGGTACAGTTTCGGAGAAACGGAAACGAAGCACCTGTCCATAAGCGCCAGGCGATTCCGGATCAGGGTTTCCAGGAAGGAGACGATGAACGAGATCAGGAGGGAGCCGCTGAACGTCTGCGCCTCATGTTCCATGCCGGAGAGAAGTGCGGCAGAACGCGCTGCCAGATTCAGGTTCCGCCCGGTGTTCCGGCGGGTCCAGCAGCCGGACAGGAGATTTCCAGCCGGAAGGGCTTCTGTGGTGAGGCTCACGATCAGCCCAGCCTGCGCAAGCCCTGCAGACAGGGCCTTCAGCATGGTGCTGTCCTGAACGTCTTCCGGAAGCACCATGAAGAACAGGGGAAGACGGGAGTCCTTCAGTACAGCGGTGAGGATGCGTTTTCCTGCGTCCGCAGTTCCAGAGCGGATGGAAGGCAGAGTGCTGCTGTCTCTGAGAATGCGCTGGTCCTTATCTGCAGACTCCAGCAGGAATCCAGCATGAGCCCGGAGGAAGGCAGTGCGGTTCTCCGGTATCCCCGCCTCATTGAGAAGCCTGCGGATCCCCTGCACAGACAGGTCCGCCCCGGGATACAGATACGAGGCAAAGCTGCTCCGGCACCAGATGTTCGCCTGGGCGGCGGGACCGCCCTCCAGGGCGCAGTACTGAACCAGGATCTGCAAGGTGTCCCTGCTGCCGGCAGAAACAGAGTCGAGGACCCGGCTGTATCCAGTCTCCCGGATCAGCTGGTCCAGGAAGAAGGCATCACCGAAGTCGATGATGGAGGAGGCATCCGGAGCCCCGGGGCCGTCCCGCAGGGGAGAGGCGGACGGGGGCACATCCTTCGGATCTGCCGCTGTGCAGGTCAGGGTGTCCGGATCAAAAATGAAGTAACCCCGGGCCCTGCTCCAGAAGAGGTTCTTCTCCCTGTCAATCACCAGTCCCAGATGCATCTGCCCGGTTTTGCGGGAGCCTGTACCTTTTACATATACGCTCTTTCCCGGCCATCTGCCGCACAGGCATCCGTCTCTGTCCGTGAAGTATTCGATCTTCTGCATCCGGAACACTCCTTCGGGGCTGTCAGAACCAGCAGCATGCAGACTCTGGGATCAGTGCCGCAGCTTTGCCTTCCCGGATACCTGGTCCATGTCGATGCGCCAGACAGACACCGCCCGGAGGCTGGCGGCTACGGCCTGGTCAAAGGTGTCTCCCATGTGGTCGGGGAGCAGCTTTGTGCACAGTGCCCGCAGGGCTGCGGTCTTCTCCCCGTCACTCTCCACCTCTGCGGCGGTGCCGGTGACGACAGCGGACTGGTACCAGGTAGAGTACATGTGAGGCTCCACGAACACCGGAGTGTCCTCCGCCACAAAGGTAATGCAGACCCGGGGGTTCCTGCGGAGCAGGTCCAGTTTCCTGCCCTCCCGGGCGCAGTGGAAGTACAGGCTGTTCCCCTCCCGGGCAAAGGAGAGGGGGAGGCAGTAGGGTGTGCCGTCCTCCGTGCTCACGGCCATGACCCCGTGGCTGCAGCGGTCGATGACGTCCAGGGCGAACTCCCGACTCTGCTCTCTGTCGCTTCTTCTCATGGCTATCCCTCTTCCTGGCTGACCAGCTGCTCCACCACGGCGTAGTAGAGACCGGCCGGATTCCTGCGGAAGCGGGCGGCCATCTTCCGCCCCTCCTCCAGGCTGTTTACCAGCAGGTCCACCTGCAGCAGAGGGGAGATTCCGTCGCTGAATTTAAGGTGCAGGAGGCAGGTTCCGTCCTCCTGTTCCTCCACCCCGGCCTGGATCTGGTCGCTGATGCGCAGCTCCTCGTTGAGCTGCAGGAGATTCTCGTCCCCGTGGCGGCGGACGGAGACCGGCAGGCTGCTCTCGCAGATGGCGGAGTTCCGGCGGCCCTTCTCCGTAATGGCGTACAGGTCCCCGTCCCGGGTGAGCTGGCCTGTGCTGACCATGTCGGCCACCGCCTCCGTAAGGGCAAAGTAGTCGATGCCGCCGTCCAGGAAGAGGGCCATCTCCAGGATCTGATTGAAGGTAACAGGCTTGATAACCCGGCTCATAAGATAGAGGACGACCATCTTCAGGTCCAGGTCGTCCTGTATGTAGCCGGCTGGGTCGCTCATGTAGCACCTCTCCTCTCATGCTTGTTCCGTCTGCTGTCCATTATAGGATTCTTTCCCTCTGCCTGCAAGTGCAGGAAGAGAAGTCCCGGGCACGCTGAGGGCATCGGAAGCCCGCCCTGACAGGGGAGAACAGCCGGCTGCCGTGCCAGGGGAGGAAAAGTTTTCCTAATTTCCAATAGGATTTTTTCATCTGTTGTGGTATCATAACGGGAGGATTCCAGCCGGTTCAGGGAGGAGGCGGAGACTGTGGGCAGGGCAGGAAAGCGAAAAGTTCACATGGCATTCATGCTGGGACTGCTGGTTCTGCTGCTCACAGGGTGCCTCTTCAGACCGCCGGATGAGCTCTACCAGAGGCCCCAGAAGTCCCCGGGCTACGAGCAGCTGACGGTGGCCATACAGCAGGTGCGCAGCGGGCTGGAGTCGAAATACAGCTCCTCCGCCGAGGATGCGGTCATCGCCTTCGGGGACAATACAGCCACCATCCAGCTCCAGGATCTGGACAGCGACGGGGTCCGGGAGAGCGCCGTGGTGTTTCTGCGCCTGCCCGGGGCCGAGAAGCCCATGAAGATCTTTATCTTCACCCAGAACCAGGAGACAGAGGAGTACCGGGTCAGCGCCGTGGTGGAGGGGGACGGCTCCGCCATCTACTCGGTGGACTATGCGGATCTGAACGGCACCGGGCTCAACGAGCTGGTGGTCAGCTGGCAGATCAGCACCGGTGTTTACCAGCTGGGTGCCTACACCCTGGACGAGCTCAACGAGAACATCTCCTTCGGCAGCGGCAGCACCTCCGAGTCGGACTGGGAGCGGCTGCGGGCCACGGAGATTCTGCTGACCGGGGCCACCGTTCCCACCGGCAGCTCCTCCCGGAGCTACATCCTGCTGGACATCGACCAGGACACCCGCAAGGAGATCGCTCTGGCCCGGATGGACAGCGCGGGGGAGACCAGCCAGGTGGAGGTCTACGGCTGGCGGGACGGGGCCTTCGTGTGCCTGGACAAGGCGCCCCTCTCCAAGGGTGCCGTCTCCCTGGTGCGCATGAAGGAGAACTACCTCAGCGGCAAGCTCATGACTCCCGCCCTCTACATCACCACCGCCCTGGCGGACGGCAGCCAGGCCATTGACGTGATGGCCTACCAGCATGTGCGCACCGGGGACGGGCGCATGGACTGGACCTTTACCAACATCTCCGTCAGCGGCGACACCGGCATCAGCCGCACCGTGCTGCCTCCCAGCATGGACATCGCCCCCGCCTATGTAAACGACGACATCGTGCTGGAGCTGCCCAGCCCCATGGTCCTTCCCGCCTACGGGGACAGCCGGGCCAGCTACTGGATCATCGACTGGGGCCAGTACAGCGAGTCGGGGGACTACTCCCAGGTACTCACCACCTACCACAACTTTGCGGACGGCTGGTATCTGGAGATCCCGGACAGCTGGATCGGCCAGCTCACCATCTCCCGCAACGACACCCTCTCCGGCCAGCGGCAGGTGGACTTCTCCCTGTGGCACGGGGAGGAGAAGGAGCCGGAGACCTTCCTCAGCATCTATCAGCTGACCGGGAGCAACCGCACCATCCGCGCCGCCTCCGGCGGGCGCATCATCCTCCGGGAGGAGGGGGAGACCATCTATGCGGCCAAGCTCTACGACATCAGCTGGGACTGCGGCCTGGACGAGGAGTCCCTCACCGGCGCATTCCACCTGATACAGACCAGCTGGAACAGCTGAGTTCATAAAGCGGACGAAAAAGAGGGGAAATCATGAGTAAAATCCTTGTGCTGGAGGATGAGGAAAACATCCGCAGCTTTGTAGTCATCAACCTGAAACGGGCTGGATACACCACGGTGGAGGCAGGCACAGGGGAGGCCGCTCTGCAGGCGCTGAAGGACAACCCGGACGTGAAGGTGGCCCTGCTGGACATCATGCTGCCGGACATCGACGGGTTCGAGGTCTGCCGGCGCATTCGGGCCATGGACAACAACATCGGCATCATCATGCTCACCGCCCGCACCCAGGAGATGGACAAGGTGACCGGTCTCATGACCGGCGCGGACGACTATGTAACCAAGCCCTTCTCCCCGGCGGAGCTCACCGCCCGGGTGGACGCCCTGCTGCGCCGCACCGGCGGCAGCGTGCGGGCTGCGGGGGCGGACGAGATCAGCATTCCCCCCTTCCTTATGAACACCCGCAACCGGACTGTGGACAAGAACGGCAAGCGCATCAAGCTGACCCAGGTGGAGTTCAACCTGCTGCGGCTGTTCATGGAGAATCCCAACACCCCCCTGTCCCGGGAGGAGATCCTGGCGGCGGTCTGGGAGGACGACTATTTCGGCGAGGTCAAGATTGTGGACGTCAACATCCGGCGCCTGCGCATCAAGATCGAGGACAACCCCCAGAAGCCCCAGTACATCACCACCGTCTGGGGTCTGGGATACAAGTGGGGCGGCTGACCGGTGCCCACTGTAAAGCCGGGGAGGTGAGCAGCCGTGGCTCGGAGAAACCGCAGAAACTCGGATGAGCGCACCAAGCTGAAGGGCATCCGCAAGCGCTGGCTGCGAAGCAACGTGGGCGCGGTGCTGCTGATCCTGGGCATGGCCATGAGCGCCTACGGTGCGGCCATGTGGAGCTACTACTATACGAGCACCGTCAACGACCTGGCCGGCAAGGCCAGTTCCACGGCGGCGGGGTTCCGCACCTACACCAGCGCCCCCTACCGGGAGGCGGCCAGGCAGACGGTGAACAACTACGAGGAGAAGAGCGTGCTGGAGCTCCAGTTCCTGGACACCACCGGCGCAGTCCTCTTCTCCGGCAACGGCCTCACCACCGGTTCCACCCCCGGCACCGACGACATCAACGAGACTCTGGAGACCCAGAAAACCAGTACCTGGTTCGGCTTCGACCCCCTCACCGGGGAGCACATCGCCTGCGCCTCCAGCCCCGTCATCTATCAGGGGCAGATGGTGGGGCTGATCCGCTATGTGACCTCCCTGAAGCTCATCGACCGGCAGTTCTTCTTCGCCCTGGCGGTGGTGCTGCTCATGGCCCTGGCCATCCTGGCCCTGGTGTACTTCTCCAACCTCTATTTTGTGCGCTCCATTGTGGAGCCCCTGGCCAAGGTGACGGAGACCGCCCGCCTCATAGCAGACGGCAGCTACGGGGTGCAGATTGAGAAGAAGTACGACGACGAGATCGGGGAACTGGCGGACACCATCAACGACATGTCCATGAAGATCAAGCAGTCGGAGAAGGCCCAGAGCGAGTTCATCTCCTCCGTCTCCCACGAGCTGCGCACCCCCCTGACGGCCATAGTGGGCTGGGGGGAGACCCTGCAGAGCGGGGAGGTCAGCGACCCGGAGGCCGTATCCAAGGGTCTGGACATCATCGTCTCCGAGGCCCGCCGTCTGACCAACATGGTGGAGGAGCTTCTGGAGTTCTCCCGCATCGAGGACGGCCGCTTTACCCTCAGCGTGGAGACCCTGGACCTGAAGGCGGAGCTGGAGGATGCGGTATATACCTATAAAGAGTTCTTCCGCAGAGAGGGCATTGAGCTCAGATACCGGGACGGTCCCGAGGAGTCCATTCCCATCTCCGGAGACCCGGAGCGGCTGCGCCAGGTGTTCTGCAATCTGCTGGACAACGCCGGCAAGCACGGAGGCGACGGCAAGCGCATCGACGTGGCCATCGGCGTCATCGGCGACAACGCGGTGATCACCATCCGGGACTACGGCCACGGCATCCCGGAGGAGGAGCTGCCCTACATCAAGCGCAAGTTCTACAAAGGAAGTTCCAAGGCCCGGGGCAACGGCATCGGGCTGTCAGTCTGCGAAGAAATTGTCACCCGCCATGAGGGGAAGCTGGACATCAGCAACGCGGAGGGCGGAGGATGCCTCGTTACCATCCGCATCCCCATTGAGAAGTGACGGGCAGACCGGAGCCGGAGGCAGACCCGGCCAGAAGGAGTCAGCATGAGCGAGAAGCAGCAGAAAACCGCCGGCGGGTTCAAGACCATGTGCGGCGGCCAGGCCCTCATTGAGGGCATCATGATGCGCGGTCCGAAGAAGCAGGCGGTGGTCGTCCGCAAGCCGGACGGCGAGCTGGACATTACGGAGAAGGAGCTGAAGTTCATCAAGGACCGGTACCCGGTTCTGGGTCTCCCCCTCATCCGCGGCACAGTCAATTTTGTGGACTCCATGGTCAACGGAGTCAAGGCCCTCATGTATTCCGCCCAGTTCTTCCCCGACGACGAGGAGACGGAGGAGGAGCCCTCCCGCTTCGAGGCCTGGCTGGAGAGAAAGCTGGGCAGCGACAGAATGGCCAGCCTGGTCGTCACCGTTGCCGTGGTGCTGGGCATCGGCATGTCCATCGCCCTCTTCTTCTTCCTGCCCACCATGCTGGGCACCCTGGTGACCTTCATCACCGACTCCATGCTGGTGCGGAATGTAGCGGAGAGCGTCCTGCGGGTGGTCATCTTCCTGGTCTACCTGGCGGCCTGCTCCCGGATGAAGGAGATGAGGCGGGTCTTCTCCTACCACGGGGCGGAGCACAAGACCATCTTCTGCTACGAGCGGGGCCTGCCCCTGACCGTGGAGAACGTCCGCATCCAGCCGAGGCACCACCCCCGGTGCGGCACCAGCTTTCTCTTCATGGTCATTGTCATCAGCATCCTGGTCTCCTCTGTGGTGTTCTCCATCTGGCCCATCTCCAATCCGGTGCTGCGGTTCCTGGCCCATCTGGCCATGCTGCCCGTGGTGGTGGGCGTAAGCTACGAGTTCAACCGCTGGGCCGGCCGCCACGACGGCATCATTACAAAGATTCTGACTGCACCCGGACTCTGGATGCAGAACTTTACCACCTTTGAACCGGACGACTCCATGATCGAGGTGGGCATCACGGCCCTTAAGCTGGTGCTTCCGGAAGTGGAGGGGGAGGACGCCTGGTAGGCAGGCGGACTGCCCCGTCCGCAGCATTTCTGTCACGGGTGATAGCATGCCATCCACATACAACAGTGTATACCTCAGCCTCCGCAGCCGGCTGCGGAAGGCGGGGATTGAAGCGGCGGACCTGGAGGCCCGGGAGCTGGTCTGCTCCGCGGCGGGGAAGAACCGCCGGGAGTTCTACCGGGATCTCCAGCTCTATACGTCGGACCAGGTGGCGGAGAAGGCGGAGGAATACTGCCGCCGCCGCCTGGAGGGGGAGCCGGTGGCCTACATCATTGGGGAGTGGGAGTTCTACGGAATCCGTCTCCTGATCACCCCGGACGTGCTGATCCCCCGTACGGACACCGAGGTCCTGGCCGGCAGGGCCATGGACCTGGCCCTGCAGCGGGAGAGACCCGCCCGGGTTCTGGACCTGTGCACCGGCAGCGGCTGCATCGGCCTGGCCGTAGCGGAGCGGGTGCCGGAGAGCCGGGTTACCCTGGCCGACATCTCCGAGCCGGCCCTGGCCCTGTGCCGGCAGAACATCCGCCTGACCGGCCTGGGCCGCCAGGCTGTCTGCATAAAGGCGGACGCCCTGGAGGAGCCGTCCCCCAGCCTGCGGGACTTTGACCTCCTGCTCTGCAATCCCCCCTACATCCCCTCCGGGGACATCCGCAGGCTGGACCCCTCCGTGCGGGACTACGAACCCCGCCTGGCCCTGGACGGGGGAGAGGACGGCCTGGACTTCTGCCGCAGCATTGCCAGGCGCTGGGGCCGTGTTCTGAAGCCCGGGGGCGCCCTGCTGATGGAGACCGGCATCGGCCAGGCACGGCAGGCGGAGGAGATCCTGGAGGAGAACGGCTTCACCCGGCTCCATGTCTACAGGGACACCGGCGGCATCGAGCGGGTTGTGGAGGCCTGGCTGCCGGGCTGAAGAGAATGAAAATTTAGAGTCCCATAATCGGGACTCTAACGCGGATATCCTTAGTGTCGATAGAGGGAAACAGTTTGCGGCTCTCTGAGCGACAGTACAGGAGGAGTTAATTATGGCAGCAAGCAAGAAGAGCACCGTCCCCACCGCGGCCCCTGCTGCGGACAAGAAGAAGGCCCTGGAGACCTGCATCAGCCAGATTGAGAAGCAGTACGGCAAGGGCTCCATCATGCGCCTGGGGCAGAAGACCAGCATCCAGGTGGAGGCCATCCCCACCGGCTCCATTGCCCTGGACATCGCCCTGGGCATCGGCGGCGTCCCCAGGGGGCGCATCGTGGAGATCTACGGGCCCGAGTCCTCCGGCAAGACCACCCTGGCCCTCCACATCGTGGCCGAGGCCCAGAAGATGGGCGGCGAGGTGGCCTACATCGACGCCGAGCACGCCATGGACCCCGTATACGCCAAGGCCCTGGGGGTCGACATCGACTCCATGCTCATCTCCCAGCCGGACAACGGGGAGCAGGCCCTGGAGATCTGCGAGACCCTGGTCCGCTCCGGAGCTCTGGACGTGATCGTGGTGGACTCCGTGGCCGCCCTGACTCCCAAGGCCGAGATCGAGGGCGACATGGGGGACAGCCACGTGGGCCTCCTGGCCAGGCTCATGAGCCAGGCCCTGCGGAAGCTGGCGGGCGCCATCAGCAAGACCAACTGCATCGTCATCTTCATCAACCAGCTGCGGGAGAAGGTGGGCATCAGCTACGGCAATCCGGAGGTCACTCCCGGCGGCCGGGCCCTGAAGTTCTACGCCTCCGTCCGCATCGACATCCGCCGTGCGGAGCAGATCAAGGACGGGGCCGCCGTCATCGGCAACCTGACCCGGGCCAAGATCGTGAAGAACAAGGTGGCGCCCCCCTTCCGGGTGGCCGAGTTCGACATCCTCTACGGGGAGGGCATCTCCAAGTGGGGCGAGCTGGTGGACCTGGCCACGGACCTGGGGATCATCAGCAAGTCCGGCTCCTGGTACTACATGGGGGACACCCGCATCGGCCAGGGCAAGGAGGCCGCCAAGAACTACCTGAAGGCCAACCCGGACATCGCCAAAGATGTGGAGGAGAAGATCCGGGCCAACGCGGACACCCTGATCAAGCGCATGAGCGGCGGCAAGAAGAGCAAGAAGAAGGACAGCGGGACCGGTGCGGACACCGGTGCGGCGGAGACCGTCTCCGAGGATGCGGACACCTTTGAGGAGCTCCCGGAGGACGTGGCCGGCGAGGCCGGGGACCCGGTGGATTTTGACGAGGCGGCCATCGACTGATGGTCACCGTCGAGGAGCTGAAGCCCTCGAACCGGGATCCGAACCGCTGGCTGGCGGTGCTGGACAGCGGCCAGATCCTGCGGGTGGGCCGGAACGAGATTGCGGACTTTGCCCTCTACGCCGGACGGGAACTGACGGAGCAGGAGTACCGGAACCTCTCCGCCAGCCTCCGGCAGACCGGTCTGCGGAGCCGTGCCCTGGAGGCCCTGCTGCGCAGACCCATGTCCCGCAGGGAACTGACCCGGAAGCTGGAGAGCTGGGAGGCCTCGGAGGAAGAGGCGGAGGCTGTCTGCGACCGGCTGGAGGAACTGGGCTATCTCAACGACACGGAGTACGCCAGGCGGCTGGCCGAGAATGTCCAGGCCAGAGGATACGGCGTCATGAAGATCCGGGACGAGTTCTACCGCCGCGGCGTGCCCAGGGACCTGTGGGACGACGTCCTGGAGGAGCTGGAGGACCCGGGGGAGATCCTGGACGGGATCCTCCAGTCGAAGCTGGGGGGCCGGAACCCGGACCGGAAGGAGCGGTCAAAGGTGATGCAGATGCTCAGCCGCCGGGGGTTCCTCTGGGAGGACATCCGGGACGCCATGGACCGCTTCAGCGAGGGGCTGGAGGAAGAGTTCGAAGACTGAGGGATAAAGGATCAGGTGCGGTTTCATGTCTTATAAAGTCGCTTTCATCTCTCTGGGATGCGCCAAGAATCTGGTAAACACGGAGCAGATGATGGCATTGTGCCGGAAGGCGGGCTACACGGTGACAGGCGACCCCGAGGGGGCGGATGTGGCTGTGCTCAACACCTGCGGCTTCATCGAGTCCGCCAAGAGCGAGGCCATCGAACAGATCATTGCACTGGGGGAGCTGAAGAGCGCCGGGAAGCTGAAGAAGCTCCTGGTGGCCGGCTGCCTCTCCCAGCGCTACCCGGAGGAGATCCGGGCGGACCTGCCGGAGGTGGACGGCATGCTGGGGACCGGAAGCTACACCGACGTGGTGTCCGCCGTGGAGTCCCTGATGGCGGGGGAGCGGCCGGAGAAGTTCGGCAGCATCCATGAGACATATGAGGACGGGGAGCGCTGGGTGACCACCCCTCCCTATACCGCTTTCCTCAAGATTGCGGAGGGCTGCAGCAACGGCTGCGCCTTCTGCGTCATCCCCAGAATCCGGGGCCGCTACCGCAGCCGCCCCATGGACAGAGTGCTGGCGGAGGCGGAGAAGCTGGCGGCGTCCGGGGTGGAGGAACTGATCGTCATCGCCCAGGACATCACCCGCTACGGGCAGGACCTGAAGGACGGCACCACCTTGGCGGAGCTCCTGAGACGTCTGTGCCGCCTGCCCTTCCACTGGATCCGTCTCCACTATCTGTACCCGGAGGCCGTGACCGACGAGCTGATTGAGGTCATCGCCGGGGAGGAGAAGATCTGCCACTATCTGGACATCCCTATCCAGCATGCGAACAACGGCATCCTCAAAGCCATGCGCCGCAGGACCACAAAGGAGGAGCTGCGGGAACTCTTTGCAAAGCTGCGCCGGGCCATGCCGGACGTTGTGATCCGCACCTCCCTGATCTGCGGTCTCCCCGGCGAGGGGGAGGCGGAGTTTGAGGAGCTGTGCGAGTTCCTGCGGGAGCAGAAGCTGCAGCGGGTGGGCGTGTTCCAGTTCTCCCCCGAGGAGGGCACGCCGGCTTATGCAATGGAGAACCAGGTCGACCCGGACACCGCTGCCCGCAGGGTGGAGCTGGTGGTGGACCTGCAGTCTGAGATTATGGACGAGTACAACGAAGAGCGGCTGGGCACCGTGATGGAGGTGCTCTGCGAGGGGTACGACGAAAATGAGGGCTGCTTTACCGGCCGCACCTATGCAGACTCTGTGGACATTGACGGGCGGGTTCTCTTCTCCGCCGGGGAGGAGATTCCAGCAGGAGCCTTTGTGCCGGTCCTGATAACGGACGTGCAGGACGGGGACCTGGTGGGAGAATTGGAGGAATAAAGAATGACGACGGCGAACAAGCTGACCATACTGCGGGTGCTCATGATCCCGGTCTTCATGGCGGTTCTGTACCTGCAGGTGCCCGCAGCAAACTACGTGGCTCTGGGGATCTTCGTGCTGGCCAGTCTGACGGACATGCTGGACGGGTATATCGCCAGACATTACAACCAGATTACCGACCTGGGCAAGTTCATGGACCCCCTGGCGGACAAGTGCCTTGTGACGGCCGCCATGCTCTGGTTCGTGGAAGTGGGGAAGATGCCGGGCTGGGCGCTGCTGATCGTCATCGTAAGGGAGTTCGGCGTCTCCGGTCTGCGCATGGTGGCGGCGGACAAGGGCCGGGTCATCGCCGCCGGCTGGTCCGGCAAGGTGAAGACCGCATCCACCATGGTGTGCATCGTCCTCATGCTCCTGCCTGTTCCGCCCATTGTGGACACCATCTGCGTGGCGGTTATAGTTCTTACGACTATCTATTCAGGTGTTGAATACTTCATGAAAAACCTTGACATCCTGACAGGTTCGAAGTAGACTTGCCAGACCGTGCTCTGAACGGTCCCGGGAGACGTCCCGGGGCCGTTTCTGCGCGGTGCGGGCACTCCGGTGCCCGGAAACAAGCCAGGAGGTTTTTCAAACTCATGTACAAGATTCACGGACAGAATCCGGTCAGGGAGACCGCGGTCCGGATTCTGGCAGTCGTGGCTTCCGCCACCCTCGCGGCCCTCAACTACAACACCTTTGTCCAGGCGGGGGATCTCTTCCCCGGAGGATTCAGCGGGCTGACCCGCCTGCTCCAGCGCTCCGCCCTGGAGTACTTTCAGGTTGAGCTCCCCTTCGCCCCGGTCAATCTGCTCTTCAACGCAGTGCCGGCGGCGGTCAGCTTCCTGCTGGTGGGCAGGCGCTTCACCCTGTATTCCTGCATGGTCATCATTCTGTCCAGCATACTGACGGACCTGTTTCCCCCTGTGGAGATCACCGAGGACCCCCTGCTGGTCAGCGTCTTCGGCGGCATGCTGGGGGGCGTGGCCGGCGGGATCTGCCTCAAGGCCCGGATTGCCGCCGGGGGCACGGACTTCATTGCCATCGCCCTCTCGGAGCGGAAGAACGTGGAGGCCTGGAACTACATTCTGGCCGGAAACGCCTGCATGCTGGCGGTTGCCGGCGCCCTCTTCGGCTGGGATACGGCTCTGTACTCCATCATCTTCCAGTTTGTCAGCACTCAGGTGTACCGGATGATGGATCCGGACCGGCGCCGCTCCACCATGATGATTGTCACAGGCCGGGAGACGGCCGGCGGGGTCTGCGCCCAGATCCAGGAGGCCAACCATACGGCCACCCTGGTGGAGGGGGTGGGGCTCTACAGCGGCTCCCCCTGCGTGGTGATCTACTCCGTGGTCTCCGGCAGCCAGGTCCGCAGGCTCACCCGCCTGGTGCGGGAGAGCGACCCCAAGGCCTTTGTGGACATCGTGCCTACGGAGAAGCTGGCCGGCAACTTCTACCGGCCCGCCAGAAACTGAACATGTGCGCCCCGGCTCCGGCCGGGGCCTTCTGCTGTCCGGAGAACCGCGTGCCAGTCCGGAGGGAGGCGCAGAGGAGCGGCGCAGATTTGGAGGAACTGCCAAAAGCAGGGGCAGGAAACCCCCGCCTGGGACCTGCAGACTGGAATATTGTTCAAATTTTTTCGTTTTGGAAGAAACGGTCCCCGCTCCGTGGTAAAATAAGAGGGTCCGCCGGCATGCCGGCGGACGGAGGGAGAACTTTGCAACCACAAGTCCTGGGAGGGATTCTATGGGCATAGCAGACATCATTTCGCTTCTCGGCGGCCTGGCCTTTTTCCTCTTCGGCATGAGCCTGCTGGGGACCGGCCTGAAGCGGGTCGCCGGCGGCAGGCTGGAGACCATACTGGGCAAGCTGACGGACAGCCCCATCAAGGGGGTTCTGCTGGGCACCGTTGTCACAGCGGTGATCCAGTCGTCCTCCGCCACAACGGTCATGGTGGTGGGCTTCGTCAACTCCGGCATCATGCAGCTGAGCAACGCGGTGGGCATCGTCATGGGGGCCAACATCGGCACCACGGCCACCGGCTGGATCCTGACCCTGGCGGGGGTGTCGGGGGAGTCCGCCTTCAGCTCCGCCACCGTCTTCGCCCTCATTGCTTTTATCGGCATCATCCTCTACTTCTTCTGCAAGGGGGAGACGCAGAACAACATCGGCATGATCATGCTGGCCTTCTCTGTGCTCATGAGCGGCATGCAGGCCATGAGCGGTGCCATGGACCCCCTGAAGGAGGACCCCGCGTTCATCAACTTTATCGGCGCCGTCTCCAACCCCATCTTTGCCCTGGTGGTGGGCATCCTGGTGACCGCGGTGATCCAGTCCTCCTCCGCCTCCATCGGCATACTCCAGGCCCTGTCCGTGACGGGGGCCATCAGCTACAATGTGGCAGTGCCCATGGTGCTGGGCATGAGCATCGGCGCCGCCGTGCCGGTTCTGCTCTCCGCCATCGGCGCCAACGTCAACGGCAAGCGCACGGCCCTGATCTACCTGTACTACAACATCATCGGCACCGTGGTCCTATGCGTGCCCTTCTATGCATACCACATGCTGGTGGGAATCCCCTTCATGTCCATGCCGGCCACCTCCTTCGGCATCGCAGTTGTCAACACCGTATACAAGGTGCTGGCCACCGTCATTCAGATGCCGTTTACGGCCCAGCTGGTGAAGCTGTCAAAGCTCACCGTCCCCGACCCCGTATCTGAGGATGAGGACGAGGATGAGGAAGTCCGCCTTCTGGACGAGCGCTTCCTCAAGTACCCGCCCCTGGCCGTGCAGCAGAGCCGGGAGACCATCCAGTCCATGGCCGCATCAGCCATGAAGAACCTGGAGCGCTCCTTCGAGCTCTTTGACACCTTCTCCCAGATCAAATTTGACAAGATCATCAGCCGTGAGGGCAGGGTGGACCGCTACGAGGACAGCCTGGGCCGCTACCTGATCAAGCTGAGCAGCGGAAACCTGAGCGAGCAGGAGAGCCGCCAGGTCACCCTCTATCTCCGCAGCCTCACCAACCTGGAGCGTCTCTCCGACTATGCAGTCAGCCTGGCCAATCTGGCCCAGGAGATGCAGAAAAAGAAGATCGAGTTCTCCGAGGCCTGCATGCAGGACATGCACACCTGCTTCTCCGCTCTGCGGGAGATCATGGACCTGACCACAAAGATGATCACGGAGGACGACGTGGAGGCCGCCCGGCAGATCGTGCCCCTGGAGAAGGTCATCAGCGCCGTGCTGGAGACCATGAAGTCCCGGCATGTGAAGCGGCTGCAGGAGGGCTCCTGCACCATGGAGACCGGCTTCGTATTCAACGACTGCATTACGGACTTTGAGCGTATAGCCGCCCACTGCTCCAACATGGCCCTGGCGGAGCTGCAGCTGAAGGACGACAGCGTCAGCCACCACGCCTACAGCAAGCTGGTGGACCAGGGCGAACGCCCCGACGTCCGCAAGTGGCTGGACTACTACAGGGACAAGTACTACTCCTATATCGGCACCGAGGACTGAGGACTCAGAGGGGCCGGAAGCGCCACAGCAGCCAGAGGATCCCTGCATACTCCAGGATGAGAATGAGGGGAAATCCCCAGCGGAAGTACCAGTGCCTTGTCTTGTGATGGAAAACCAGCATGCCCAGGACGCCCCCGAACCCTCCACCCAGAAGGACGGGAAGGAACAGGACGCGCTCCGGGATGCGCCATCTGCCCTTCCGGGCCCGGCGCTTGTCCGCGCCCATGAGCAGAAAGGCTGCAAGGTTTGCAGCGAGCAGGAAGACTGCGGCGGTCTTCAGCAGCATGGAGGTCCCTCCTTCGTGAGAATCTGTCTGAGGCTGATCCGGCTTCCCCGGGAAGGCAGGAGACGCCGGCCGGCCCGGAAAGTCGAGAAAAAAACAGTTGTAAATCTGCCGCCGGTATAGTAGAATACATGACAGTCTGACCCGTACTTCGGTACGGGGCAAGGCCGCACTAGTTGGGGAGATAGCGGTGCCCTGTAACCTGCAACCCGCTACAGCAGGGATGAATCCCGGTCCCCGGACGTGCGATGTGTTGACTGCCCTGGATAAGCAGTGATGATAGGCCGGTCCCGCGCAACGTGGCTCCGTGAACCGTGTCAGGCGGGGAACCGAGCAGCACTAAGCGGAATACCGCGTGTGCCGCGGGGAAACTGTCCTTGAGCCGGCTGTCCAGGTTCCGGGCATATCGGGCGCTTCAAAGACCGGTGTGCGGCCGCGCCCTGTACCGAAGTTTCTTTTCTGTCTGAGTGCCCCGCTCCGCCTTACGGCAGAGCGCAGCCCGCTCACCATCCGGCCGCCGGTGCAGGCGGCCGTTCCCTGCATGCAGACTGGAGGAGGAGAGGCAATGTATCAGGCGCTCTACAGGAAGTGGCGCCCCCGCACCTTCGACGATGTGGTGGGCCAGGAGCATATCACGGAGACCCTGAAACGGCAGGTGTCCTCCGGCCGCCTCTCCCACGCCTACCTCTTTATCGGATCCCGGGGGACAGGGAAGACAACCTGCGCCAAGATCCTGGCCAAGGCCGTCAACTGCCTCCACCCTGTGGACGGCAACCCCTGCAACGAGTGCGAGAACTGCCGGGGGATCGACGACGGCTCCATTCTGGATGTGCTGGAGCTGGATGCAGCCTCCAACAACGGCGTGGAGCACGTCCGGGCCATCCGGGACGAGGCGGTCTACTCGCCGGCCAAGGCAAAGAAGCGCGTGTACATCATTGACGAGGTGCACATGCTCTCCCTGAGCGCCTTCAACGCCCTGCTGAAGATCCTGGAGGAGCCGCCGGACCATCTGATGTTCATTCTCGCCACCACCGAGTCCAACAAGGTGCTCACCACCATCAAGAGCCGCTGCCAGCAGTATGCATTCAAGCGCATCCTGACCTCCGACATCGAGAAGCGCCTGGGCTATGTGGCCATGGAGGAGAACATCAATCTGGATACGGCCGGCGCCCGGCTGCTGGCCCGGCTGGCAGACGGCGGCATGCGGGATGCCCTGTCCCTCCTGGACCAGTGCTCCGGCAGGGGGGACGTGAACGAGAAGGTGATCCTGGAGACCCTGGGTCTGGCCGGGAACACCGAGACGGCAAAGCTCATGGAGCACATCGTCCGGCATGAGACCGGCGAAGCCCTGCAGCTCTTCGGCAGGCTCTATCAGGACGGCAAGGACGCCGGCGCCCTGATGGGGGAGCTGGCCTCCCTGGCCAGGGATCTGCTACTGGCAAAGACAGCCCCCGGCTCGGGGGATTCCCTGATGACCGGCGGCTTTGAGCAGTCGGTCATGAAGACCCTGGGGGACCTGCTGACCGGTCCCCGCCTTCTGCAGATGCTGACTGTCCTCCAGCAGGCCCAGGCGGATATCGCCAGGAGCAGCAGCCGCAGGACAGACGGAGAGATGTGCATCATCCGCCTCAGCGATGAGAAACTGGATGAGTCGGTGACCGGCCTGTCGGCCAGGATTGCAGCCCTGGAACAGCAGATGTCCATGGCACTCAGCGCGGCGGCGGGGGCACAGGCGGCCCTGGCCGCAGCACCGGCCCAGATGCCGCCGGTACAGCAGACAGCCCCGGCGGGGACACCTGTCCAGCCCCGGTCCCCGGTCCAGGCAGCCGGGAGACCCCAGTACCAGGCGCCTCCTGCACCTTCACAGCAGACCGCACCCGCACCTGCTCCGCAGGCTGAAACGACCCGACCGGACAGAATGCCGGACCAGCCCGGCGGACCCTGGGACGAGGAGCCTCCCATGCCGGAGGAACCGCCGGCCTTTGACGAACCGGACTATGATGCGCCCTGGACTCCTCCGCAGCAGACCCGGCAGCCCCCTGTGGAACAGACGGTGCCAGCGGAACAGAGACCCCCGGCGGACAGCCGGGTCCAGCCGCCCCGGAATCCGGATTCCAGTTCAGGGGGAAGTCCCCAGCATGCTCCCCCTGCGTCCCGGCCAGCACCGCCGCCGGTTCAGAAGCCAGCTCCGGCGCAGCAGAAGACGCCCGTCCAGAGACCTCCTCAGAGCACTGCAGGACAGACTGAGCCGGCAAACTCTGCATTCTGGCAGCCCTTCCTGGAATCCATTAAGAGCAAAATTCCACCCTGGGTGTGGCCGCACATCAGCAATCCCCGCAAGGTCGCCGGCGTGTGGAGGAACGGAACACTCACTCTCTGGGTGAACGATGTTCTGACGCGCAGCATTGTCAACAAGCCGGGCGTTCTGGAGATACTCGCAGAGGGTCTCGCGAAAACCTTCAGAAACTCTGATCCAAAGGTGCAGGTTGTAACGGGAGCACCGCCGAAGGAGCCTGTTCCGCTCCAGCGCGTGACCGCCCAGGCCGCTCCGGTCCAGACTGCTCAGCCGGTACCGGATGAGGAGAATGAGGCACAGGGCGATACGCCGGAGGAGCCTGACATGATGGACGAACTGCTGGCCTTCGGACAGTATGACAATATCGTAATTGAATGACACATCAGCAAAGGAGACTGAACTAAGTATGGCTAAAGGACACGGCGGCAAGCGCAGCGGCGGCGGCGGTGGCGGAAACAGGAACATGAGCATGAACATGGGCGGCATGAGCGACATGCTGCGCCAGGCTCAGAAGCTTCAGGACGAAATGATAAAGACCAGGGAAGAACTGGTGCTCAAGGAGTACAGCGCATCTGCCGGCGGCGGGATGGTGACAGCTGTGGTAACCGGCGGGCATGAGCTGAAGAGCATTGTCATCAACCCCGAGGCTGTGGATCCCGATGATGTTGAGATGCTGCAGGATTTGATTCTGGCAGCTGTAAACGAGGCCACACGGGCTGCAGAGGCCGAAGCGCAGGGCGAGCTCTCCAAGTATACCGCCGGCATGAACCTGCCGTTCTGATTTCCAAAATGGGAATAAGGTCCGCTCTCTCGGTCCGGCTGACAAGACCGGCTGGGAGCGGACCTTCTGTTTTTAGTCAGCGCCGGCTGTGTGCAGTCGCCGATGGTCAGCAGTGCGTTTCTGGCTCAGCGTTCCAAGCAGCAGGCAGCATCAAAATTCCATGAGGAACTGTCTGCAGTCTGCCCGACTGCGGGGCCGGGGCATGAGCAGCCATCTGGATATCTGCCCGGCAAAACCAGCTGGTTGATCAGCCAACAGTGCAGTCCAAACCCCTTGTACTGTACACCCAGCAGCAGGCGGCTCCAAAATTCCATGAGGAACGTTTGCAGTCTTCCTGATGCGGGACTGGGACCATGAGCGGCCGTTTGGATACCGTTCCGGCGAAACCAGCATATGAGCCAGACAAATAATACGGTCCAAGCCCTTTGTACTGTACCCCCAGCAGCAGGCGACTCCAAAATTCCATGAGGAACTGTCTGCAGTCTGCCTGACAGCAAGGCAACCTGGTTAGCGGTCCGGCGAAACTGAGCAGCAGGCGGCATCAAGATTCCATGAGGAACGTTTGCAGTCCCCTGGTCTCCGGACGTTGAACAACAGGGGAGCGTCCAGTCCAAGATACAGCACACCCGGCATCAATGGTCAGTCCCAGAACCTCCAGGGCGAGACTTGCTTGGTGCCAGGGAAGTCAGCAAACGACCGGTATTGCGTTTCTGGCTCAGCATTCCAAGTAGCAAGCGGCTCCAAAATTCCACGAGGAACTGTCTGCAGTCTGCCTGA
>CAYYHY010000006.1:0-33031 GCA_964471855.1 uncultured Oscillospiraceae bacterium | reverse complement strand
AGCGGACCGCCTTCTGGAAGGCCTCCTTGTAGGTCTTTCCGATGGACATGACCTCCCCCACTGCCCGCATCTGGGTGCCCAGTCTGTCCTCGATGCCCTTGAACTTCTCAAAGGCCCAGCGGGCAAACTTCAGCACAACGTAGTCCCCGTCCGGCCTGTATCTGTCCAGGGTCCCGTACTTGCCGCAGGGGATCTCCTTCAGGGTCAGTCCCGCCGCCAGCTTGGCGGAGACGAGGGCGATGGGAAATCCGGTGGCCTTTGAGGCCAGAGCGGAGGAGCGGGAGGTCCTGGGGTTGATCTCGATGACAACGATGCGGTCCGTCTTCGGGTCGTGGGCAAACTGCACGTTGGTGCCGCCGATGACCTTTACGGACTCCACGATGCGGTAGGCCTGCTCCTGGAGCCGCTTCTGGACGTCCTGGGAGATGGTGAGCATGGGGGCCGCGCAGAAGGAGTCCCCGGTGTGCACCCCCATGGGGTCGATGTTCTCGATGAAGCACACGGTGATCATGTTGTTGTCCGCGTCCCGGACAACCTCCAGCTCCAGTTCCTCCCAGCCCAGCACGGATTCCTCCACCAGAACCTGCCCCACCAGGCTGGCCTGCAGGCCCCGGGCGCAGACCGTCTTCAGCTCCTCCCGGTTGTATACCAGGCCGCCTCCGGCGCCGCCCATGGTGTAGGCGGGGCGCAGCACCACCGGGTAGCCCAGGGTGTCCGCAATCCGGAGGGCCTCCTCCACGGAGTAGGCCACCTCGCTCCGGGCCATCTCGATGCCCAGGGCGTTCATGGTCTTCTTGAACTCGATGCGGTCCTCTCCCCGCTCGATGGCGTCCACCTGCACCCCGATGACCTGGACATGGTATCTGTCCAGCACACCGGCCCGGTACAGCTCGGCGCACAGGTTGAGACCGGACTGTCCCCCCAGGTTGGGCAGCAGGGCGTCGGGCCGCTCGGCGGCGATGATCTGCTCCAGCCGCTCCAGATTCAGCGGCTCGATGTAGGTCACATCCGCAATCTCGGGGTCGGTCATGATGGTGGCGGGATTGGAGTTGACCAGCACAATCTCATAGCCCAGGGAGCGCAGCGCCTTGCAGGCCTGGGTGCCGGAGTAGTCAAATTCACAGGCCTGGCCGATGATGATCGGACCGGAGCCGATAATGAGCACCTTGTGGATATCGGTTCTCTTGGGCATACGGAAGCCTCCTGTTTCACAGCTTGCGATATACTACCATCACCGGCGGCAAAATACAAGACAGGATCTCCGGCCCTCCCCTGTCTTCCACGGGCTCCCGGCTCCTTAGACCAGATTTTTCCTGCCGGGCATTTCCGGTATCTTGACATCAGCGGCGATTCGGCTAATATATATCTGCAGGTTTCTGCACAGCATGCAGCATGCCTGTATCTGAGCGCCCTGGAGGAAAGGTATTTCCATGAATATCATTATTGTCGGCAGCGGCAAGGTAGGCTACACCCTGGCTGAGCAGCTGGTGAAGGAATCCCACAATGTAACGGTCATCGACAGCGACGAGGAGGCTGTCCAGCGGGCCACTGACAGCCTGGATGTCATGGGCGTCCGGGGCAACGGCGTCAGCTCCGAGGTGCTCCGGGAGGCGGGGGCGAAAAACACCGAGCTCCTGGTGGCGGCCACCAATTCGGACGAGGTCAACATGATCTGCTGCCTGCTGGCCAAGAACCTGGGAACCCAGACCGCCATCGCCCGCATCCGCAACCCCGAGTACACCTCCAGCCTGGAGGAGCTCAGGCGGAACCTGCGCATCGACCAGGTCATCAACCCGGAGGGGGCTGCGGCGGGGGAGATCTCCCGCCTGCTGCGCTTCCCCTCGGCCGCCAACATCGAGACCTTCTGCCGCGGCCGGGTGGAGCTCATGGGCTTCGTGGTCCAGCAGGGGGACTTCCTGGCCGGCGTGCCCCTGAACAGCCTGCGCCAGGACATCAAGCGCCTCTCCCTCCTGGTGTGCGCCGTGGAGCGGGGGGAGGAGGTCATCATCCCCAACGGCTCCTTCGTGCCCCAGCCCGGGGACAAGGTGTACGTGGTGGGACAGCCGGAGAGCCTGGACCACTTCTTCCGCACCCTGGGCCGCTACATGTCCCGCATCCGGGAGGTGTCCATCATCGGGGGCGGCAAGATCGCCCGCTACCTGATCCCTCTGCTGCTGAAGCGGGGCATCTCCATCAAGGTGCTGGAGCAGAGCGAGGAGCAGTGCCACATCCTGGCGGAGATGTACCCCAAGGTCACCGTCCTCTGCGGGGACGGCACAGACGCCGAGGTGCTGGATTCCGAGGGCATCTTCGACTCGGACGCCTTTGTGGCCCTGACCGACCAGGATGAGGAGAACCTCATCATGTCCCTCTACGCCAAGGAGCAGAAGATCCCCAAGATCATCACCAAGTGCAGCCGGGAGAACTACGCGGGCATCGCCCGCACCATCGGGCTGGACAGCGTCATCTCCCCCAAGTTTATAACGGCAACCTACATCCTCCGCATGGCCCGGGGCCTCCAGAACAGCCAGGGCAGCGTCATGAACTCCCTGCACCGCATTGCAGGGGGCGGCGCGGAGGCCATGGAGTTTACGGTCAGCGAGCACACCCGCAATCTGGGCATTCCGCTGAAGAACCTGAAGCTGAAGTCCGGCGTCCTGGTGGCGGTCATTGTCCGCGGCAGCCGCATCATCATCCCGGAGGGCAGCAGCTTTCTCAGGGCCGGGGATGAGGTCATCATCATCTCCCCCAGCAGCCGCATCCAGGACCTGAACGACATCTATCAGGCAGACGGGGCAGGTGTGCTGGAATGAACATAAGAATCGTTCTGAATGTCATGGGCCGCCTGTTTCTCATCGAGGCGGCCACCCAGGCGGTTCCTCTGGCCGTGGCCCTGATATACCACGAGTCCCCCGCCCCCTTCCTCATGGCGGCCGCCGTCATGGCCGTGACCGGTCTGGTGCTGAGCCTGATCCCCGCCAAGCGCCGCTTCTATGTCCGGGAAGGATTTGCGGCCGTAGGCCTCATCTGGCTGGGCACCTGCTTCATGGGCGCCCTCCCCTTCTGGTTCAGCGGCGAGTTCCCCTCCCTGGTGGACTGCATCTTTGAGTCCACCTCCGGCTTCACCACCACCGGCTCCACCATCCTGACGGAGATCGAGCACATGCCCAGGGGCATCCTCTTCTGGCGCTCCTTTACCCACTGGCTGGGGGGCATGGGGGTGCTGGTCCTGGCCACGGCGATCCTGCCCTCCATGGGCATCCGCTCCCACTACCTGACCCAGGCCGAGTCCCCGGGACCCGTGTTCTCCAAGCTGGTTCCGAAGCAGTCTCAGACCTCCAAGATCCTCTACAGCATCTACTGCGTGCTCACCCTCTCGGAGGTCCTTCTCCTGAAGCTGGCCGGGATGCCTCTCTACGACGCATTCATCCACGCCTTCTCCTCCGCAGGCACGGGGGGCTTCTCCAACCGGAACGCCAGCGTGGGCGCCTACGACAGTCCCGTCATAGACCTCATCATAACCATATTCATCCTCATGTTCTCCCTGAACTTCGCCTGCTACTACCTGCTGCTGACCAGGAAGTTCAAGGAGGTCCTGGCCAGCGACGAGCTGCGGTTCTTCGCGGTGGTTGTGGCGATATCCACGGTGTTCATCACCTGCAACATCTATCCCATATACGGCAGCGTCCTGCAGGCTCTGCGGTACGCCGCATTCCAGGTGGCCTCCGTCATCTCTACAACAGGGTTCGCAACAGCGGACTACTGCCTCTGGCCCATGGCCTCCCAGGTGGTGCTGATCCTGATCATGTTCTGCGGGGCCTGCGCCGGCTCCACCGGCGGCGGCATCAAGTGTTCCCGGGTCCTGGTCCTGCTGCGCACCATACGCCGGGAAGTGCGCCGCATCATCCACCCCCGCTCCGTAGAGGTGGTGCGGCTGGACGGCAAGCCGGTGGACAATGCCACCGAACGCTCCATCCTCACCTTCGTCGGCTGCTACCTGCTGCTGTGCCTGTTCGGCACCCTGGTTGTCTCCTTTGACGGGGAGTCCTTTGCCTCCTCCTTCAGCGCCGCCCTCACCTGCCTGAGCAACGTGGGGCCCGGTCTGGAGAAGGTCGGACCGGTGGGCAACTTCTCCGAGTTCTCCCCCATCCCCAAGCTGGTGCTCTCCCTGCTCATGATCACCGGCCGCCTGGAGATCTTCCCCGTGCTGATCCTCTTCAGCAGTTCCACCTGGCGCAAGGGAAAATAAGCATGAGACTGCCCCGGGGCCTTCAGGGCACCGGGGCGTATCACTGACAGACGCTTCCGACCACCCCTGAAGTGTGCAGGGAACGGGAGCACAGCATGTGTGCCGGCCGCCATGCCGGCCGGGAACAGGAGGTATGCTGCATGGCAGGGAAAAAGAAAAACAGGAAAAAGAAGAAGGGCAGTGCGGTCAGGGCCCGCAGACCTGCCGCCAGGTTCCTGTACACACCGGAAGAGGCCCGCTGCGTGCAGGACCATATCACCTCCTGCTACGGTCCTGTCCTGGATCGGGTGGCGACGTCCAATCCGTCTGCGGACCTCAAAATCTGCATTGTCCCGCAGGCGAACGGCCGGGACTGCGCGACCCTGGTCACTGAGGGTCTGGGCGCCATGAAAATGAATGTGCCGCAGGCAGGATTTGAGCGGGCGGAACTTGCCATTGCTCTGCCCGTTGACTGGAATACCGGGCCGGAGATGCTGAGCGACTCCCGCTGGAGATGGCCGTTTGATCTTCTCAGCTACCTCGCCGGTCAGCCCCTGGAGCACGGGATCCCGCTCATGCCTTACTGCACCTACGATCTGGACAGGACTGTCGCTGAGGGCTCAGCACTCTGCGGCGCTTTGCTGGTCCAGCCGGAGTGCATCATGAACCATGAATTCTGCACGCTGCCCGGCGGGGACAGGGTCTGGTTCTACTCTGTTTTGCCTTTGTACGAAGATGAGATGGATTATCTGTGCAGTTCGCCCATGACCTTAAACAAAATCGACGAGCTGCTGGGCAAGATCAGCTGCTTGGCAGATCTGCACCGCCCTGATGCACTGACCGGAAAGGTCCCCTCAGCGCACTGATGCGCCTCTCTCCCCTGCCGCCCCTCAAAGCGGCACGCCTGTCATCTGAGCATGAAGAAGCCGCCTTCGTCCAAGCCGGGGACGCAGGCGGCTTTGTGTTCATGCCGGCTGCTCCGGCAGACTTTCGTAGAACTTCTGTGCTCCCGGGTGGAGGGGAATGGGGAGATCCTTCCACAGGAAATCTCCGTCCAGCATCGCCTCCATGGTGATGTGGGCCCGGGCCAGGGTCTCTCTGCCCTCCCAGAGGGAGCCGGCCAGGGTGCGGATCAGGTCCTCGTCCGCACCGGCGCTGGTGCAGAGAAGGCATTTGACGCCGAATGTCCGCACCGCCAGGGTCTGCCCCGGGTAGGTCCCGGCCGGTACTGCGGCGTCCACATAGCGGGGGTCGCTCTTCAGAATGGACTCCAGTTCCTCCTTTGTGTAGAGGAGAACCCGGCAGGGGGTCCGCTCCGCCAGATCGGCCAGCCCTCCGATGGGCGCGCCGGTGAAACCGTGCAGGGCATCCAGCTCGCCCTCCATGACCAGATCGGCCCCGGCGCCCAGACCGCAGTTCACCAGAGAGGTCCTGCCCTCATCCAGCCCCAGGGCCGAGAGGGCCATCCGGGCCGCCTGCTCTGTGGCGGAGTCCTGGGGACCTATGCCCAGGCGCATGCCCGCCAGATCGTGGACATAGACCGCCCCCGTGCTCACCGGGGCAACCCAGTTGGAGACGCTCACGTATACCGCAGCAACGGCCCGCAGGGGTTCCCCCTCCGGTGTCCGCCGGGCCTCGGCCGCTGCATCCCCGGAGACCAGGGCCAGATCCACCTCTCCGTCCAGCAGACTCTGGACGTTCATGTTTGAGCCGGTGGATGCGCTTACATTCACCTTCAGGTCCTCCCGGCTGAGGACGTCTGCAATGGCGCTGCCTGCGGGGTACATGGTCCCGCCGCTGTCTGCCGTGGCGATGGTGATGACCCGGAGATCTCCCGGCTGGTCCTGCTGTCCGCAGGACAGGAGCGTCAGGGCGAGAACAGCGGCGGTCAGAAGAAGCAGCAGCCGGTTCCGGTGCATCAGGCATCACTCCTTTCCGGTTCTTGTACAGAACGGCGGCAGAAATCAGAAATCGGGTCCGGCGCAGGAGACCGGACCCGTTGTCAGCAGGCAGCTTCAGGCTACGAGACTGCCGAAGATTGAGAGGAAGATCGGGTTGTAGATATCGTCTATGATGACTGCGAAGGACGGATACAGGACCCAGGCGATGTTGTGCCAGCCGTACTGGTCCATGACAGCCTTCTCGTTTGCCACGGCGTTGGGACCTGAGCCGCAGCCCCAGCCGATGTTGCCGGCGGTCATGACGGCAGCGCCGTAGTCGCGCCCGAACATGTTGAAGGAGACGAAGATTCCGAACAGGGCCATGAAGATGCCCTGAGCTACCAGAATGATGCCCATCTGGCCGGCAACAGGAGCCAGTGCGGTGATGTCGATGGTCATCAGAACGAGAGCCAGATAGAGCTCCAGGAACATGTGCTCAATTGCGTCAACTTCCGCGGTGTGAACGGGGATGTTGAGCGCTTCCATTACGTTGCGGCCGATGGCGCCTGCGAAGAGGCAGCCGATGAACTTGGGCATCTCGATCATGGGGATGTTGTCGAGGATGCAGTAGATGGGCATGCCGAGAGCGGCCAGCAGCAGGCAGGTGGCGAAGGTGGTGATCATGCGGCCGTTGTCCAGCTCGGGGGCAGCGCCCTCCACAGCGGACTCAGGACGGTCGTTGGGATCTGATTTCAGGTGGTGGTGGCTGATCAGGAAGGCAGCTACGGGGCCGCCGATCAGGGAGCCCATGATGTTGCCCATGGTGCCGGCTGCTACGCCCACCGTGGCGGCAGATTCCGGAGCGCCCATCTCAACGAAGATGGGACCGAAGGCGGCAGCTGTGCCCACGCCGCCGGACATGGAGGCGGAGGAGCACTGGAGGGCCAGCAGAGGATGCATTTTGATCAGGGCACCCAGAGCCACGCCCAGCAGGTCCTGGCAGGTGATCAGCAGGCAGGCTGCTATGGCGATCTTGATCAGAAGCTTGCCTCCGGCCTGGCGCAGGGTGCGTATGCTGAAGCCGAAGCCTACGCACAGGAAGAACAGGTTCTGGCAGAGGTCCTGCACATTGCCGGAGTTGAAGGAGAGTGCGACCACGCCGGTCGCCTTGAGGATCGCGATTACAATGGCGAATGCAAGTCCGGATACCACCGGGGCCGGGATGGCGAATTTCCGGAGCGCGCTGGAGTGGGCCACACACCAGCGTCCCAGGAAGATCACGATGGCCGCAAAGCCAAGGGTCGTCAGGTACTCGAACTTGAAACTTGTGACAGCGCCGTCTGCTGCCGGAGTCAGTTCTCCGAAGTACCCGAGGATTGTTTCGAGCATACACAGCACTCCTCTCTGTCCCTCTCCGCTTCAGGCGGAGTGAATCTGCATGCAGAATAGCAGAAATGAGAGGAAAAGGCAATTTTGGAAAACTTTTGAATATCTTATGTAACTAAAGTTCACGAAGCCGGCCTCCGCCGGGTCAGGCGCCGCCCGGCCGCAGGGTGTAGCGGATGGCCGGCCGTCCCCCCGTCTGGTAGTCGATGGTGCTGCTGATCTCCCCGCTGTCCGCCATGAAGCTGACGTACCGGCGTACGGTGATCCGGGACAGACCCACCTGTTCGGCCACCTCCTCGCTGGTGAAGCCCGCCTGGGGGTGGCTGCTGAAAAAGGCCCGCACGTGTTCCAGCGTGGCAGAGTTGAGACCCTTGGGCAGCGCCTGCGGGGGAGGGACAGGGGGAAGATGCCTGCTCCGGACCAGCTCGTCGATGGAATCCTGGTCCAGGGATCCGGGTTCCCGCTCCAGGAGACCCCTGGTCTGGCGGAAGCGGTCCAGCGCCTGCTGGAAGCGCTCCTGCTGAAAGGGCTTCACCAGATAGTCCAGGACCCCGCGGGCCAGCAGTCCCTGAACGATGGACGTATCGTTTGCGGAGGTCACCATGACCACGGCCGGAATGCTGCCGGTCCCGTGGAGACGGTCCACAAACTCCAGCCCGGTCATGCCGGGGGTGTAGAAATCCAGGATAATGAGGTCCACCTGCTGCCGGCTCAGGCAGTCCAGCCCCTCCTGGCCGTCCCGGCAGATCTGCACAACCCGGAAGGCGGAGTCGGCCTCCACGTAGTGGCGGTCGATGGCGGCGACCATGGGGTCGTCCTCCACAATCAGGACCCGGTACACTGTGATTCCTCCTTCGCCTGCGCAGTGAACGTCAGAGTGAAGCAGGTCCCTTCTCCCGGCTCCGTCTCCAGCTGGACTGTGCCGCCATAGCGCTGAACCAGCTGCCTGATCATGTACAGACCCAGACCCCGGTTCTCCCCCTTGGAGGAGACCCCTTTTTCCCAGATGCGGGGCAGCAGTTCCGGGTCCACGCCCCGGCCCGTATCCTCGCAGAGCAGCAGGTTGCAGTCCGGACGGCAGTACAGGGACAGCTTGATCTCCCGCACCTCGGTCTCTCCCCGCATCAGCTCCTCGATGGCGTTTTCCAGCAGGTTCCCGATGACTGTGGCCATGTCCTCCACGGAGAGGAGCAGGTCCTCCTCCCGGCAGGAACTGTCCGAGGAGACGGAGAGCTGAATCCCCTGCTCTGCTGCGTGCAGCATCTTGCCGATGATGAGGGCGCTGAGCCGGGGCACCCGGATGCAGTCGGCGACGCCCCGGATGGACTGGCTGGAAACCAGGCTGCTGTTCAGAATGAACTGGATGGCCTCCCGGGTCCGGTCCGTCTGCAGGTACCCGAGGATGATGTGCAGACGGTTCATGAACTCATGGTTGATGAAGCGCAGGGTGTCCAGCATGTACTTCGTGCCGGACAGCTCGTCGGAGAGGCGGCGCATCTCTGTCTTGTCGTGGAAGATGTTCAGCACGCCCTGGGTCCTTCCGCCTCCGGTGACGGGCACCTCGGTGGCCAGCACCTGGTGCTCCCCCACCACAATGGAGCGGTTGTGGACCGGCTCCCCGCTGCGGACCACCTGCTCGCAGCAGGTCTCCGGGAAGATCTCCCGCAGGGGTCTGCCCTCCAGAGTTTCCTCCTGCTCCGGGAAGAGATGCTTTGCCTGCTCGTTGGCAAAGACCACCGTGCCCTGGGTGTCGGTTGCAATGAGACCGTCCTCAATGGCGTTGAGCACTTCCCCCTGCCGCCTGTACACGTCCAGCAGCTCGTCGGGCCGGCGTCCGCCCAGGGAGTCCTTCAGCAGAGCCACAATGCCCCGGGACAGGAGCAGGGCGGCCAGCAGGGCGGCGGCCAGTATGGCCAGGTAGAAGAGCACCAGTGCAAGGCTGCGCTGGGAGATGGCAGAGGTGAAGATTGCGACCGTGGCAAAGCCGATGATCCTGCCCTCCGAGTCCTGGATGGCATGGAAGGCCATGTGCTGCGTGCCGAAGGTGCCGTATCCCGTGGTGATGTAGGGATCCGCCCCGTTCAGGATGGCCTCCTCCTCCCCTGCCAGCAGGGACTCCCCCGTCTCCCTGCGGCTGGTGTGGTAGAAGCGTAGCCTGTCCCGGTCGTATACGGCGATCACGTCCAGGTCCTGGTAGCTGCGGTGGAGGGCGTCCAGCATCCAGGCCGCCTCCGGGTCCGGGTAGCCCTGCTCCAGCATGTCCACAACCTTGTTCAGGGAGGACACATAGTCCGCGGCGCTGGATATGGCCGCGTCGATCCCCTGCCTCTGCCGCTGCAGATCCACCGTGAGGGTCAGGCACAGCGTGATCAGGAGGAGGAGCACTGCTGTTCCGGAGAAGCTGATGAAAATCTGCTTCTCCAGGGAGAGAGACTGGAAACGCCTGACCACGGCAATCACCTCAGGTACAGAATTCGGCACTCATTATAGCAGAACTGAATCCATGTGAACAGGGGGTAATTTCCGGACATCCTGCAAGCATGCTGCGCATTATGTTCACCTGCAGGAACCGGCATGATATAACATGAGCGAAAATATGCAGGCACAGTTCATGCATTTTTGTTATTTCTCTCAGTCTGTCTGCCCGGAATCCGGAAATCTGCATTCTGCTCTGTTCAGCCTCCAGCTGTGCTGAGAACAGCGGACACATCAGAAACGCCGCCGTATCACGTCCGGACGTGGTACGGCGGTGCCGCTTTCCCCCGGGAGGCCGGAGGCAGATCCTGCAGTGCCGCTGTCTCCATGCGGTCCAGGATCCCCTGGATGTCCACTCCCGGGTGGGTATAGTATATCTGGCAGATCTGAGCCGTCAGGTCAGGCGGAATCCCGTACTTCCCGGAGATGAACTCGGGGGCTCTTCCCTTCCTGAGGTTCCTGACCACGAGCTCAATGGTCTGGTACAGGTCCGCCGGTCTCCTGGAGGGGGCCGGAGCGCCCGCGGCAGACAGCTCGATCTTCTCCACCCGGATGCCTCCGGTCCCGTCCAGTTCCAGCACGGCCATGGAGGCCGGCCGGCCGAACCGCTTCGGTCCGGCGCTGCCGGGATTGAGCCGCAGAACCCCGTCCGCCCAGGTCTCCTCATAGCGGTGGGAGTGGCCGAATACGGTGATGTCCGCGCCCTCCCCCAGGGAACTGGCCGTGCGGATGCTGTGGACCATGTACACCCTGTGCCCGTACAGGTCCAGCACCCTCTCCCAGGGGATGTCCTCCGCCCACGGGCCGTCACAGTTGCCCCGGACAGCCGTCACTTCCCCCAGCTGTCCGAGCCGGTCCAGGGTCTCCCTGGAGGCGATGTCTCCGGCGTGGAGGATCCGCTCCGCCGACTGCAGAACCGGAACCGCCTCCGGCCGGATCAGGCCGTGGGTGTCAGAAATGACAGCAATGCGGTGCACCCCGCTGCCGCTTCCCGTCACGCTTCTTCCTTCTCGGGGCCGTGCCGGTCGAGCCACTTCTGAATGCGCTCATTCTGCTCCTGGGTCAGCCGCCCGGACTTCATCAGCTCTTCCAGCTTCCCGCTCTCGCCCCCGGCGCAGTACAGGGCGGCCAGGCAGCAGTCCCTGCTCCCGGGGCGGTTGAAGCGGAACCCCAGGTCCCCGTCTGCGGTCTCCTCCAGGCACTTCTGAAGCTTGTTCAGGTCGTCATACCGGTCATAGAAGGACAGACCATAGGTGAGGAAGTCCTCTGTCAGTTTTGCGGCAGACACGTCGATCGGCACACCCGCTGCAAACTTGTAGCGGCCAAGGTCTGCTCCGGGGATGCGGCTCAGCAGGGTGACGGTTCCGGTTGCCAGACCCCGCCTGTCCGTGATGCCCATGAAGCGGCAGGTCAGACGGTTCAGTTCTGCATAGGTAAAGGAAAGCATGGGGTAGATGGTGACGGCATAGGGACCGCTCTTTACTCTGGCCTTGACAAGGCGGATGGTCAGCTCCTCCTGGCAGGGGCCCTTCTCCCGGACCAGCCGCTCCCGGTCCCTCTTGACAAAGAGCGTATCCGCCAGACTGATGTTCAGCTTGTCGGTCAGCTCCATCACATACGGGCTTTGCGTCATCGCTTGCAGCGCTCCTTCCATTCATTCTGATTTTCTGGAACCGGCTGCCCCGGTCCGCCGCTCCTGCGGAGCCTGCCGGCTGCCGGTCAGTTCCCCTCTGTCTGCTTCAGGTGCTCCAGAATCTTCTCATCCGCCGGGCAGAACTGAAACTCGTCAATGCGGCTGACCGGAATCCACCGGAGGTCGCAGTGCTCCAGCATCACCGGCACTCCCTCCGCTATGGAGGCGTTGAACAGGGTCAGGTGCACCGTCAGGTCCGGATAGACGTGGTCCACCTCCATGAAGATGTCCCCCACGGACAGAGTGACGGCCAGTTCCTCCCGGCACTCCCGGACCAGGGCCTGTTCCCTGGTCTCCCCGGGCTCCACCTTTCCCCCCGCGAACTCCCACAGCAGACCCCGGGCCTTGTGGGGCGGCCGCCGGCAGATGAGGAAGTGTCTGTTTTCATCCCAGATGAGGGCCGCAACCACCTGGGTGACAGCGCGTTCTGTATCCAAGTCAATCCCTTCCCTGTCCCTGTGTCAGCTGCACTGGAGAATGAGCCACACCCGGTCGAAGCGCCCCGCCTTCAGGTCCTCCCGCCGGATATAGAAGTAGAGTCTGCCGCAGTCCCCGAACATCAGCTCGAAGCTGTCCTCCTCCACGGTGTCCAGCTGGAAGAGCAGCAGCCAGGTGTCCACGGACTCCTCTTCCGCCTTCCTGCGCACCTCGGCGGGGATCTTCCTCGCGCCGGCGGCACTGCCCAGGTAATATCCCTGTGAGACCAGATCCGCCTCCCGGGTCATGGCATCCTGGATGATGTCCGGCCAGCCCAGCAGCTTGTGGACGGCAGCCTCCTCCCCTCCCCGGAGGGCCGCCCGGGCAGACTCCAGGGAGGTGTCCAGGTCAGGCGCCGTGCGGGGGAATTCCGCGGGGTCCGGGAGGTCCGGCTGGGGGAAGGCCGTGATATTCAGCGGCGGCAGGCGGTACTCCTCCGCCAGTTCCTCAGGGAAGACCGCCGGACGCAGACCGGAGGTGTCCCTGAACCAGCAGACCCGGCAGCAGCCCCTGTCCTCCGGGTCAAAGCCCCAGCGCATGGTGTCCAGGTCGTAGAAGAAGGAGAGCAGTCCCCTGCGGGGCAGCATCCCGTCTGTATCCAGCACAGCCAGGTCCTCCAGCCGGAACTGGGCCAGGAAGGCCAGGGGGCGGCTGCGGATGGATCCGTCTGTCCCCTCCTCCACATACCGGGGCCAGGAGAAGCCCCCGGGGACCTCGGGCACTCCGCCGAAGCGGGTCGTGCAGGGGATGCCCAGCGCCGGACCGCCGATCTTAAGCCGGATGCTGTTTCTTGTGTACAGACTTTTCACTTCATCCAGAGTCATGTTCCGTTCCTCTTTCCGCCCTGTGGGGGCGTTCACTCCAGCATCTGCAGGAATTCTTCCTCTGTAAGCACGGGTATGCCCAGTTCCCCTGCCCTGCGCAGCTTCGACCCGGCCTTCTCCCCGGCCACCACATAGCTGGTCTTCTTTGATACGGAGCCGGAGGCCTTTCCGCCCCGCTTCTCAATCATGTCAGAGGCCTCGTCCCGGGTGAACCGGGTCAGGGTTCCGGTGAGCACGAAGATCTTCCCGGCGAAGCGCTGGTCTTCCCCCTGCTCCTCCGCCTTTGTGTTGACCCCCGCCTCCAGCAGGCGGCTGATCAGATGCCGGCTCTGCTCCCTGGCAAACCAGTCCTTTACGCTGCGGGCGGTGATCTCCCCCATGTCCTCCACGGCGGTCAGTTCCTCCATGGTGGCCTGCTCCAGGGCGTCCAGGGTGCGGAATCTGGCCGCCAGAATCTTCCCTGTCTTCTGGCCCACCTGGGGGATGCCCAGGGCATAGATGAGACGCCCCAGGTCCCGCTCTCTGGAGGCGGCGATATTCCCCAGGAGCTTCTTCGCGGAGCGCTTTCCCATCCGGTCCAGCTTCGCCACGTCCTCCTCCTTCAGGAAGTACAGGTCCCCCGGAGTCTTCACCAGGCCGGCGTTTACCAGGCTCTCGATGACGGCCGGTCCGCAGCCGTCGATGTCCATGGCGTCCCGGCTGGCAAAGTGGGTCAGGGAGCGCAGCAGCTGGGCCGGGCACTCCGCGCCGGTGCAGCGCATGTGGGCCCCGTCCTCGTCCCGCTCCACGGGGGCCCCGCAGACCGGGCAGACGTCAGGGAGCCGGTAGGGCACCGTCCCCTCCGGACGCCTGTCCAGCACCACGGAGAGCACCTCGGGGATGATCTCCCCCGCCTTGCGCACCATCACCGTGTCCCCGATGCGGATGTCCCGCTCCGTAATGAAGTCCTGGTTGTGGAGGGTGGCGCTGGTGACCGTCGTGCCCGCCAGCCGCACAGGCTCCAGCACCGCCCTGGGGGTGAGCACCCCGGTGCGGCCCACCTGGACTGCAATGCCGGTCAGCTTTGTGGGCTTCTCCTCCGGGGGGTACTTGTAGGCCGCCGCCCAGCGGGGGAATTTGGCCGTGGAGCCCAGCTCCGCCCGCAGGGACAGGTCGTTCACCTTCATGACCGCCCCGTCGATGTCAAAGGAGAACTGCTCCCGGTTCTCCCCGATCTCCCCGATGCGCGCCTCCACCTCGTCCATGGAGGTGCACAGCCGGTGGGGGATGACCTTGAACCCCTCTGCAGCCAGCCAGTCCAGGGACTCCGTATGGGTGGCGAAGGTGACCCCCTCCGCCAGCTGCACGTTGAAGACCTGGATGTCCAGATGCCGGGCTGCGGCAATCTTCGGATCCAGCTGCCGCAGGGAGCCCGCCGCCGCATTCCGGGGGTTGGCGAAGAGCGGCTTTCCCAGCTTCTCCCGCTCCCCGTTGAGGGCGTGGAACACCTTTTTCGGCATGAAGACCTCGCCCCGGACAATGAGCCGGGAGGGGGCATCCGGGATCACCATGGGGATGGAGCGGATGGTGCGCAGGTTCTCCGTCACGTCCTCGCCGGTAAGGCCGTCCCCCCGGGTGGCGCCCCGGACAAAGCGGCCGTCCACATACTCCAGGGCCACGGACAGACCGTCCACCTTGGGCTCCACGTCGTATGCAGCGGAGGGGGCCGTCTCCTTCACCCGGGCGTCGAAGGCCCGGACCTCCTCAAAGTCGAACACATCCTGGAGGGACTCCAGCGGCACCGGGTGCACCACCGGGGAGAAGCTCTCCAGGGGTTCGCCGCCCACCCGCTGGGTGGGGGAGTCGGGGGTGACCGCCTCCGGGTGGGCCGCCTCCAGCTTCTCCAGCCTGCGGAGCTTCAGATCGTAGTCCCGGTCGGACATGACGGGGCTGTCCAGCACATAGTACTGGTATCCCGCCTGTATCAGTTCCTTCTGGAGTTCCCTCAGCTCCTGAAGTTCATCCAATGGTATTCTCCTCGCTTTCCTGCAGTTTCTCCGGCCCCGCCGGCAGGCGGCGCACCTGCAGCCTGGCCGCAGGACCGGGAAAGAGCCGCCGGAACAGAAAGGCCAGCAGGTATCCCGCCGCTGCACCGGCCGTATTGAGAATCAGGTCGTCCACATCGCTGGTCCTGGGGAGCAGGAGCTGCACCGTCTCAATCACCAGGGATGTGCCGAAGCCGGCCAGCGCCGACTTCCAGAGCCTCCACCCCCGCCACAGCACCGCCGGGAAGAAGCCCACGGGCAGGAAGACCCCCAGGTTGGCGATCATCATGAACATGAGCCAGCGGCTGGTCCCGGCCCGGCCGATCTCCCCGAAGATGTCCAGCTGCACCCGGTCCAGCATGTGCTGCCGGTCCACCGGGGGAAACAGGGGGTGGAGACCCGCCAGCCAGCCGCTCCAGTGCTCCGGGGTCCAGAACCGGTCGGGAAACAGGGTCAGGGCCCCCAGACCGCAGCAGAAGAGGGTGAACAGCAGCAGGGCCGCCTCCCTCGCCTGGCCGCTCTCCAGTCCCATGGCGGCAAGCCGCCTTCTCCGGAAGGGCAGGGCCAGTCCGAAGGCCAGGAGACCCAGGGCGCAGCAGGGGGCCATCTGCACCGCATACTCCAGAGCATTGGTCAGATACCAGACCAGTGTCTCCATCCTCTTCGCCGCCTTTCCTCCGGTTCAGTCCGGGACGGAAGACCCGCTCTCCTGCCCTCTCAGCAGTTCGGAGGCCGCCAGCATGATCCCCAGGCGCCCGGACTCGAAGGTCAGTCCCCCCTGCAGGTACACCGTGTAGGGCTCCCGCATGGGGGCGTCCGCAGAGAGCTCAATGGATGCCCCCTGTATGAAGGCGCCGGCCGCCATGATGACCGGACAGTCGTACCCCGGCATGTCCCAGGGCTCCGGCGTCACATAGGAGTCCACGGGGGCGCCGGCCTGGATCCCCCGGCAGAACCGCTTCAGGGCCTCCGGGTTTTTCATGTGGATCATCTGGATGATGTCGTGCCGCTCCGCATCCGAGGCGGGGTCGGTCCCGTACCCCAGCAGCTCCATCATCCTGGCTGCAAACACCGCCGTCTTCAGGGCCTGGGCCACCGTGTGGGGGGCCAGGAAGAGACCCTGGTAGAGCAGACGGTTCTGACCCAGAGTGCTGCCGCACTCCCCGCCGATGCCCGGGGCCGTCAGGCGCATGGCGGCCGCCTCCACCAGGTCCCGCCGCCCGGCGATGTAGCCCCCCGTGGGGGCCAGACCGCCGCCGGGGTTTTTAATCAGAGAGCCTGCGCAGAGATCCGCCCCCGCCTGAGAGGGCTCCAGAGTCTCTACAAACTCCCCGTAGCAGTTGTCCACCAGGATGGCCGCATCCGGGTTCGTGCTCCGCACCGCACGGCAGATCTCCCCGATCTCCGCCACCGACAGGGAGGCCCGGGTGGAGTAGCCCCGGGAGCGCTGCACAAGGACCGCCTTTACAGAGGGATCCCGGACCGCCTCTGCGATCCCCGCCAGGTCCGGCCGGTTCTCCTTCAGGTCCACCTGTCTGTAATGCACGCCCCAGTCCCTCAGGGAGCCGTGCCCGCTGCCCGTCACCCCGATGACCCCCAGCAGGGTGTCGTAGGGCTCCCCCACGGCGGAGACCAGAGTGTCCCCCGGCTTCAGGGCCCCGAAGAGGGCGCAGGTGATGGCGTGGGTCCCGTTTACAAACTGGATCCGCACCAGGGCCGCCTCGGTGCCGAAGAGCCGCGCGTAGATCTCATCCAGCCTGTCCCGGCCCAGGTCGTCATATCCGTAGCCCGTGGTGCCGGCGAAATACCCCTCCGCCACCCGGAACTCCTGGAAGGCGCTGAGCACCCGCTCCGTGTTCGCCTGGGCCGTCTCGTCGATCCGCTCAAACTGCCGGGTCAGTTCCCTCCGGGCCTGTTCCGCCAGAGCCCGGACCCGGCTGTCAATTTCCAGTGTCATGTATCCGCTCCCCTGTACTGTCAGAACTTCGCCCAGTCCGTCTCCGACGTGATCAGCGCCCTGGCCAGACGGATGCAGTTCTCCACATCCTCCAGGTTCACCATCTCCGCCGGGGTGTGGACATAGCGGCAGGGCACGGAGATGCCCCCTGCGGGCACGCCGCTGCGGGTGGTCTGGATGGGACCTGCGTCGGTGCCCCCGCTGTTCATGATGTCCGTCTGGACGGGGATCCCCTGCTCCTCTGCCAGGGCATTGAGCTTGGCCACTACCGCCGGGTGGCAGATGACGGACTTGTCCATGACCTTGATCCCCGCCCCTGCGCCCAGCCGGGAGGTCCCCGTTTTACTGGCCCCGGGGGCGTCGTTCACATCTGTCACATCCAGAGCCGCCGCGATATCCGCCTGGACCGCCCAGGCCGCCGTGCGGATGCCCCGGGTGCCCACCTCCTCCTGGGAGGAGAAGACAAGCCAGAGGTCGAAGCCGGAGGGGGGCAGATCCTCCAGCAGGGTCAGGAGGACGGCGCAGGAGACCCGGTTGTCCAGACAGGGGGAGATCACCGACCTGCCGTTCCGGCGGGTCTCCCCGGCGAAGACGGCGGTGTCCCCCGGCTTCACCAGCATCGAGGCCTCCTTCCTGTCCTTCGCCCCGATGTCGATGCAGCACTGGTCCAGCTTCAGCTTTCCGAACTCCGCTTTCTCCTCGGGGACCAGGACACCCGCGGTGCCGTTCCTGAAGCGCACCGGGCTGTAGACTGCCTCCCTGGCACTGATGCCCCCCAGGGCGCCGCAGTACAGGAAGCCCTGCCGGTCGATATGGGTGACCACAAACCCCACGGTGTCCATGTGGGCGCTGAGGAGCAGCCGGGGACCCTCCCCCTTCCTGTGTACAGTGAGGCTGCCCAGCACGTCCTCCGTCACCTCGTCGGCCAGGGGCTCCGCCATCCGGCGGATGACCTCCCGGATCTCCCCCTCGTCCCCCGAGGGGCCGAAGGTCTGGCAGAGGGTCTGTATCCGTTCAAACAGTTCCATGGTTGCTCCTTTGTCACACGCTGTCCGCCATGCGGACCAGAAACAGCCGCACAAGCTTCAGGATATTCTCGAAATCGGCTGTACTGGCGATGCCGGCGGGGGCGTGGATGCAGCGTACGGCGGCGGCCACGGCGGCCGCCCGGACCCCGGCTCTGGAGCGCTGGACGGCGCCTCCCCCGGAGTCCCCGGACAGGTACTCCCGGGTCTGCCAGGGAATGCCGTTCCTGTCCGCCAGGTCCCTCAGCATCTCAAAGAGACCCCGGTCATAAACAGTCCCGCTGTCCATATACGGCAGGACAGGTCCGCCCCCCGGACCGCACACCTGCCTCTGGGGCGGGACGCAGGGCAGGTCCCAGGCCCCGGCGGCATCCAGCACCAGGGCGTACTCCGGGGAGACAGAGAAGGCAGCCCCGAAGGCGCCCCGGGACCCTGCCTCCTCCATGGCTGTAAAGACGAAGGTGACGTCCAGAGGCAGATCCTCCTTCAGCAGCTCCAGCATCACGGCGCAGCCCGCCCGGTCATCCAGGGCCTTGGCCTTCAGCAGGCCCTCCCCGAAGTCCTCGGATTCTGTTGCAAAGGCGGCGGTGTCCCCCGGGGAGACCATCTGCTCCGCCTCCTCCCGGGAGCCGGCCCCGATGTCGATGTACAGGTCCCTGACTTTGGGAACCCTCTTCAGTTCCTTCTTCTCCATGAGGTGGTACGGCCTGGTGCCCACCACGCCGTACACCCGGTCCGGACCGATGCGCACCGCCCTGCCGGTCAGGGTCCTCCGGTCCACGCTGCCGGCCAGGCCGAAGCGCAGGAAGCCGCCCTTCCCGATCTCCGTAATCATGAGACCGGCCTCGTCCATGTGGGCGCAGAGCATCAGCTTCTGCCCCGTGGACCTTGCGCCCCGTTTGAAGACAATGAGATTTCCCAGGGCATCCGTGCGGATGGAGTCAGCCCAAGGCGCCGCCTGTTCCTTTATAAACGCCCGCACCCTGTCCTCGTCCCCCGTCACCCCGTCCAGGCTGCAGAGGGTCCTGACCAGTTCAGTCACGGGAAGCCGCCTCCTCCCCCAGACCCTGCAGGAAGGCAGCCAGGAGCTGCGCCGCCTCCTCCAGGTCGCTGATCTGCACCACCTCCACAGGGGTGTGCATGTAGCGCAGAGGCACGGAGAGGATGGCCGTGGCGATGCCCTCCCGCACCACCTGCATCTCCCAGCCGTTGGTGCCGCTGGCACCGGGCATGACCTCCAGCTGCACCTTCATTCCCAGCTCCTCCGCCTTCCTCTGCATCCGCCGGCTCATCCAGCGGGTGCAGTTGGGACCGAGACCGATCACCGGTCCGCCGCCGAGACGGAAGACCGGGTCCCGGCTGGTGTCCGGGCTGTCCCCGAAGGTCACATCCACGCACACGCACATGGAGGGATTCATGCGGAAGGCCGTCGTAATGGCGCCGGTGCTGAAGGTCTCCTCCTGGACGGAGCCCAGCACGATGAGGTCCACATCCAGGTCCGCGTCCTTCAGAAGCTCCAGAGCGCCCAGCAGCACAGCAAAGCAGGAGCGGTCGTCCAGGGCCTTCCCCGTGAGCCGGTTCTTCCCCAGACGGGTGCACCCGCCCCGGAAGACCGCAGGGGTTCCAGCAGGGACGCGCCTGCGCAGCTCCTCCCGGGAGAGTCCCGTGTCCAGCATCAGCTCCCCGATATCCGGGGTCCTCTCCTTTTCGTCAGGGGGCTGGCAGACCACCACCCCCTGGACAGGCGGGTCGCAGAGGACGGTGATCTCCCGGCCCGGCAGAAGCCGGCGGTCCACGCCGCCCAGGACGTCAAACGTCAGAAAGCCCCCCTGCTGGCTGGTTATGACAAATCCCACCTCGTCCAGATGGGCGTCCAGGAGCACGGCGGGGGCGCCCTCCTTCCCGCAGGGGCGGAATCCGGTGACGCTGCCCATCCGGTCCGTGTGCACCGTCTGCACCAGAGGCCGCAGCAGTTCCGCCGCCGCCCGGGCCGCAGAACCCTCAAAGCCGCTGGGGGCGGAGACGGCGCACAGCTTCTCCAGAACTTCGGGATAGTTCAAGGCAGACCCCTCCGTATCACAGGCTGCTGACCAGTTCCTTGAAGTACCTGCCCCGCTCGGCGAAGTTCCTGAACTGGTCGAAGGCCGCGCAGGCGGGAGAGAGCACCACGATGTCCCCGGGCTCAGCCGCCTCCTTTGCAGCCAGAACGGCGTCCTTCAGGTTCTCCCGCTCCAGGATCACAAGACCGCTCTCCCCGTATCCGGGGGCGCTCTCCACCGCGGCCCGGATGGCGCCGGCGGTGGCCCCGTTGAGTACGAGGACCTTGACCTTCTTCACCATCTCCACCCCCAGCTGGGTGAAGGGCACGTGCTTGTCGTAGCCCCCGGCGATGATGATCAGCTTCTGACTGAAGGAGTCCAGGCAGGCCATGGTGCGGGCGGGACTGGTGCCGATGGAGTCGTTGTAGTACTTCACCCCGTCCACTTCCCGCACCAGCTCGATCCGGTGCTCCACCCCGGTGAAGCGCTGAGCCACTGCCCGCACGCAGCGGTCGGGGACGATCCCGTCCACGGCGGCGATGGCCGCCATGTAGTTCTCCACATTGTGGCTGCCGGGGATGCGGATCATGGACAGGGGCAGAACCTCCCGGCTGCCCATGTCGTTGGTGAGCCAGATGGTTTCATCCCGGAGGTAGACCCCCTCCTCCAGCCGCTCCTTCCGGCTGAAGAGCATCACCCGGCTGTGGGCCTCCCTGGCGAGACCCCGGGTGACCTCGTTGTCATAGTTGAATACGGCCCGGTCCTCCGGATCCTGGTGGAGGAAGATGTTCTTCTTGGCCGCCGTGTACTCCTCCATGGAGTGGTGGTAGTCCAGGTGGTTGGGGGACAGGTTGGTGAACACGGCCACATGGGGGCTCATGCCCATGCTCATGAGCTGGAAGGAGGACAGCTCCACCACGGCATAGTCCGTGCTGTCCATCTGGTCCACGTAGGGCAGCAGGGGCCGGCCGATGTTTCCCCCCAGGTAGACGTTGAAGCCCGCCTCCCGCAGGAACTCGCTGATGAGAGTGGTGGTGGTGGTCTTCCCGTCGCTGCCGGTGATGCCGATGATCCGGCAGGGGCAGAGCTGGAAGAAGAGCTCCATTTCCGAGGTGACCAGGCAGCCCGCCTGCATGGCGCGGATGAGCTCCGGGCTGAGGGGGCTGACCCCCGGGGTGCGGAAGAGGATGTCGAAGCGGTCCAGCCCGGACAGGTAGTCCTCCCCCAGCTGCAGCTTCGCACCCAGACTCTCCATCTCCTTCGCCTGGTCCCCCAGGCGCTCTCTGGTGGATCTGTCACAGACGGTGACTTTCAGTCCGGCCCGCAGGAGCATGCGGATGAGGGGGGTGTTGCTCACGCCCATGCCGATGACGGCAATCCGCCTGCCCCGGAGGGTCCTCAGGTAATCAGAAACAACAGACATTGGCCATGTCTCCTTCCACTGTACTTCCAAGCTGTCATCTTATCATAATCTTTCCAGTATTTCAACGAAATTCCGGTCTTTCGCAGGGGAAATCCTAAACAATCAATGCCCAGCCGGCTCTCTGCCGTCCGGAAGGGGCACATGGCGCCGCCTGCCGGTCCCGCTGTCCCGGAGAAGGGGACATCTGTCCGCTCCCTGCAGACCTTCTGTTTTCCCCCGGGTTTCTTGACAGAGGACCGGAATTCCTGTATCATGCTCCCTGCAAGCAGACTGGGCAGCCGCGCTGGCGGGGCGAAAGGCCCGCCTGTGAGGAAAGTCCGGGCTCCGCAGGGCAAGGATAACGGGTAACACCCGCCGGGGGCGACCCCAGGAAAAGTGCAACAGAAACAGACTACCGCATCCTCCGGGGTGCGGAAAAGGTGGAAAGGCGAGGCAAGAGCTCACCCGATGGCGTGTGAAAGCGCCCATCGCTGTAAACTCTATCCGGAGCAACGCCGTGGAGGGACACATGGCCGGCCCGGCCGTCCCGGGGAGGCGGCTAGAGCGTACCGGCGACGGTGCGTCGAGACAGATGGCTGTCTTAAATGACAGAACCCGGCTTACAGGTCCGCTTGCACCACAGACCGGCAGATGCATTCCCATGCACCTGCCGGTCCTCTTTCTGCCGCACCCGTGAAAATATCGGGCTGTGCGTCTGTCCATGATGAGCTTAAAAAGCGGCGCGGGGTGCTGCAGGCTCCGCTGCCGCTTCTCCTGTCTGCTCCGGTTCCGGTCCCGGACATGTGCGGGCCGGCGCACCGCCAGCCGCCTGTGTCCATGGGCGGCTGCACTGCTGCCCGCCTTTCTGTTCGTCCTGGAACTAGAACTGGTCCGGGTGCAGGAAATGCTTAAGCTTGTCGCCGGGCATCAGGGTGACCTCCCAGCCGCTGCACCAGTATCCAAAGCAGCTCATGACCTTTGGATCATCCGTATAGGACTCGCAGGCAATCCAGCCGTCCAGTGTGAAGGCGGCAGAGACGGCATAGCCAATGCTGTTCCTGTCGGCCTCTGTGAGCGGCCTGTCGTCAAAATACAGCATGTCAATGATCATGTCCTGCTCTGACACCGCAAGCACGATCCGCGGGCGCTCCAGAGCTGCTTTGACAATAATGCTGCGAATCATCTTCGGCCCGTCGCCCATGCCGCTGTTTCTGATCAGCGCTGTCCGTGCCTGATCATAGGCGGAAGCCAGGTTGAACACCAGCGGCGGCTGCGGCCAGCGGTTCCGGATGGCGGTGACAGTCTCTGGATTCCGGAGACAGTTCGCCCGGATATAGTGAGTGAACCGGGCGCAGTACATTCCCACCTCCAGCGGGTCTTCACCGCTGTCGAGCAGCTTCTCTGCTTCTCTGTTTTCGTTCTCCAGGAAGGAGACGAACTTCTCTGCGGGGATATAGCCCTGCCCGCTTCTGTACTTTTCTTCCAGTTCCGAGAACCGCTCGTCGATCTGACCGGATTCCGGCAGATGGCGTTTGCTGGGGTCACGTACAAAGGCGGTTCTTGCGAGGAGGTCCCCGCGTCTTTGGTTAAGCTCTTCTTCCATTTCTTCTGACACTCTCCCTGCCGGGAGCTGAACGCTCCCAGTCCGGCTGTGCAGGACGGCCGGGTACATCAGGCAGCCGGCATGGTGTGCAATGTGCTGCCCCGCTCTGCCCTGATTCACCAGCTGCTCCCTGCAGCCCGAATTTCTGCCGGCAATTGTATCATGCCGGCAGAGCATCTGCAACGCATCGCCGGCCCGGTCTGCAGTTCCGTCTGCACCACAGGCCGGCAGGTGCGTTCCCCCGCATCTGCAGGACCCTTTTTACAGTTTGGACAAAAAAGGAATACAGAATTTTCACCCCCAGCCTCATGCGGAGGGCTAAAATGGATGTATCCAATGAAAAAGAAGGGGTTTCCTTTGAAACGACAGTTCGCAGCACTCACCGCCGCCCTGGCGCTGGTGCTCTCTCTTGCCGCCTGTTCCAGCGGCAGCACCTCCGGAACCGGTTCCGGATCTTCCTCCGGTTCCCGGACCGCCCCGGCGGGGGACGGGGAGGAACACGCCCTGGTCCTCTCTGACGGGACCAGCACCCTGGACGGGGACGCCCTCACGGACAGCGGCTCCGTCACCCTCACCCATGACATCGTATACTACGAGGACCGGGACACCTGGGACGACGGCTCCGCCTACGGGGAGGGCACGGAGGCAGACCGCCACAGCGCCGAAGAGGCGGAGTCCCACACGGTGGTCACCATCCGGGAGCCCGGGACCTACCGGGTCTCCGGCACTTTGAACCCCGGCCAGCTGGCGGTGGACCTGGGGGAGGACGCCAGAGACAACCCGGATGCAGCGGTCACCCTGATCCTGGACGGCATTGACATCACCAGCACCGTGGCCCCGGCGGTGATCTTCTACCAGGTCTACGAGTGCGACCGGGACTGGGTGGAATACGACCAGGCGGAGGACGGAGCAAAGCCGGACTACACCCCCTCCGCCGGAGTGGATACCTCCGCAGCGGGAGCCAGGGTCATTCTGGCGGACGGCTCGGAGAACATGGTGAACGGCTCCTATGTGGCCCGCATATACAAGGAAGGTACGGACAGCAAGCTCCACAAGTACGACGGGGCCTTCTACTCAAAGCGCAGCATGGTCATTGACGGGGAAGAGGAGGACAGCGGCCTGCTCTGCATCGACGCCGCCAACGAGGGGCTGGACAGCGAGCTCCATCTGACAGTAAACGGGGGCACCATCCAGATCAAGGCCGAGAATGACGGCATCAACGCCAACGAGGACGGGGTCTCCGCGGTGAAGGTCAGCGGCGGCACCCTGCAGATCAGCTCCGGACAGGGAGCGGAAGGGGACGGCATCGACTCCAACGGCTTCCTGGTGATTGACGGCGGGTCCGTCTACACCCTGGCCAGCGACCACAGCCCCGACGGGGGCCTGGACGCGGACGGGGACATCCTCCTCAACGGGGGCTTCACAGTGGCCGCCGGGATACGCAACGACGCGGTCTCCGCGGACTCCTCCCAGCAGTTCATGGAGCTCTCCTTCGCCTCCACCCTGCCGGCGGGCTCCCAGGTGGAGCTGAGCGGCAGCGACGGGAATGCCCTCCTCTCCTTCACCACGGAGAAGGCCTGCCAGTCCCTCACCTTCTCCTCCCCCGATCTGCAGAAGGACACCCCGTATACACTGAAAGTCAACGGCACTGTGCAGCAGTATACAGGCAACCAGAGCGGAGGCTTCGGAGGGGGTCCCGGCGGCATGGGCGGCAGGGACTTCCAGAACGGGGAGCAGCCTCCCGAGCTGCCGGACGGGCAGATGCCTGAGGTGGTACCCGGGGACCAGACGCCGCCTGACGGGCAGACACCCCCCGATATGCCGGAGGGTCAGACACCCCCGGAGGGCATGACGCCCCCGGACGGGGAGCGGCCCCAGAGACCGGAGGGTGCAGACGGCCAGCGGCCGGAGCGCCCCGAAGGCTGGCAGCCCCAGACCGGTACTGCAGCAGCACCGGCCGGTGAGGGCTCCACCGAGTTCACGCTTACAGACACCATCCACTCCTTCTCCGGCATCGGCGACAGCGCCGAGGCCAGCGGCAAGACAAAGGTGAGCTTCACCGCCTCCGTATCCGTGGCCGAGGACGGCACGGTGACCGTTTCGGACATCGCGGCCGACCAGGATGTGGACCCTGCACAGGTCCAGATCTCCATCGCCGACGTGCCCAGCGAGAACTACGCCGCCTCCTGCCTCTGGTCTGACGGCGAGGAGGCACTGGCGGGAATCCTGCCGGAGGACCCGGGCACCTACATGCTGACCATCTCTGTAACGGAGAATGAGACGTATGCGGGCACCAGCCAGTTCCAGTTCGTCATCCCGGAGACGGACGCTGACACTTCAGGCTGAACATGCAGACAGCAGGGCACCCGGAAGGAAGGTGCCCTGCTCTTTTCTGGTTATGAATGACGGAGGCCCAGAATCCTGCGCCGCTCGCTGCCGGAGTAGCAGCCGTTGAGCACCTGGAGGAGAGCTCCGGCGCTGAGGTACTCCGGAAGTTCCAGGTCCCGGAGAAGCTGCTTCCTCCTCACGGCGCTGTCGGCCCGGCCGGAGAGCCCCGCCGCATACAGGTCCGCCTTGGTAAGGGGGAAGTCCTCTGCCCCCGCAGGGGCGGTCTTCTCATCCAGGAAGGTGGCCCCCGCCCGGCGCAGCACCTGCTCCAGCACCTCCGGTGGCATGCCCTCCACCCCCAGTTTTCCCTCCCGGCCGGCGGCACGCTTTCTGCGCTCCTTGCCGTAGATGTCGGGGATGTAGGCGTCCTTTACAAGCTCCGGGGGGATGGAGCCCTTGATGCGGGCCCGGATTACAAAGCCGGCCCCGTCGGAATCGGTGAGGATGATCAGGCCCCGGGTCTCCGCCGCCCGGCGGAGCAGGGCCATCTTCTCCCGGTCGTGGAAGATGCCGAACCCCGCCGTCTCCAGGATCAGGGTGTCCGCCACCTGGGCCAGGGCGTTCCTGTCGTAGCGCCCTTCCACTACAACGGCCTCGCGGATGCGGAACATCTCAGCGCCTCCCCGCCGGCTGGCGGATGGTCTGGGCCAGCTCCAGGATGTAGCCGGTGAGAATGTCCTGCTGTCCCCGGCCCGGGCTGGCCCCCTTCACCATGTTCTCGATCTCCTGGAGGCGGAGCACCGCGTGCCTGCACCACTGGGTGTCCATGCGCCGGGCGCTGTTCAGCAGGTTCTGGCAGGCGAAGTCCGAGATGCCCCACAGGTCCGCCAGGTACCCTGGCCCTCTGCGGCTGTCCAGAGCCAGGCGGGCGGAGTAGAGCCTGCGCATCTGGGTGGAGAGCTGGCCGATAACCCCGAAGATGTTCTCCTGGAGCTGGAACATCTGGTTCAGTATCAGCACCGCACTGTTGAAATCCCGGTCCCCCACCGCATTCATCAGGCTGAAGGCCTGCACCTCCGGCTGGGGCAGGGTGACGGCCGTCACATCCTCCTGGGTGATCTCCCGTCCCCGGGCGTAGCAGCCGATCTTCTCCGCCTCGCTGGCCAGGAAGGTCATGTCCTTTCCGCAGCGCCGCACGATGAAGAGGGCCGTATCCCTTTTAATATCCTTGTCCATGGCCCGGAAGCGGCGGGTGAGCCAGTCGGCCAGGTCGTTCTCGTTCTGGTACTCGAAACTGGCTATGGTGCCCTTCTCCTTCAGGACCTTGTAGAGCCTGGTCCGGGCATCCCCGGAGAAGGGGATCTCGTCGTAGAGGAACACCACGCAGCAGTAGTCCGGCAGGGAGGAGAGGATGCGGCAGAACTCGTTCCGGTCCGCCTCCCCGGCCTTGAACAGGTCGAAGTCCACGATGCTGACCAGGGTGCGCTCCCCCATCATGGGCAGGCAGTCCACCGCCTCCTCCAGGGTTCTGGGGGTCACCGTGCCCTGGGGGAGCTCATGGAGGTTGAAGTCCCCCATGCCCCCTGCCAGCAGCTGGTCCTTCAGCATTTTGTAGTACCAGTCCCGGAGGTAGGTCTCCTCCCCGTGGAAGACGTAGAGCTGACCCGGCTTCTTCTCCTTCAGGTCCTTCTTCAGCCTGACATAGCCCGGGTCCGGCTTCTTCTCCTTCTCTTTCTTCCCGTAGGCCATGTCAGCCGTCCCCCTGCTTCTTCCTGCCATGGAGCACCAGCTTCGTCTGGCAGCAGATGCTGTCGATGTCGTCGGCGGTGGCGGCGGGGATGCGCATCTCGGCCCCGCACTCTCTGCAGAGCAGGTCCACGGAGCTGTAGTTTACACGGAAGGTCCAGTTTTTGCTGCCGCAGGTGCAGGAGATGCCGCCCCGGGCGGCGATGTCCCGGATCTCCCCCAGGACCTCCTCCATGACGGTCCCGTCCAGAAACTCCCCCCGCTGGGAGGCATCTGCCGACAGCTTGTCTGCGGACTCCTCCATGGCGCGCACCGCCCTGCGGACAGGGGCCTCCTCCCCCACGGCGCAGCAGGTCATCCCGGAGCCGGCGCAGGTGAAGGCCAGCCCCTTCTTCGAGATGAAGTCCATGGTGGGGCAGGAGACGGCGTGGTTCCTGCCGCAGTAGAGGCAGGGGACGGAGAGCTGCACCTGGCGGGGCTGGAAGTCCACCAGCAGCTCCGACTTCCCGCAGGGGCAGCGGAAGCGGCCGGGGGCGGCGGCCAGACCGAAGAGGCTCCGTTTGATAATCACAGACTGACGGCAGGAGGGGCAGATGTAGCCGATGTAGCGGGGCGTATCCTGATTCATGCTCTGCTCTCCTCCCTCCGGTTCCCGGCCCCGGATGCCGGACGGCGTCTCACGGGGCTCACCGCTTCTTTCCGGTCCAGGCCGGCTGCTTCTGGTTCTGCTGGGGTCTGGGCTTCTGGGTCTGACCGGAAACGGCCGCCCTGTTCTTCTCAAAGGCCTCGATGATCTTCCCCACCAGCTTGTGCCGCACCACGTCGGAGCCGGTGAGGCGGATGACGCTGATGTCCTCGATGCCGCTGAGGATCTCCGCGCACTTCTCCAGGCCGGAGTCCTCTTTGTCCGGCAGGTCGATCTGGGTGATGTCCCCCGTCAGCACCATCCTGGATCCCTCCCCCAGGCGGGTGAGGATCATCAGGTGCTGGGCAATGGACATGTTCTGGCACTCGTCGCACAGGAGAAACATGGACTTCAGGGTGCGGCCCCGCATGTAGGCCAGGGGTGCGATCTCGATGATCCGCTTCTCCATGTAGGCCTGCACCGTCTCGGGACCCAGCATCTCGTCCAGGGCGTCGTAGAGGGGCCGGAGATAGGGGTCCACCTTGTTCTGCAGATCCCCGGGCAGAAAGCCCAGCTTCTCCCCCGCCTCCACCGCCGGCCGGCACATGACGATCTTGGAGACCTTCTTCTCCTTCAGGGCCCGCACCGCTTCCGCAACTGCCAGATAGGTCTTCCCCGTGCCCGCGGGGCCGATGGCGATGGTGACCGTGCTGTTTTCAATGGCCTTCACATAGCTCTTCTGCCCCACAGTGCGGCACTTCACCGGCGCCCCGCTGTAGGTGTAGGCCACCACGCCCTTCATGGCGGCGACAGCCGCCTCCTCCTGTCCGCTGCGCACGGCGTCCATGGCCCGGACCACGGTCATCTCGTCGATCTTCTCCCCCGCGGCGCGGATCCGGTCCAGCATGGACAGGGTCCGGACCGCCAGGTCCGCCTTCTCCCCGTCCTCTCCGGTGACCTCCACGGCCCCGTCCCGGGTTACGATCTGAACATCCAGAAGCTTTTCCAGCAGCTTCAGATTGCTGTCCGCCACGCCGAACAGGTCCTGCATGGTCAGGACATCCAGCACCAGTTTCTCGCTTGCCACCCGCATGGCCTCCTTAACGGCTTTCGTACGTTTCAGTATATGCGCTTTCTGCCGGCATTTCAATACAGATTTCGGTCATGCCTCCCCGCGCCCCCGGGGCGGCTCCGGCCGCATTCCGGTCTGTGCGCTCGCCGGGCGCACACAGAAACAGACCGGAGGGAATGCCCCTCCGGCCTGAACGGGAAGATGATCTTACTCCTGCAGCCAGTTGTGGTAGACGTTCTGCACGTCGTCGTTGTCCTCCAGCAGCTCGATGAGCTTGGTCATGTTGCGGATGTCCTCTTCGCTGGTGAGCTTCACATAGGTCTGGGGGATCATCTCCACCCCGGCCTCCAGGAAGACATAGCCCTCCCGCTCCAGGGCGGCGGCCACCTCCGTAAAGGCGTCGGGGGTGGTGTAGATGGCGTACACGTCGTCGTCCGCCTGCATGTCGTCCGCGCCGGCCTCCAGGGCGGCCATCATGACGGTGTCCTCATCCAGGTCCTCGGCGTCCATGACAATGACGCCCTTCTGGTCAAAGGACCAGGAGACGCAGCCGGTGGGACCCAGACCCTTGCCGTACTTGTCCAGCAGGTGCCGGACCTCCGGGGCGGTGCGCTGGCGGTTGTCCGTCAGGGCCTCCACGATCACGGCCACTCCGCTGGGACCGTAGCCCTCGTAGACCACGTTCTCGAAGCTGTCGGTGTTGCCGGCGCCCAGGGCCTTGTCGATGGTGCGCTTGATGTTCTCGTTGGGCATGTTGGCTGCCTTGGCCTTGGCCACCACGGCAGCCAGGCGGGAGTTGTTGGCGGGGTCGCCGCTGCCGCCCTGCTTTACAGCCACTATCATCTCACGGGCGATCTTGGTGAAGATCTGGGACCGCTTGGCGTCCGCAGCGCCCTTGGTTTTCTGTATGTTATGCCACTTGGAATGTCCGGACATGAATATCGTTCCCTTCTGTCAGGTGATCTGCTTCCTGGATTATACCACCCGCCTGCCGGGGCGGCAACCCTGCGGGGCTGTTTTTCAATTGCTTTCGCTCCGGTCCCGGTTGGGAACCATGATGCGCAGGTGGGAGCCCTCCCCGCACTTGCCCTTCTCGTCGTGCACCTCGATGTCGAACCACATCTTGCGGCGCTCAATGGAGCGCAGGGTGGCGGTGGCGGTCACCTTCATCCCCACCGGTGTGGAAGCCAGGTGCTTCACGTGGGCCTCCACGCCCACGGTGGTCATGCCCTCGTCCAGATACATCTGGGCCAGTTCCAGGGCGCTGGCCTCCATGAGGGCCAGCATGTTGGGGGTGGAGAGGATCTTCGCGCCGGCGGAGCCGATCCGCTTGGCCGTCATGTCGTCGGTGACGGTCCAGGTCACGGAGTGAACGGTGGGCTTGTCCATGAACAATCTTCCTTTCCTGCAGGTCACCGGAACACACAGCCGGAGGCGTCCAGCACTTCACGGCGGTGGAACGTGACAAAATCGGGGGCAAATCCGGGGTATGCATCACAGAAGGCCGCCCGGATGTACTCCGGGTTCAGCCCCGGGTTCTGGGCGGAGAGCACCGCGTCCAGAGTCATGGAGTCGCTCTGGCACTCCAGGTTCCAGCTGCGGATCAGAGGGATGAGGTCCGTCACCGTGTACCCCTCCTTCGCCTTGTTTGACTTCTTGCGGATGACCAGGCTCTCCCGGCTCAGCAGCTCCTCCATGGCAGCCTCGCTCTCCAGGGGCCGTCCGTCCGTGTACTCCAGGTTCATGATATAGTTGATCCAGCGCAGCTCCTTCAGCTTCCGCTCTGCGGGGTAGCAGGCGGTGACGGTGATCCCCTCGGGCATCACGGCAGTCAGCCGCTCCGGCACCTCCTCCCGCTCCGCGCCTCCGGCCAGCTCAAATTCCAGAATCTCGCACTGGCTGGAGTAGCCCACGGAGAGGGGCAGGGCGATGGAGACAAAGGGGTGGGGGCTGAAGCCGCCCGTGTGCCGGATGGTGATGCCGGCCCGGAAAAAGGCCCGCTGGAATGTGTGCATCAGGTCCAGGTGGGAGATATATCTGGCCCGGCCGGTTTTGGAAAACAGCAGACGGTCAGACATGGCACACACCTCCGCAGAGCAGGCGGTTTGCACCGCAGCCGGAGCACTGGGTGCGGCAGTCGGGGGTCGTCTCCGCCCGCATGCACTTCTCCCGCTCCCTCCACAGGAAATCTGTCCCGGCGGGGGACTCGATCCGGCACCAGGGGAACACCTCGTCCCTGTCCCGGACCCGGTTTGCATAGAAGGCGGGGTCCAGCCCGCAGGCCTGGAAGGCGTCCATCCAGCGCTGGAAGTCAAAGTACTCGCTCCAGGCGTCGAATCTGGCCCCGTGCCTCCAGGCCTCCTCCAGCACTGCCCCCAGCCGCCGGTCCCCCCGGGAGAAGACGGCCTCCAGGAAGCTGGTCTGCGGGTCGTGCCAGTTGTAGATGACATGCCGCTGGCTGTGGAAGGCGTCCCGCAGCAGGTTGACCCGCCGCTGGTACTCCTCCATGGCCGCCTGGGCCTCCCACTGGAAGGCCGTGTGGGGCTTGGGCACAAAGCAGGCGGTGGAGACAGTGATCCTGACCCCCCGGCTCCGGTTCGGGGTGCTCTCCTTCCACACCCGGTACACCTTCCGGGTCAGGTCGGCAATGCCCAGCACGTCCTCGTCCGTCTCCGTGGGGAGACCCAGCATGAAGTAGAGCTTCACCCCGTTCCAGCCCGCAGAGAAGGCGGTGCGCACGGTCTGGAGCAGGTCCTCCTCCTGCACGTTCTTGTTAATGGCATCCCGGAGGCGCTGGGTTCCCGCCTCCGGCGCAAAGGTCAGTCCGCCCTTCCGCAGCTTCTGCAGACGCTGCACCAGGTCCATGGAGAAGCTGTCCGCCCGCAGGGAGGGCAGAGACAGACCGATGTTCCGGGGCTGGCAGAACTCCATGAGTCCGTCGCACAGCTCCACCAGTTCGGGGTAGTCCGTGGAGGAGAGACTGGAGAGGGTTATCTCCCGGTAGCCGGAATTCAGGCAGGCCTCCATGCCGTACTGCTCCAGCAGCTCCCGGCTCCGGCAGCGGACCGGCCGGTAGATGTAGCCGGCCTGGCAGAAGCGGCACCCCCGGATGCAGCCCCGGAACAGCTCCAGCATCACCCGGTCGTGGATGATCTCCGTGGAGGGCACAATGGTCTTCACCGGGAAGAAGGCACTGTCCAGGTCCTCCACGATCCGCTTGCGCACCACCTCCGGGGCGCCGCTGCCCTCCCGGATGCGCATCTCTGCCAGGGTCCCGTCCTCCCTGTATACAGGCTCGTAGAATTCCGGGACGTAGATGCCGGGGATCCGGGCCGCCCTGCGGAGGAACTCCTCCTTGCTCCAGCCCTCCTCCCGGGCCCGCTGGTGCAGGTCGATGTACTCCAGGGTGACCTCCTCCCCCTCCCCCAGGACAAACATGTCCACAAAGGGGGCCAGAGGCTCGGGGTTGAAGCAGCAGCTGCCCCCCGCCACCACCAGGGGAGTCAGGTCCGGCCGGTCGGCGGAGTGCAGGGGCAGGTCGGCCAGGTCCAGCATGTTGAGGACGTTTGTATAGGACATCTCGTAGCCCAGGGAGAAGCCGATGATGTCAAAGTCCGCGATGGGGTCGCCGCTCTCCAGACCGTACAGGAGCAGGCCCTCCCTGCGCATCTCCGCCTCCATGTCCCCCCAGGGGGCAAAGCAGCGCTCGCACCAGATGTCCTCCCTCTGATTCATGACCCCGTAGAGGATCCGGCAGCCAAGATTGGACATGCCCACCTCGTAGGTGTCCGGAAAGCAGAGGGCGTAGCGGGTGGAGACGGACTGCCAGTCCTTGACCACCTCGTTGTACTCCCCGCCGGTGTATCTGGCCGGCTTCTGAACCTTCGAAAGCATGTGCTCCAGGGCCTGGTTCAACCGCTCCACCGCCTTTCTCTTCTCACCACTGCCCTATTCTAGCAGTGCACAATCCCCCTGACAAGCCCTCATTTCCCTTTTTCCCCCGGGCTGACGCCCCTCCAGGGCCGAATGCTGTCAGAAACAGGGCAGATTCAGACGCTGGAGGCAGGATTCCCGTCCCGGGGAGCGCCGCCCCGCCAGCCTGAAGCAGGATGAAAATTAAGATTCGTTTTCTCTTGACATCGGCAGCGGGAGTCATTACAATGAACGGGTCGACAGCCGGGTGTAGCGCAGATGGTAGCGCGCATGGTTCGGGACCATGAGGCCGTGGGTTCAAATCCCGCCACTCG
>CAYYHY010000005.1:0-35291 GCA_964471855.1 uncultured Oscillospiraceae bacterium | reverse complement strand
CTGTCCAAATTTTTTCTTGACAGGTCCAGCAAAGGGGATTAGAATGCCGGTGCACAGCGTTGACAGGGAACAGTACCCCGCGGCCGGGCTGCAGAGAGAGGATGGCAGGTGAGAATCCTCCGAAGGCACGGGAGAAGGCACCCTGGAGCGCGGGGAGGAAATGCCCCGCCGGCCGTCCCCGTTACGGACAGAGAGTGCGCAGTCCTGTACTGCGAATTCAGGTGGAACCACGGACAATGCTTTGTTCGCCCTGAGACCCGGAGGGTCCCGGGGCGTTTCTGTTTCCGGACCGCATCCGGTTCATGCCCCGTCCAGGGGCAATCTGCGGAAAAGGAGCATCTTTAATAATGAACAACCTGGACAAGAAAATGGAGACCATCGTCAATCTCTGCAAGGGCCGCGGCTTCATCTTCGCCGGCTCGGAGATCTACGGCGGTCTGGCCAACACCTGGGACTACGGCCCCCTGGGGGTGGAACTGAAGAACAACGTCAAGAAGGCCTGGTGGAAGAAGTTCGTGCAGGAGAACCCCTATAATGTGGGTCTGGACGCCGCCATCCTCATGAATCCCCAGGTGTGGGTGGCCAGCGGCCATGTGGGGGGCTTCTCTGATCCCCTGATGGACTGCAGGCAGTGCCATGAACGCTTCCGCGCAGACAAGCTGATTGAGGACTGGTGCATTGAAAACGGCCATGACCTGGGTCACAGCGTAGACGCTCTGTCCCAGGCGGAGATGAAGGACTTCATCATGGAGCATCACATCTCCTGCCCTTCCTGCGGCAGCTTTGACTGGACTGACATCCGCCAGTTCAACCTCATGTTCCGGACCTTCCAGGGCGTCACCGAGGATGAGCAGAACGCCGTCTACCTCCGCCCCGAGACAGCCCAGGGCATCTTCGTCAACTTCCAGAACGTGCTCCGCACCACCCGCCGCAAGCTTCCCTTCGGCATATGCCAGATCGGCAAGTCCTTCCGCAACGAGATCACCCCTGGCAACTTCACCTTCCGCACCCGGGAGTTTGAGCAGATGGAACTGGAGTTCTTCTGCAAGCCCGGCACCGAGCTGGAGTGGTTTGACTACTGGAAGAAGTTCTGCCATGAGTGGCTGCTGAGCCTGGGACTGCGGGACGAGTTCCTGCGCCTCCGGGACCACGAGCCGGAGGAGCTGTCCCACTACTCCAATGCCACCACCGACTTCGAGTTCGTCTTCCCCTTCGGCTGGGGCGAACTGTGGGGCGTCGCCTCCCGCACCAGCTACGACCTGAACGCCCACCAGAACCACTCCGGGCGGGACCAGACCTACTTCGACCAGGACACCGGGGAGCACTACATCCCCTATGTCATCGAGCCCTCCCTGGGCGCCGACCGCGTCACTCTGGCCTTCCTGGTGGATGCCTATGATGAAGAGGTGATCGGCCAGGACAGGAAGGGAAAGGATGACGTCCGCGTTGTCCTCCACCTGCACCCGGTTCTGGCCCCCTTCAAGGCAGCCGTTCTGCCCCTCTCCAAGAAGCTCTCCGGCAGGGCCCAGGAGATCTACACCATGCTGTCAAAGGACTTCATGGTGGACTACGACGACAACAGCTCCATCGGCAGACGCTACCGCCGCCAGGACGAGATCGGCACCCCCTACTGCATCACCGTGGACTTCCAGACCGTGGGCACCGATACGGAGCCGGCGGATGACTGCGTCACCATCCGCGACCGGGACACCATGGAACAGGTCCGGGTTCCCGTCAGCCATCTGAAGGACTGGCTGAATGAGAAACTGGAGTGGTGATGCCCCCGCGTGCATCACAGCAAACCTCCCCGGGACACAGCCCCGGGGAGGTTCCTCATCTCTGGAGGCGCGGAAGTTCCGCCTCTCACTCTTTGATGTCCGTCGAGGCCGCCAGCTCCGTCTGGGTCTCGTAGTCGGCGATGCGCTCCTTCAGCCGCTGGATGGTTGCGGACAGCGCCTGGGAGCCCAGGACCATGCGCAGCGGGGCCGGGTTCTGGTCCACGCTCTCGATGATCCGCTGCGCCATCTTTGCCGGATCCCCGGGGGCCAGACCCTTGGAGGCGTCCAGCATGTTCAGGAAGCCGTGGCAGCTCTCATACTCGGGCATCAGGTTCGCCACCCTGGCGCTGCCGTAGCGGAACTCCGTCCTGGCGCCCCCCGGCTCCACAATGGTCATGCCGATGCCGAACTGAGCCACCTCCTGGGCCACGGACTCGCAGAAGCCCTCAATGCCGAACTTGGTGGCGTGGTACAGGGAGTTGGCGGCAAACGCCACCTGTCCGCCGTAGCTGGAGATCTGGATGATCCGTCCGCCCCCCTGCCTGCGCATGAAGGGAATCGCCGCCCTGATCAGCTGGATGGAGCCGGTCAGGTTGGTGGCAATGATGCGGTTGATCTCCTCATCGGAGAGCTCCTCCGCACAGCCGAACAGACCGTAGCCGGCGTTGGAGATCACCACGTCCACGCGGCCGTGGGCCCCGAAGGCATCTGCCACCGTCTTCTGGACGGCGGGGACATCCGTCACGTCCAGGATCCGGCAGTCGAAGGTCTCCGGATACCTGTCCAGCAGCTGCTGCACCTTGCCCGTGTTCCGGACTGTGCCCACAACCGTCTCTCCCTTTTCCAGGAGCTGTCTTGTCATCTCGTAGCCGAAGCCGCTGGAGACTCCGGTGATCAGCCATGTTCTGCTCATTCTTCATGTCCTCCTTGTTTTGACTGTGCTGCAGCCTCATTGACGCACCGCAGGGCGTTGAGGCTTCTTGGATAGCCGATGTAGGGCAGGCACTGGGAAATGACATGGATCAGAAAGACCCTGTCGTTGCCGATTCTCATGTTCGCCGCCGCATGGGAGATCAGCTGAGGCTCGCAGCCCCCCTGGGCCGCCAGGAAGCAGAAGGTGATCATCTCCCGCTGCCTGTAATCCAGACCTGTACGGGTGTACCAGTCGCCGAAGCAGTTGTCCGCCAGCCAGCGGTTGATGTGGCGGCTCTCCTCCGGTCCGGACTTCCAGAAGTCCCGCATGTTCTCTCCGAAGATGTCCACCTGGGCCTGCGTTCCGGCTTCCCGCCGGTTCTCAACCGTTGTGGTGGCCTGGCCGGGAAGGGGAAGAGGGATGCCCTCTGCCTCCAGCACCTCGTTTGCGGCCTTCAGGAAGGGGTATGCCCGGCCGATCCCCAGGTACGCCGCACCCTGATAGACGATCTCCTTTGCTTCCACCGGGGTCACGCCGAAATTCAGCGCTGCCGGGAGCATGGCCCGGAATTCGTCAATGGCCTGACAGCCCATCAGGGATGCGAGAATCGCCATGAACCGGGTTCTGCCGTCCAGATCATCCTGACTCACAACCTCGTCGAAGGCGAAGTTGTCAAACCGCTCGATGAACTCCGGGTCAGTCCGAAGAAAGTCGGACCGGTAGCCGGGGAACATCTTCTCGTGGTACGCCTGCGCACTGCTGGAAATGCCCATGCTGCTGCCTCCTTTGCATGTTCGATGCTGTGTTCTTCCGGGGCAGGGGAGACCCCATGTCTGCAGACCTGTGACCGGTTCATTCACAGATTCGATGATTCAGGCCGTCTGCCGTGTCCGGACCAGCCTGACAGGATTCGCACATCCTCGGTGTTTCCGCATTCATGCTTCTGTCTGCTGTGATTTTCGGTTCTGGTTTTTATGCAGATGAAAAATATGCAGATCTGTTTTCTGTCTGGATGAATTCTTCCTGCAGCGGAACACTGCTGCTGGTCAGAATATCTGACTGTGCTGAAATTCATCAGATTTTTCTCCGGATGCAGTTTTTCTGCATCATCCGGTCCTGACATTCGAAGCTGCTGTCCAGGATGCGGATGTCTCCGCCTCATCCGTCAGCCTCCCCCTGTTCTCCGCCGGACATCCTGTTTCTGCATCTATTGTAACAGCAGGGTCCGTTTCGAGCAATTTCGGTTTCAGGGACTGTTCATAAGTTTTTCTAATAATAAGATTTCCGGTGTCCGGAACCGCCGCAGAATGCCCGCCGGCTCCGGGGACAGAGAAAACCCCGGCTGCCGGAAATGCAGCCGGGGCATGTCTCACTTGAGGTAGTTCAGGGGATTCACATAGTTTCCGTTCACAACCACGCCGAAGTGGCAGTGGACTCCGGTGGAGCGGCCGGTAGATCCGGCGTGCGCCACGGTCTGTCCCTTGGCCACCCGCTGTCCGGCGGAGACGGTCAGGGAGGAGTTGTGTCCGTAGTATGTCTTGATGCCATTGTCATGCTGGATGACAACACAGTTGCCCAGGGTGCCCAGCCAGCCTGCGCTGACAACCACGCCTCCGTCCGCAGCCTTGACAGGCGTTCCATAGGAGCACACGATGTCGATGCCCTTGTGGAAACTGTAGGAACCGAAGATGTAGCGGGAACCGAACCGGGAACTGATGCGTCCGCTGACGGGCCAGGAGAAGCTGCCTGTGGAGGCGGTGGTGGGCTTCGGCTTGGTGCCGACTGCCTTGACTGTGGGAACTGCTTCTTTTGTCACAGTCTCCTTCATCACAGTCCGGCCGGTCTCCACACCGTTGGTAAAGGAGACCTCCTCTTCAATCTGCTTCTCGCCCTCGGATCCCTCGCTGACGATCTTGCTGGTTCCCTTGTACATGCTGGAGTCTTCCTTTGTCTCCACGGGAACCGGGATCGTTTCGGTGCGGGTCTGATGCTCCACCGTCAGAACGTGGACAAGGGGTTCTGACTCCCGCACGGCGAGAAGGTCGCCGCCCTTGAGGACTGTATCCGCTGCAATGCCCGGATTGAGAGCCAGAAGTTCCTCCTGGGCAAGTCCCGCTGCCTCAGCGATCTCCCCCAGGGTTTCGCCCTGCTGAACCTCCCGGTACGGAGAGGCTGTACTGCCTGTCTCCAGAAGATTCTTCAGTTCGGTGGCAGTAAGCAGTCCGCCCTCGGCGTAGATATCCTCCAGGGCCACATCCTCCTGGTAGGCACAGGAGAGGGTGCTGTCGTTTACATACTGGTCACGGATGCCGTAGAGAACATCGTAAACAGCGTCCTCATCCTTTACCACACCGATCCGCTCATCATTGATGAACACCGCTGTCTGGCGCATGTTCTCATTGAGATCCTCCAGACGGCTGTCCAGGTAGGTGTCAATCCTGTCCTGGCCGGTGATCTCCGTCTTCCGGATGACGTTGAACTCGTAGTCCACCGTGTCATCCAGGAATCCGTACCCCAGGATATCCTCCCCCTCCTGCTCTGCTGCATCGATGGCCTCATCTACCGTTTCCCGGTCCTCCACCACAGCCATGGGGGTTCCGTTCACGGAGATGGCAAAGCTGGGGGTAAAGATGGCATTGAAGAGGATGGAGATGGAGAGCAGTGTAGAGAGGCAGAGGAAAGCACTGGGAATCAGGTTGCGGTGCCGCTCGAAGAACTCAGCGGTCCCCACAACACCCCGGGCGAATGTCACCACGGCCCGCCGGCCCAGCGACATCTTCCTTCTGCCTCTGCGATGATTCTGCATGCAAATCGCCTCACAGTCTGTCTTCCTGCGCTGTCCCCGCATGGACGGAAGGGGGACGGAAGATTACAAAAGCTACAGAAAGATTACAAATTGGTAACAACGCCATGATACTCCTCCCCGCCCCCTGAGTCAATAGGCTCCGGTAACAAAATGTTACAGATTTGAAACTTTTTTCGCACCCGTTCTGTTCATTTCTGACAGTTCCCCGGTCTCCGGAAGCAGCAGATGACCGCCTTTTACAATTCATTTAAATTGTTTTAATCCAGCCGGAAATATCTGCAAATTCCTTCTTTTATGCCAGCTGCCGTGATGTTTCTGCTCTCCTGGGATACCGCATCCCCGCTGCCGGGCTGCCCCCTCCCCCCGCGGTGCGACCCTGGGTCCCGGCAGTTCCGGTACAGGGATCTGTAACATTCTGTTACAGGTTTGTTACTTTTCGGCTGCTCTGCCGGCCGTTCACCTGCATGAAGAAAGCACCCCCGGTCCTTAAGACCAGGGGTGCTTCTGTCATGACAGAAATTTCGATGTCTCTTCCACAGCCAGCCTGTCGCAGCGCTGGTTGTAGGGATTCTGCGCGTGACCCTTCACCCAGTGGAAGGTCACCTGGTGATACGAACACAGCTGAAGCAGCCGCTCCCACAGATCCGGATTGAGGGCGGGATGGCCGTTGGAACGTTTCCATCCCCTGGCCTTCCAGCCTCTGGCCCATCCCTTCTCCATGGCGTTCACCACATAGGTGCTGTCTGTGTAGACGTCCACCTCACAGGGTTCCTTCAGGCACTCCAGTGCCGAGAGCACGCCCATGAGCTCCATCCGGTTGTTCGTCGTCTTCTCCTCGCCCCCGGACAGCACCTTCTCGAAGGAACCGAAGAGCAGGACTGCCGCCCAGCCCCCCGGTCCCGGGTTGCCGGAGCAGGAGCCGTCCGTATAGACGGTCACTTTCTTTCTTTTTCCGTCCAACTTCCGGCCCCTCTCACGCCTGTCCGTAGCGGGCCAGGATAACCCGCTTCCGCTGGCTGTATTCGCCTCTGTCCAGAAGCCCCGCCTTCCGCATGGTTTCCAGCTGCTCCAGTTCCCTGTCCAGCGTGTGGTTCCCCTGGGGCACAATATGCTCATGGTCCGGAGAATCCGTGCGGTATGCCGCCGTTTTCTGGAATGTCTGCCTGGAGTAGGACTGGGAACCTGCCCCGGTCTGCCTGGCGGCTGCGTCCGGGTCGTAGTACGACTGCATGGCCGGTTTTGTGGTGCTCAGAAGCTTCTGCCTGCGTTTCTGCTTCATCCTGATTCCTGCACCCAGCACGGTGAGGAGGATGCCGGGCAGAATCAGGAAAATACCGAAGGGAAGGGTAAACACTCCCAGGATCAGCAGAACTGCACCTGCTGCGGCCGGCAGCCAGGAGGGTCTGTCAGGCCGTTCTTCCGAAGGGATCTGCGCCATGGTGAAAACCTCCTCTGCATGCTCACTGCTCTGCACGGATCACGGGGAAGACCGGGGTCAGCTGTTCTCTTCCCCGTCCCCGGCGGCCTCCTCCTCCGGCTGCTGCGCATCCCCGCCGGATTCGCTGTCCTCCCCGGAGGGAAGATCCTTCGGCTCGTTCTCCTGCTCCTCATGGACTGTGAGGGCGATGGAGATCACCCGGTCGCCCTCCTCCTTCATGCGCATGAGGATGACGCCCTGGGCGTTGCGGCCGGTGAGCTTTACATTCTGCACCGCAGTGCGGATCAGGATGCCGGACTGGGTCACGATCAGCAGGTCCTCATCCCCGTCCACAGCCTTGACGCCGATGACGGCGCCGGTCTTGGGCGTGATTCTGTATGTCTTCACGCCGTATCCGCCCCGGCGGGTAACCCGGTAGTCCCCGGCCGGAGAGCGCTTGCCGTAGCCCCGCTCTGTCACGGTCAGGATGGTGCTGCCCTCCTGGACCCGGGCCGCTCCTACAACTTCGTCCCCGTCCCGGAGGCTGATGCCCCTGACCCCGGCTGCAGCCCGGCCCATGATGCGGACCTCGCTCTCGCTGAAGCAGCAGGCGCAGCCGTCGCGGGTGGCCAGCAGGATCATCTGCTTTCCGTCCGTCTCCCGGACTGAGATCAGCTCGTCGCCCTCGTCCAGGATGATGACCCGGAGCCCTGCGGCCCGCAGATTCTTCAGCCCGGATGCGGCAATCCGCTTCACCTTCCCCCTGCGGGTAGCCAGGAACAGGCAGCGCCCGTCATCCTCGATGGAGGAGGTGTGGATCATGGTCTGGACCCGCTCCCCCTGCTCCACCTGCAGAATATTGACAATGTTGGTGCCCCTGGCCGTCTTGCCGGCCTGGGGGATCTCATAGCCCTTCTTCCGGTAGACCTTGCCCCTGTCCGTAAAGAACAGGACATAGTCGTGGGTGGAGGAGGTGAACACGTCGGTAACCCAGTCCTCCTCCCGGGTGGTGACGCCCTTCTTGCCCATGCCGCCCCGGGACTGGCCGCTGTATTCGCTCACCGGGGTCCGCTTGATGTAACCCGCGTGGGTAAGGGTGAAGACGCACTCCTCCTCGGCGATCAGATCCTCGATGTCGATCTCGTTCTCCACGTCCTGGATCTCGGTCAGCCGCTCGTCTCCGAACTTGTCGCGGATCTCCAGGAGTTCCGACTTCAGGACGCCCCGGAGCATCTCCCGGCTGTCCAGGATCTGGCTGTAGTAGTCAATCTTCCCCTCCAGGTCTTTGTACTCCGCCTCCAGCTTCTCCCGGTTGAGACCCTGGAGGGCGATCAGGCGCATGTCGCAGATGGCCTGGGCCTGAACTTCGTCCAGGCTGAAGCGGTCCATCAGGCGCTGCCTGGCCTCGTCGTAGCTGGTGCGGATGATGCGGATGACCTCGTCGATGTTGTTCTGGGCGGTGAGCAGCCCCTCCAGCAGGTGGGCCCGCTCCTGCGCCTTCCTCAGGTCGAACCGGGTCCTGCGGATGAGCACCTCCTCCTGGAAGGCGATGTACTCGTCCAGGATGTGGCGCAGGGAGAGGATCCTGGGCTGCTTCTGGTCGTCCACCAGGGCCAGGAGGATGACGGAGATGTTGGACTGCAGGGCCGTCTGTGCAAACAGCCGGTTCAGCACCACCTGGGGGTTGGCGTCCTTCTTCAGCTCAATGACGATCCGCATGCCGTTCCGGTCCGTCTCGTCCCGGAGTCCGGAGATGCCCTCCAGCCGCTTGTCCTTCACCTGGTCGGAGATGCTGCGGATGAGCTGCTTCTTGTTCACCTGGTAGGGGAGCTCCGTCACGATGATCCGGACCCGGTCCCTGCTGAACTGCTCAAACTCCGTGCGGGCCCGCACCGTAATCTTGCCTCTGCCTGTGGCATAGGCGGCCCGGATGCCGGCCCGGCCCATGATGATGCCCCGGGTGGGGAAGTCAGGACCCTTTATATGCTCCATCAGGTCGTCCAGCGTCGCCTCCGGGTTGTCCAGCACGCAGACGGCGGCGCTGATGACCTCCGCCAGGTTGTGGGGAGGGATGTTGGTGGCCATGCCCACAGCGATGCCGCTGGACCCGTTCACCAGCAGGTTGGGGAAGCGGGAGGGGAGCACCTTGGGCTCCTTCAGGGACTCGTCGTAGTTGGGGAGCCAGTCAACCGTATCCCTGTCGATGTCCCGCAGCATCTCGGCTGCGATCTTCGACAGACGGGCCTCGGTGTACCGGTAGGCCGCAGGGGGGTTGCCGTCCACGTCGCCGAAGTTGCCGTGGCCCTCCACCAGGCAGTAGCGCAGCGAGAAGTTCTGCGCCATGCGCACCATGGCGTCGTACACGCTGGCGTCGCCGTGGGGGTGGTACTTGCCCAGCACGTCGCCCACGCAGGTGGCGGATTTCTTGAAAGGCTTGTCGGCCGTCAGCCCGGTCTCGTACATGGAATACAGGATGCGCCGGTGCACGGGCTTCAGGCCGTCCCGCACATCCGGCAGGGCCCGGCCCACAATGACGCTGAGGGCATACTCCCGGTAGCTGTCCTCCATCTCCCTGACCAGGTTGGACTCGGTGATGACCTGATTGGGAAAGGCGATGTCCTCCGGTTTGTAGTCTCTGTTGTGTGCCATATAAAACCTCCTGGCCGGGAATATCAGTCAGCGAAATCCGCAGATTCCGCCTCCGCCCTGGCAATCTTCCTGTCCAGCAGGTCCTCCGTGAGCAGCACTGCGCTGAGAAGCATGTTTGCGATGCCGCTCACCAGATCCAGGGACCTGCCGCTGCAGTGGTAGTCCGCGATGTTTATCAGACCGGCAGCGGCAGTCATGGCAGCGATCAGATGCATTTGTCTCACCTCAGGAAAGAAATCAGTAGTCCAGATTGACTGCGTATTTCGCGTTGCGCTCAATCCACGCCTTGCGGGGCTCCACTTCCTCGCCCATGAGGATGGTGAAGATCTGGTCCGCAGCCACTGCGTCGTCCAGGGTGATGCGGCGCAGGGTCCGCTTCTCCGGATCCATGGTGGTGTCCCACAGCTCGTGGGGGTCCATCTCCCCGAGGCCCTTGAAGCGGTTGATGTCCACCTTGGCATTGGGGTTCCCGCCGTGCAGCTCGGCGCTGATCCTGTCCCGCTCCGCTTCGGAGTAGGCCACCCGCACCGTCCTGCCCCGGGTCAGCTTGAACAGCGGGGGCACGGCGGAATAGACATAGCCCCGCTCGATCAGGGGCCTCATGTAGCGGAAGAAGAAGGTGAGCAGCAGGGTCCGGATATGGGCCCCGTCCACATCGGCATCCGCCATGATGATGATCTTGTGGTAGCGCAGCCTGTCCAGATTGAACTCCGGACCGATGCCGGTGCCGAGACCCAGAACCAGGGGATAGAGCTTGTCGTTGCCGTAGATCTTGTCCGCCCTGGCCTTCTCCACGTTGAGCATCTTGCCCCACATGGGGAGGATGGCCTGGAAGCGGGAGTCCCGGCCCTGAATGGCGGAGCCGGCTGCGGAGTCCCCCTCCACGATGTAGATCTCGCACAGGGAGGGGTCCCGCTCGTTGCAGTCCTGCAGCTTGTCCGGCATGGAGCTGCCCTCCAGCCCGTTCTTCCTGCGCACGGACTCCCGCGCCCTGCGGGCGGCCTCCCTGGCCCGGGAGGCGGTGATGGCCTTCTCCAGGATCGCCTTCCCCACGGCCGGGTTCTCCTCCAGGTATGTCTCCAGCCTGTCGGAGACCACTGCATTCACCAGGGTGCGGATCTCCGAGTTCCCCAGCTTGGCCTTGGTCTGGCCCTCGAACTGGGCCTCGGTCAGCTTGACGGAAATGACAACGCTGAGACCCTCCCGGCAGTCGTCGCCGGAGACCTTCTCCTCGTCCTTCAGGATCTTCGTCTTCCGGCCGTAGGCGTTGAGCACATTGGTGAGGGCCCGCCGGAACCCCTCCTCGTGCATGCCGCCCTCCGGGGTGTGGACGTTGTTGGCAAAGGAGACCATGACCTCGCTGTACCCGTCGTTGTACTGCATGGCCACCTCCACCATGGCGTCGTCCTTCGAGCCGGCCATGTAGATCACGTCCCTGTGGAGGGGCTCCTTGTGGCGGTTGATGTAGCTGACAAACTCCCGGATGCCGCCCTCGTAGCACATGTCGTCTTCCTGCTCCTGACCGGGACGCAGGTCCACCGTCTGGATCCGCAGACCGGCGTTGAGGAAGGCCTCCTCCCGCATGCGGGTGTGGAGGGTGTCATAGCTGAACTCCACCGTCTCGAACATCTCGGGGTCCGGCTTGAAGGTGACGGTGGTTCCCGTGTGGTCCGTCCGCCCCACCGTCTTCATCTCCTGGGTGATCTTGCCCCGGGAGAAGCGCATCTCGTAGATCAGCCCGTTCTTGTGGACCTGCACCTCCAGCCACTCGGACAGGGCGTTGACCACGGAGGCGCCCACGCCGTGAAGTCCGCCGGACACCTTGTAGCCGCCGCCGCCGAACTTGCCGCCGGCGTGGAGCACGGTAAACACCACCTCCAGGGCGGGCCGCTGGGTCTGGGGCTGGATGTCCACCGGGATGCCCCTGCCGTTGTCCGTCACGGTCACCGTGCCGTCCTTGTTGATGGTGACGGTGATGTCCGTGCACTTGCCGGCCAGGGCCTCGTCGATGGAGTTGTCCACTATCTCATAGACCAGATGGTGCAGGCCGGATTCAGACGTGGACCCGATGTACATGCCGGGCCGTTTCCGGACAGCCTCCAGACCCTCCAGGACCTGGATCTCAGAGGCGCCGTACTCGTGGTCTACCTCAAGCCTGCTCTGCTCCAGTTCTTCTGACATTGCTTGCCTCCGAATCTGTCCCGCCCCCGGGGGCGGAGACCTCAGTCATCCAGGTCGTCGTCGTCCATGTCCTCCGTATCCCCGGAGGTCTCACCGGCGCTCATGACCTCCATGGTGCGCATCCGGCGCTTCTCCTTGGCGGCCTCCACGCTGCGGTGGATGATCTCCTTGACCTCCCGGGGGTGCTTCACGTTCTGGAGGTCCAGGTGGGGCATGCTCTGGTCGGAGGAAATCACCGTGACAGTGCCCACGCCGAAGATGCGCTGCCCCAGGGAGATGTTCACCTGCAGATCCCGGATGCGGTAGAGCAGGACCTCATCCGCCCGAACATTGAGCAGACCGGTCTCGCAGAACAGACGGTCGTCGCTGAGACGGTACTTTGTAAAGGACAGGGGCAGACCCAGATGGCGCTTGCGGTCCTCCCACTGATAGTTGATGGGTTCCATGCTTTTCCTCCTCATCGCTCCGGCGGCCGGATGCCGGCTACTGGATGGCGTTTCTCTCCGCCCGGCTGCTGAGCACGCCGGCGGAGAGCGGGGAGAGCCATACGTGCACCGGACCTCCCCGCGGTCCGGTGAGCACCATGGAGCGGGGGAGATCCCGGCCGATGGCAGTCACTCTGCCCTCCTTCTCCGCCTGCTCCAGAAATTCCCTTGTACGGATGGCCCAGCTGGCGTTGTCCAGGTCGAAGATTCCCAGAATCTCCCCTGTGCGGACCGTCTCCGACTGACCGAGATGCAGATACACGGGCGCCTCCTGTCCGGTTCAGACCAGTTCGCCGCTGCGGACGCGGAAGGCCCGTCCCCCCTCCATCCCCTCCAGCTTCTCCTCCTCGCAGCAGGTGATGAACACCTGGCCGCCCCGGATGCGGTTGAGGACAAAGGCCTGGCGCCTGGGGTCCAGCTCGGAGAGCACGTCGTCCAGCAGCAGCACCGGCCACTCCTCCGTCTCCTCCTGGAAGATCTCCCGCTGCGCCAGCTTCAGGGAGAGGGCCGCCGTGCGGGTCTGACCCTGGGAGCCGTAGGTGCGGGCGGGGAGTCCGTTGAGGGTCACGGCCATGTCGTCCTTGTGGGGTCCGGACAGACACTGCCGGGACTCCACCTCCGCCTTCCGGTGGCTCTCGAAGTGGGCCACCAGATCCTGCAGAATCTCCCGGACCGGCTTCAGGGGGTCGTCCACGGTGGAGACCGTCTCATACTGCAGATCCAGCTCCTCCCGGCCTCCGGAGAAGTCCCGGTGGATGGCGGGGGCATTGATCCGCAGCCGCTTGATGAAGTGGGCCCGGTAATGGATGATGACCGCTCCGAACTGCGCCATGCGCAGGCTGAAGTCGTCCAGGGTGTCCAGCAGGGAGGGGTTCTCCTCCCAGTCCCGGAGGATCCTGGTCTTGTGGTCGTAGAGCCGCCCGTACTCCGCCAGGGCCTGGGCGTAGCGGGGCCGCAGCTGGCAGATGGCGGTGTCCAGAAACCGGCGCCTGGCCGCGCCCCCCTCCCGGATGAGGTCCAGATCCTCCGGGCAGAAGAGCACGGTGGTGAGGATGCCGGAGAGCTCCCCGGCGCTCTTCAGCCGGACGCCGTTGGAGTACAGCTGCCGGGGCCGGCCCCGGCCCATCTTCGCCTCCAGGACGAAATCCCGGTCCCTGCTGGTCAGCGTGCCCCGGATCAGGGCGCTGTCCGCCCCCATCCGGATCATCTCCCGGTCGAACCTGGTGCGGTGGGAGCGGGCTGAGGAGAGGTAGGCCGCCGCCTCCAGGAGGTTGGTCTTCCCCTGGGCGTTGTCTCCGCAGATCAGGTTGACCCGGGGGTCGAACTCCGCATCCAGCAGGGTGTAGTTCCGGAAGTTCTCCAGGTGGAGCGAGCGGATGATCATGTGACCACCAGTTCCGTCTCGCCGTCTATGGCGGCCGCGTCCCCGGGGCGGAGCTTCTTTCCCCGCATGGTGCACACCTCGCCGTTGACAGTCACTCTGCCCTCGGCAATGATGCGCTTGGCGTCCCCGCCGGTCTCCACGGCTCCGGCAAACTTCATCAGGTCCTGCAGCCGGATGAACTCCGTCCTGATTCTGATGGGATAGCTCTCCATGAAGAAGCTCCTATCTGGCCTTCAGGCGGACAGGCAGCACCATGTAGGTGAAGGTGTCCAGCCCCTCCGCGGGCTTGATGACGCAGGGGGCCACCCCGGAGCTGAGCTCCAGGCGCAGGTTGTCTGCCGGCGCCGCCCGGACGGCGTCCAGGAGATACCTGTGGTTGAAGCCGATCTCCAGACCGCCTCCGTCCCCCAGCACCACGCACTGGTCGGCCGCATCCCCGATGCCTGTCTTGGCGCTCATGTACAGCATGCCGTCCTTGAACACGCAGCGCAGAGGGCTCTTCGCGGTGTCGCTGATAATGAGGGACACCCGCTCGATGCAGGAGATCAGATTGCGGGCGGAGACCTGAATGCGGATGGGGTTGCTGCGGGGGATGGCGTTCCGGTAGGCCAGGAACTCCCCCTCCAGCCGGCGGCACACCAGGACCGTGTCCCCGGTGCGGAACATCACGTGGTGGGCCCCCTGGGTGACGGACACGTCCCCGTCGCCGGAGCAGATCTTCTCCACCTCCGACAGGGCCTTGCCGGGCACCACGAAGGAGAAGTTTTCGCTCCCCTGCTTCTCCACCAGGGTCTCCCTGCGCAGGGCCAGGCGGTAGCCGTCCACGGAGACCACAGTCAGGTCTTTGCCCTCCACCTCGAAGAGGGAGCCGGTGTGGATGGGCCGGTTCTCGCTGGTGCTGACTGCAAACAGGGTGCGGCCGATCATGTCCTTCAGGGCGTTCTGGCTTAAAATGATGGAGTTCTGGTGCTCCACGGCGGGCAGCTCGGGAAACTCCTGGGGATCTGTGCCCAGAATGTTGAATTCGCTCAGTCCGCATTTGACGTTGACCGTGTAGCCCTCGGACCGGAAGACCACGATGTCGTCGGGGAGACTGCGGACGATGTCCCCGAAGAGGCGGGCGGACAGCACCAGGGACCCGGACTCCGAGATCTCCGCCGGAACATTGGCCTGGATGCCCGTCTCCAGATTGTAGCCGGTCAGGCGCAGTCCCTGTCCGGCCTCTATGAGAATTCCCTCCATGGCTGCTATGGCGCTTCTGGGGGCCACAGCCCGGGAGGTGACGCTCACTGCCTGCGAGAGCAGTGATTTTTCACAGGAAAATTTCATGGTCTTTCCTCCTCGTCCTCTCCCCCCATGGGGAAAGAATGGATATACGTAGAAGTAACAGTAATAGGCGGATTTTTTGTGGATAAACCGGGCAATCCCTTGGGGCACTAAGAAAATCTCTGCACAGGGCCTGTGGAGAAAAACCGCCGCCCGTCCACAGGCGGCCGGGGGACCCCCATTTGTCCACAGAAAGTTGTCCACTGTCCACATCCGCCTGTGGAAAACCGGTCCCGGGTCACTCGTAGCGGGCGTTGATGTTGGCGGTGATGTCCTTTATGATCTCCGCCTTCTCCGGGTCCCGCTTGATCAGATCCTCGATGCGGTCGATGGCGTGCATGGCAGTGGTGTGGTCCCGGCCGCCGAACTCCTTCCCGATCTCCGTGAGGGAGAGGTTGGTCATGCGCCGGGTGAGGTACATGGCCATCTGGCGGGCCTGGGAGATGACCTTGCCCCGCCCCTGGCCCCGCAGGGTCTGGGGGTCCAGGCTGTAGAACTTGCAGACCTCGTCGATGATCACGTCCGCCGTGGGGACGATGTCCGAGCGGTCCTTGAACATGTCCTTCATGGCCCGGATCACGGTGTCCTTGTCCAGGTGGGCCCCCATCAGGTCCTGATAGGCCATGATCTTGTTGACGGTGCCCTCGATCTGCCGCACGTTGGCGGTGATGTTCTCGGCGATGAGCTGCAGCAGAAAGTCCGGCAGGTCCAGCCCCATGCGGATGGTCTTGTTCTTGATGATGGCCACCCGGGTCTCGTAGTCGGGGGGATCGATCTTGGCCGGCAGGCCCCAGGTGAAGCGGGTCTTGAGCCGGTCGTCCAGACGGAGCATCTCCTGGGGCGGCCGGTCCGCCGTGAAGACGATCTGCTTCTTCAGCTCGTAGAGGGTGTTGAAGGTGTGGAACATCTCCTCCTGGGTGGAGTCCCGGCCGGCGATGAACTGGACGTCGTCCATGAGGAAGATGTCGGCCCCCCGGTACTTGGCCCGGAACTCCGTATTCCGGCCTTCCCGGATGGCGGAGATGAGCTCGTTTGTAAAGGTGTCCCCCTTGATGTACACAATCTTGAAGTCCGGATGGCTGTCGTGGACCGCGTGGGCGATGGCGTACAGCAGGTGGGTCTTGCCCAGACCGGAGTCTCCGTAGATGAAGAGGGGGTTGTAGCTGGTCCCGGGGCTGTCCGCCACGGCCCTGGCCGCCGCATGGGCGAACTTGTTGGAACTGCCCACCACAAAGCGGTCGAAGGTGTACTCCTCCGTGCCCGGCAGGAAGCCGGACTTTGCGGTCTTCTTTGTCTGGGCCTCCAGTTCCTCGTCCGTGAGCACGGTCAGCTCGATATCCGCGGAGAACAGCTCCCTGAGGGCCTTCTTTACATAGTCTGCGTAGCGGGTGGTGATCATGTCCCGCTTGAGCGTGCTGGGGGTGGACAGGACCAGGCGGTCCGGGTCCAGCCGGACCGCCGTAACATCGTCAAACCAGGTTTTGATGGTGGTGGCGGTCAGATCCTGGCGCAGCAGGTCAACAACTTTTTCCCAGACCTCGGCAGCGGGGTTCATGGATCCAGATTCCCTCCTTAAGGCCGGCAGCGCCTTCTGCCGCAGAGGAAGAAGTCCCGCAGCCTGCACAGCAATCCGAGCTATTATACCAAAAAAACACTCTGAAAGCAAGCAATTTCTTTTTTTAGATGTATACACGGGGTGCCGGAGTTCCGCACTGCACTGCAGGCAGGTCCTCCCCCGGATGTTCCGTCCCTGGCGGACATCCCCGGAAGGTGTGCAGGAACGGCAGAAAAGACCGATTTTTTTGAAGGTGCCCCGGAAAATATGTTGACACCTCCGCGAGTGCTCGTCTATAATACTCCATGCGTTTTTCAGGGGGTGTTTTTCGCCCCTTTTTGGAAAAAACAGGGCCCTCAGGGCCGAAAAAAGTGCAGACCGCAGCCTTTCACGGCTGTTGCTGGACCGGGAGAGCCGGTTTTATTCTGACAAGGAGGTGTCCTCATGGTTCGTACTTACCAGCCCAAGAAGCGCCAGCGCTCCAAGGAGCACGGCTTCCGCAAGCGCATGGCAACAAGGAACGGCCGCAAGGTGCTGGCCCGCCGCCGCGCCAAGGGCCGCGCGCGTCTGACCCTCTGATCAGGCGCCGCGCCCGCAGGACACACCGCCGGAACTGCGTTCAAGCGTCTGGGGCGTGGGAGTCTCTCCCTCGCCCCATGTGTGCATATGGGGCAGAAAAGCGCCGGACCGGAGCAGCCGGGAGGGAGAGACCATGAAATATACAGTATCTCTCAGGCAGAACCACGAGTTCCGCCGCCTGTACAGCAAAGGGAAGAGCGCAGTATCCCCCTGCCTGGCCGTCTACATCCGCAGGACAGGCCGGAACATCAACCGCCTGGGGATCACCGCCGGCGTCCGGCTGGGCTGCGCCGTCCGGCGCAACCGGGTCCGCCGCCGCATCCGGGAGATCTACCGGACCAACGAGGAGAAGTTCCGCACCGGTCTGGACCTGGTGGTGGTGGCCCGGACCCGGGCTGTCTATGCCAGCTACAGCGAGCTGGAGGGCAGCTTTCTGACCCTGATGCGCAGGCTGGGCGCTTTGAACGAAAAGAAGGTGGAGGGGCAGTGAAACAGGTCCTGCTCTGGCTGATTCAGTTCTACCGCAAATACATATCCCCCCTCCGCCCCCCGTGCTGCCGCTTCATACCCACCTGTTCCGAGTACGCCCTGGAGGCGGTGGAGAAGTACGGCGCATGGAAAGGGGGGCTGCTGGCCCTCCGGCGGGTGCTGAAGTGCCAGCCGTTCCACCGGCAGAAGTCCATCGAGTACGACCCCGTGCCCTGAGGACCCCGCCGGTACCTGATGAATTAGTGTGGAGGTAATTTTGTGGGTATTATCCTCAAACCGTTTGCCCTCCTGCTGCTCTTTTTCTACAACCTGTTTGACAACTACGGAATCGCACTGATCCTCTTCGCGGTCGTGATCAAGACCATTCTGTTCCCCGTCACCCTGAAGAGCAAGAAGAGCATGATTCAGACCGCAGCTCTGTCCGACAAGCTGAACAGACTGCAGAAGCAGTACGGCAAGGACAAGGAGCGGTACAACCTGGAGGTTCAGAAGCTCTACGAGCGGGAGAAGGTCAACCCCATGGGCGGCTGCCTGTGGTCCCTGATCCCCATGATTGTGCTCATCGCTCTGTACGGAATCGTGCGCCAGCCCATCACCTACTTCATGGACCTGACCGTGGAGCAGATCCAGGTCATCGCAGCCCAGGTGGACTGGCAGCATGTGGCTGTGGAAAACAGATGGGTCACCGCCGCCGCCATGGAGAAGCTGGTGCAGCGGGTTGCGGACGGGGAGATCGCATCCGTGTACCAGAACAGCGGTTTCAACCAGATCTATCTGATCTCCCTGATTACCCCGGAGAACCTGTCGACCCTGGCCAGCGCCCTGGGCGACGCCGGGTCCAAGCTGTTTGTCGTCAACTTCAACTTCCTGGGCCTGAACCTGAACAGCATCCCCAACTGGCAGGTCTGGAAGGACCTGTCCTGGAACGGCATCGGACTGTTCCTGCTGGCCGTTCTCTCCGCAGTCGTCTCCTGGCTGTCCATGAAGGTCTCCACCATTACCAACCAGATGACGACGAACCAGCCGGAGAACAAGCAGGCGGACACGTCGAACAAGATGATGATGATCCTGATGCCCCTCATGTCCCTGTGGATCGGCTTCAGCTTCCCTGCGGCCCTGTGCGTGTACTGGATTGCCCAGTACATCGTCAGCATGGTCCAGGAGGTCATCGCCAGCAAGATGCTGAAGAAGGACTATGAGAAGGCCCGCATCGCCGCCGAACAGCGGGAGCAGGAGGAGAAGGAAGAGGAGAAGCGCCGCAGGGAGAAAGCCCGTGCCGAGCGGCAGCGCCGGATCGAGGAAGAGAAGGCGAACAAGGGCAAGAAGAAAAAGAAGAACGACGACCCCTCCATGGCGGGCGTCAACCGGGAGGACAGCCGGGAGGGCATCCGCGCCTATGCCCGGGGTCACGCCTATATCCCTGACCGCTACGGCGGCGTGCAGCCCTACGCCGACCCCGACGAGCTGGAGCGCAAGAAGCAGAAGGCCGCGGAGGACAGGGAGAAGGAGAAAGAGGAGAGCAGAAGCAGAAAGAAGAACAAGGAGCCCAAAGGGAACAGAAAGCAGGAGGAGGAGCCGGTGCCGGCCCTGAAGGAGGGTTCCGGAGAGGACCCGAAGAATGCGGATCTGCCCGCAGGGGCAGAGGAAGCAGCTGCTGTTTCCGAAGAGAAGAAGGAGGGCTGACGGATGGTTAAGTATATTGAGACAACCGGCCGCAGCGAAGAGGACGCCATCGCCGCTGCGCTGTTCCAGCTGGGTCTGGAGCGGGACGATGTCTCCATTGAAATAATAGAGAGAGCCAAGACCGGCTTCATCGGTCTGGGCAAGAGACCGGCCAGGGTCCGGGTTGGATACGAGGTGGACTCCGAGGGCGGGAAGCCCCGTCCGCTCCACTCCTTCCAGGAGGAGATCCTCTCCAGTGTCCTGGGGGATGCCGGCAGGAAGGAGACCCCTCAGGCGAAGGCCCCGGAGGCGAAGCCCGCCCCCAGGGAGCAGGCGGCCCCCGCTGAAAAGCCGGAGCCGGCCCCGGTCAGGAAGCCGGAACCTGCACCGGCGCCGAAGCCGCCGAAGCCCGCACCTGCCTCTGTGAAGCCTCCCGCCCAGGAGCCGCCCCCGGCTGCCCCGAAGCAGGAGCCTGAGCCGGAGGAGGAAGAGGAGACCATCCTGGCTGCAAAGCCCGGCTGGGAGCCCGCCCGCCCGGCGCGCCAGCCCAGACCCCAGAATCAGAGCCAGGGCCGCAGGGACTCCCGCCCCCGGGACGGGGGACGCCGGAAGGGGAGAGGCTCCCTTCAGAACGGCGACGAGGTCCTCATGGGGGAGGAGATCCCGCCCATGCCGGAGCAGACCGGTCCTGTGGAGCGGCCGCCCCACCATGAGCCTGTCCTGTCCCCGGTGTCGGAGGACGACGAGAAGGCGAACCGCATCCGCGATTTCCTGACAGGTCTCATGGAGCACCTGGAGGTGGAGGCGGAGCCGGAGATCATGATCACCGACGAGGGCAACTACAAGGTCCGGCTGGTGGGCGAGAACCTGGGCTCCATTATCGGGCGCAGGGGGGAGACCCTGGATGCCATCCAGCAGCTCACCAGCTACGCCGTCAACCACGGCCAGTCCAAGCGGGTCCGCATCCATGTGGACGCGGAGGGCTACCGGGCCAAGCGGGAGGAGTCCCTCCAGCGCCTGGCGGTGAAGATGGCCGGCAAGGTGGTCAAGGCCCGGCGCAGCATGATGCTGGAACCCATGAACGCCTACGAGCGCCATGTCATCCACACCGCCCTCCAGGACTACCCCGGCGTCACCACCTACTCCACCGGCGTGGAGCCCAACCGCCGCACGGTAGTGGCCTACGCCCCCGATGTTCAGAAGTAGAGAAATCAGACCATGGCCGCCCGGACCGGACGGCCATTTTTTCTAAAGAGAGGAGATCTGCCATGCCCGCGCCGCTGTATGAAGCGCTGAAAGCGTATGCAAAGGAAAAACCCGCCCGGTTCCACATGCCGGGCCACAAGGGGCGCCCCCTTCCGGCCCAGGAGCTGGCCCGGGCCGCCGTGCTGGATGTGACGGAGCTGCCCGGAACCGGGAACCTCTACGAGCCGGGGAGCCCCTTCGAGGAGGCCCAGGAACTGTGGGGGGAGATCTTCCACTTTGACGTCTGCCAGTTTCTCACCGGGGGCTCCACAGCCGGGGTGCTCACGGGGCTGACTCTGCTCAGCACCCCGGGCAGCCGCATCCTGGTGGACCGGAGCTGCCACCGCAGCGTGTGGAACGCCCTGGGCCTGCTGGACCTGCACCCCGTGTTCCTCCTCCGGGACTGGCTGGAGGAGGACAGCATGGGGGGACCGGTGACCCCGGAGCAGGTGGAGCAGATGCTTGCGGAGAATCCGGACATAAAGACGGTCTGCATTACATCCCCTACTTACGCGGGCGTGCTCTCCGACGTCTGGGGCATCTCCGAGGCGGTGCACCGCCACGGGGGGAAGCTCTTTGTGGACGGGGCCCACGGGGCCCATCTGCCCTTCCTGGGAATGAACGCCTTTGACGGGGCGGATGCGGTAACGGTGAGCGCCCACAAGACTCTCCCCGCCCTGGGTCAGTCCGCCCTCCTCTTTGTCAGCGGCATGGACCCGGCCCGGGTGCGCCGGGCGGCCTCCCTCTACGGAAGCTCCAGCCCCTCCTACATCCTCATGGCCTCCATGGACACGGCCCGCCAGTGGCTGGTGGAGCACCCGGGGGAGTACCACAGCACGGCCCGGAAGGTCCTGGAGCTGCGGGAGAAGTACCCCTCCCTCAGGGACCTGGATCTGGACCCCTGCCGGCTTGTGATCCGGTCCAGGGACGGACACGCCCTGAAGGCGGAACTGGAGAAGCGGGGCATCTTCCCGGAGATGGCGGACAGAGCCCACGCGGTATTCATCTGCACCCCCTCCGATCCCCCGAAGAACTGGCAGCGGCTGGAGCAGGCGCTGGACGACCTTTCCGGTCTTCTTGGTCCGGGCCCCCGTACCCCGCCGCCTCCGGTGCCGGAGCAGGTCCTGTCCCCAAGGCAGGCCCTGCTGGGTCCGGCGGATAAACGGGTTCTGGAGGAGAGCGAGGGCTGTACAGCCGCCTCGCAGGCTGCCCCCTATCCACCGGGTGTGCCGGTGATCGCCCCCGGGGAGCGGATTACGAAAAAAGCTGTGGATTATTTGCGGGATGCAGGATATAATCTCAAGTCAGAGATATTTACTGTCTCCCAGGCGGGGACAGAGGGGACGGAGGGACCTGCTTGAACCTCTCAGCGCTGGCGGGAAACGCCAGAATCCGGGACCAGCTGAACGCCAGAGGGGGCACCCTGGCCCACGCCTACATCCTCTCCGGACCCCGGGGCTCGGGAAAGCACACCCTGGCGCGGATTCTCACCGCCGCCATGATGTGCACCGCCCCGGACCGGGACAGCTGCCCCTGCGGGACCTGCCTGCCCTGCCGGAAGGTGTCCGGGGGCATCCACCCGGACGTGGTCACAGTGGGGGAGCCGGGAAAGCCCGCCAATCTGGAGGCGGTGCGGAAGGCCAGACTGGACGCCTACATCGCCCCCAACGAGGGGGCGCGGAAGGTCTACATCTTCGAGGATGCGGACGACCTGAGCTTCCAGTGCCAGAACTCCATGCTGAAGCTTCTGGAGGAGGGTCCCCCCTATGCAGCCTTCCTTCTGCTGGCGGAGAACGGCGGGGGACTGCTGCAGACGGTGCGCTCCCGCTGCGAGGAGCTGCAGCTGACCCCGGTGTCTGTCCCGGACGCCGCAGCCTGGCTGCAGGAGAAGTTTCCTGACAGGGCGCCGGAGGACCTGCGCCGGGCCGGGGAGGAGTGCCAGGGGATCCTGGGCCGGGCGGTGGAGATGCTGACGGAGCCGGACCCCGACGCGGAGGAGCGGCGGAAACTGGTGAAGCAGCTGGCGGACGCCATAGAGAGAGGCAGCGAGCCGGACCTCTTCGAGGCCACCATGGCCCTGGACAAAAAGACCAGGGACCGGAAGAGCGGAAAGAGCAGGGCGAAGGACCAGAGCCAGGACAGGAAGACGGCGAAAAAGGAAGCCGTCAGGGAAGGGAAGAAGGACCGCTCCAATCTGAGCCTGACCCTGGACGAGCTGGAAAAGGAGCTCACCGCCAGGATTCTCCAGGCCCCGGACCGGAGGCGGATCCTGAAGGCTGTGAAGGTGATCCGGAGCCTGCAGGAGAAGATGGTCTTCAACCCCTCCAGCGGTCTCGTCAGCAGCTGCCTGTGCGCAGGGATCTTCTCGGAATGATACAGCAGTCACAGCAGCGGATGCTGTGGAAGGAAGTTGAAAATGGTAGAAATAATAAGCGTCCGGCTCAGGAACAGCAGCAGGACGTACTCCTTCAACCCGGCGGGGGAGCAGTTCGCCCGGGACGACGGGGTCATCGTGGAGACCTCCAGGGGCATGGAGTACGGGACCTGCGCGGAGCCCAACACCATGGTGGATGAGATCGAGCTGACGGCCCCCCTGCGCCCGGTCATCCGCAAGGCCACGGACGAGGACAGGCAGACGCTCATTGACAACAAGGAGAAAGAGGCCGTGGCCCTGAAGACCTGCCGGGCCAAGATCAAGGAACACCGGCTGGACATGAAGCTGGTCAGCGCCGAGTACAGCTTTGACGGCAGCAAGGTTCTCTTCCTGTTTACCTCCGAGGGGCGGGTGGATTTCCGCTCCCTGGTGAAGGACCTGGCGGGCGCCCTCCACGCCCGCATCGAGCTGCGGCAGATCGGGGTCCGGGACGAGGCCAAGATGCTGGGGGGTCTGGGCATCTGCGGAAGACCCTTCTGCTGTACCCAGTACATGGACGACTTCCAGCCTGTCTCCATCAAGATGGCCAAGAACCAGAACCTGTCCCTCAACCCGGCCAAGATCTCCGGCACCTGCGGCCGCCTCATGTGCTGCCTCAAGTACGAGGAGGACGCCTACGAGGACCTGATGAAATCGGCCCCCAGGATGGAATCCTTCGTGGAGACCCCGGACGGGGCCGGCACGGTCACCGGCATCAACCTGCTGCGGCAGACGGCACAGGTGCGGCTGGACAGTGCCCCGGAGACCCCCAAGACCTATCTGAACAGCGAGCTGGCCATCGTCCGCAGCGGAAAGGGCAGACGTCCGGAGGGGTATGTGGAGCCGCCTCCGGAGGAGCTGGAGAAACTGCGGGCGGTGCGGGAGAAGCCGGACCCGGAACCCCCTGCGGAGCTGGTGCCCCAGCTGCCGGGGATCCAGGACGAGGACCCGGCCCCGGAGGGGGGCCAGCACAGAAGGCGCAGAAACAGGGGAAAAGGGTCCGGAGGCCAGGAGGAGCAGGGGCAGAAGCAGGAGAAGCCGAAACAGCAGCAGCAGACCTCCCAGCCGAAGTCTGCAAAGCAGCCCCAGCAGCAGAAGCAGCAGAAGGCTTCCTCCCAGAACCAGGGGAAGGGAGCCAGACAGAACCAGGAGAAGAAGAGCGAGAAGTCCCAGGACAGGAAGGCAGAGAAACCCCCTGAGAAGAAGGGGGAGAAGTCCCAGGACAAAAAGGCGGAGAAGCCCCCGGAAAAGAAGGGCGAGAAGCCTCAGGACAGAAAGCCGGAAAAGTCCCAGGAGAAGAAGAGCGACAGGTCCCAGGAGAAGGCATCGAAGCCTGCGGAGGGGGAGGGGGAATCCCCTGCCGGGAAGGACAGCGGTCAGGGGAAGAAGCCCCGCCGGCACCACCGGCCCAGAAGCGGGAAGAGCTCCGGGGGCGAGGGCGCAGCGGCCCAGGCTCAGACCCCGGCTCCCCCGGCCGGGCAGTAAGGTAGGGCGCCTCCGGGCGCCGGACAGGATGGAGGGGACAGCATGTCCGGTTTTCTGAATGCAGTCTCCGCCTCGTTCGTTCTGCTGATGCTCATGTCGGTGGGGTACTTCATGGGCCGGCTGGGCTGGATGACAGGAAACGAGAAGCGGTTTCTCAGCAAGTACATCATCAACATTGCGGTCCCCTGCAACTGTCTGGTGGGGATCCTCAACAACCTGAGCCGGGAGGACCTGCCCCAGGCGGGGGGCATGCTGCTGGCAGGCTTCCTGGGGGTGGCGGTCAACTACGTGCTGGCTTATCTGGCGGCGGCTGTGCTGAAGCTGCCCCGCAGCCGGAAGGGTGTCTTTGTCTGCATGTGCGCCATGTCCAACACCCTGTTCATCGGCATTCCCGTCTGCAGGCAGCTGTTCGGGGAGGCCTCCATGGGCTACGTCATGGTATACTACCTCTGCAACACCACCTACCTGCAGTCCCTGGCCATGGTGATCGTGGAGAAGTCGGGAACTGCCGCAGGCACAAAGCTGTCCATTGGAGGTCTGGTAAAGAGCGTGGTGACCAAGCCCCCCATCATCATGGTGGCGGTCTCCGTCCTGCTGCTGGTGACAGGGCTGCGCCCCCCGGAACCGGTCATGACCTTTGCAAACTACATCAGCGGCTCCGTGTCCCCCCTGGCCCTTCTCTACTGCGGCTTCATCATCTATGAGCTGGGGCTGCGGAACCTGAAGCTCATGCGGGGGATCCCCGTCATGCTGCTGATGCGCCTGGTGGTGGCACCCCTGGTGTGTTTCGGCATGTGCACCCTCTTCGGGGTGGAGGGCCTGGCCCGGGACGTCTTTATCGTGGAGAGCGCTCTGCCGGTTGTCAGCCAGGTGACGGTGATGAGCGGCGCCTACGGGGCGGACGAGCAGTATGCGGCCACCGGCTCCGCCATCTCCACCCTCTGCAGCTTCGTCACCATTCCAGTACTGATGCTGATACTGGGCTGAAAGCTGATATGATACAGAAAGGGAGCAGCGGCTGCGCTGCTCCCTTTTTCGGATTCTGTTCAGGCTTGTACCAGATGGGTGGTGAGGGTGCCGATCTTCTCGATGGTGATCTCCACCGTGTCTCCGGGCTTGAGCCAGTTCTTCCGGTCTGCGGGATATCCCTGCATGACCCCCTGGGGGGTGCCGGTGAACAGCAGGTCCCCGGGCTGGAGGGTGAAGTGGCGGGAGAGGTCGGAGATCAGTTCCGGCACGCTGAAGATCATGTCGGACGTATTGGAATTCTGACGCAGCTCCCCGTTGACCCGGCTGGAGATGGCCAGGTTTCCCGGGTCCAGTTCGTCAGCGGGGACCAGGCAGGGACCCAGGGGGGCGAACCCGTCGAAGGTCTTGGAGAGCACCCACTGGCCGCCCCGGGCAAACTGCAGGTCCCGGGTGGACAGGTCGTTGCCGCAGGTGTAGCCGAAGACATAGTCCAGGGCCTCCTCCGGGCTGACATTCCGGCAGGGTCTGCCGATGACTGCCACCAGTTCCGCCTCGTAGTCATACTCCCGGTAGGCGGGGTTCAGGGGAACCCTGTCCCCGTCTGCGGAGAGGGCATTGCCGAACTTGTTGAAGAGGACGGGAGCGGGGGGCAGAGGAAGCCCGCACTCCTTCGCGTGCTGGCGGTAGTTGAGGCCGATGCAGAGGATGCGGTCGGTGCCGGTGACAGCCGGCGCCGCCGGTGCGTCCACAAAGCAGGAGGGGTGCTCCAGAAGCGGGGTCAGGCAGGCCCGGACCTTTTCCGGTCCCATTGCAATGGCCGCCTTCATGTCCGCCGGGGCAGACAGACCCATGAGGGAGGCCTGGGCGGCGGCATCCACCATGCCGGCCTCTGTGGGAATGCCGAGGGCGGGGACTCCGTCCCGCAGGAACTGTGCAAGTTTCATACAATTTCACTCCGCTGTGCAGGATTGGGAAGACCGGTCAGTTCCCTTTCTCCGGGACCTTCACCGTGATGTTCAGCTCGTCCAGCTGGCCCTGGGTGACGGGACCCGGGGCGTTCATCATCAGGTCCTGGGCGTTCTTGTTCATGGGGAAGGGGATGACCTCCCGGATGGTCTCGGCCCCGGTGAGCAGCATGATCATGCGGTCAATGCCGGGGGCGATGCCGGCGTGGGGCGGGGCGCCGTAGGAGAAGGCGCTGTACATGGCGGGGAACTTTGCCTTCACGTCCTCCTCCCCAAGGCGGACCAGCTTGAAGGCCTCCACCATGATCTCCGGGTCGTGGTTGCGGACAGCGCCGGAGGAGAGCTCCACCCCGTTGCATACCAGGTCGTACTGATAAGCAGTGATGGAGAGGGGATCCGCCTCTCCGGCGGCCGCCTTCTTCAGGATCTCCAGACCTCCGTTGGGCATGGAGAAGGGATTGTGGCAGAACTCCAGCTGGCCGGACTCCTCGCCGATCTCGTACATGGGGAAGTCCACAATCCAGCAGAATGCATACTGATCCCTGTCCATATGGGAGGGGCAGAAGGCACCCAGCCTGCTGCGCAGCACTCCGGCGGTCTTCTGGGCGGTGAGCAGGGGACCGGCCGTGAGACCTACGAAGCTGCCCTTCTCCAGACCCAGGGCGGAGACAACCTGCTCCTTCAGAGGCTGGACAAACTTGGCGATGCCGCCCACGATCTCCCCCTTCTCGTCGTAGCGGAACCAGTAGGCCTTCTGACCCGCCTGGACCTCCACGTCCGCACAGAGCCGGTCGATCTGCTTGCGGGTGCCGGAGAAGCCGGAGACGGCCACCGCCTTGACCGTGCTGCCGGCGAAGGGCGGGAACCCGCAGTCTGAGAGCAGGTCCGTGGCGTCCTGCAGCCTCAGGTCGATGCGCAGGTCCGGCTTGTCGGTGCCGTAGGTATCCATGGCCTCCAGGTAGGGGATGCGCACAAAGGGGGCGGCGGAGGCGCGGCTGTAAAGACCGTATCTGGAGAAGATGGGGGGCAGGACCCGCTCCAGGACGGCAAACACGTCGTCCTGACCGGCAAAGGCCATCTCCATGTCCAGCTGGTAGAACTCGCCGGGGGAGCGGTCCCCCCGGGCGTCCTCATCCCGGAAGCAGGGGGCAATCTGGAAGTAGCGGTCAAAGCCGGAGGCCATCAGCAGCTGCTTGAACTGCTGGGGGGCCTGGGGCAGGGCGTAGAAGCTCCCCGGGTGCTTGCGGCTGGGAACCAGGTAGTCCCGGGCCCCCTCCGGGGAGGAGGCGGTGAGAATGGGGGTGGTGATCTCCAGAAAGCCCTCGTCGATCATGGCGGAGCGCAGAGCGGCCACCACCTTCGAGCGGAGGACAATCCTGTCCTTCACCTCCGGGTTGCGCAGGTCCAGGTAGCGGTACTTCAGGCGGATGCTCTCGTCCGCCTCCCGGGACCGGCTGATCTGGAAGGGCAGCTCGTTGTGGAGGCAGCGGCCCAGGACCTCGATGGAGGTTGGGGCCACCTCGATGTCCCCGGTGGGGATCTTCGGGTTTTTGCTGTCCCGCTCCCGTACTGTGCCCTCCACGGCAATGACGGTCTCCTTGTTGAGGCTCCGGATGACGGACATCATCTCCTCCGTCTCAATGACGGCCTGGGTGGTGCCGTAGAAGTCCCGGAGGATGACGAAAGCGAGATTCTGACCTACTTCACGCACATTTTCCATCCAGCCGGCCAGGCGCACGGTCTTTCCGGCGTCGGAGAGCCGCAGCTCGCCGCAGGTGTGGGTGCGGGACTGAACCATGAAAATCAGCTCCATACAGTTGGAATTTCTCCCCCGCCCTGCGGCGGGGGAGGCAGTGAATTCTTATTCGCCCCTGTCGATGACGGGGGTGCCGCTGTTCATCAGGGCGATGCCGGCTTTGATATGCTCCGCAGCCTGGTCCGCAGGCAGAAGCACCTGCTCCCCGGTGCGCATGTTCTTCACGGAGGCGGCGCCGGCGGCAGCCTCGTCCTCCCCCAGGAAGATGACATAGGGGATGCCGGTTTTGTCCGCATAGTTCATCTTCTGCTTGAACTTCTTCTTCTCCCCGTAGACCTGGGTGCGGATCCCCGCGTCCCGCAGGCGTGTGGCCAGGGAGACGGCGGAGGTCATGTCCTCTGTCATGGGAAGAACGAGAACATCTGCAGGGGCGGTGACCATGTCGTCGTTAAGATAGCCCTGGTCCTCCAGCACGAAGAACAGGCGGGTGAGACCGATGGAGATGCCTACCCCCGGCAGCTGCCGGTCGGTGTAGTACTCCGCCAGGTTGTCGTAGCGGCCGCCGGAGCAGATGGAGCCGATCTCCGGGTGGTCCAGCATGGCGGTCTCGTACACGGTGCCCGTGTAGTAGTCCAGACCCCGGGCGATGGTGAGGTCCAGGGCGAAGGCGGACTCCGGGACCCCGAAGGCATCCAGGCAGCGGGTGACGGCAATGAGCTCGTCCAGACCCTCGTCAAAGAGGGGGTGACCGCCCCGGTAGATCTCCAGGCTGGAGAGGACCTCGGCGTTGGTGCCGCTGATGCTGATGAAGCGGAGGATCTCGGCGGCCTGGTCCTGGTTGAGGCCGATCTCCTCTCCGGTGAGGATCTCCCGCACGGAGCTGGGCCCGATCTTCTCCAGCTTGTCCACGGTGCGCATGATGTCCTGGGCCTTGTCCGTGACGCCCAGCATGGCGTAGAAGCCGTTGAGCACCTTGCGGTTGTTGACCCGGATCTGGAACCGCTTCAGCCCCAGGGAGGTGAAGGTGCGGTAGATAATGGCGGGAATCTCCGCGTCATTGGAGATGTCCAGCTTCCCGTCGCCGATGACGTCGATGTCCGCCTGGTAGAACTCCCGGAACCGGCCCCGCTGAGCCCGCTCTCCCCGGTAGACCTTGCCGATCTGGAAGCGGCGGAAGGGGAACGCCAGGCTGGCATAGTGCTGGGCCACGTACTTGGCCAGGGGGACCGTCAGGTCGAAGCGCAGGGAGAGGTCGCTGTCCCCTTTGGTAAAGCGGTAGATCTGCTTCTCCGTCTCCCCGCCGCCCTTGGCCAGAAGCACCTCGCTGGACTCGATCAGGGGGGTGTCCAGGGCCGTGAAGCCGTAGAGGGAGTAGGAATCCCGGAGGATCTGCATCATCCGGTCAAACTGGACCTGGCGGGCAGGCAGCAGTTCCATGAACCCGGAGAGTGTCCGGGGCTGTACTTTAGCCATAGATTAAAAATCCTTTCTGAGATCAAAGGAAAGCGCCCCCGTCCCTTCTGACCTGGGACAAGGAGCGCGTCCGGCAATACTACAGGGCAAAGGGGACCCGGTTGGGATTCATGTAGACCCGCCAGTCGAGATCTCCCCGGGCCAGTCCGTGAATCAGGAGTTCCGCGGTGGCCACGTTGGTGGCCATGGGGACAGAGTGCTGGTTGCAGAGCCGGGAGATGTAGAGGACGTCCTTGTCCATGTCGTAGTCGACAGGGGAGTTGAAGAAGATCACCATGTCGATCTCGTTGTAGATGATCCTCTGGCCGATCTGCTCGATGCCCCCGTGTTCGTGGGACATGAACAGGTTCACGTGCAGGCCGGTGGCGTCAGCCACCATCCTGCCGGTGGCATTGGTGGCGCAGACAGTGTGCTTGGCCAGAATTCCGCAGTAGGCGGTGCAGAACTGGACCATCAGATCCTGCTTCTTCGTGTGGCTCATGAGTGCGATATTCATTGATAGCCTCCTTGACGCGTTTGGCAGTCCTGCCAGGGGCTGTATCGGAGCAGCGGGGACCTGCGTCTGCGCCGGCGGGCGGACCGCCCCGGACGGAGGGACGGCAGACAGGCCGGCGGACCGGACCCTGCTGGAAGAAAAGTACAGATGCATCTGGGCACGGCAAGTCCGGTGCTCAAAGCATGTAAAGTTTAATCCAGAAGGGCGGCAGGGTCAAGAAGGCGGCAGAAATTTCTGAGGAAGAAAGTGCATGAAACCATGAAGCACATGAATGTGAAGGGAGAATCAGAGCGGTTCCTTCTGTATTTTTGCCCACCGCCTGGGGAATCCCGCCGGAGTTGGAGACACTTTCCTGACCGCTGCAACCCGGCGCGTCACATCCGTGTCCGGTATGGTGTAGAGGAAGTCCTGCTCCCGCCTGCCCCCCAGCCTGCGGATGGCTGAGGCGGCGCCTGCAAGTTCCTTCTCCGAGTCCAGAGCCTTCATGGAAAGAAAGAGTCCGCCCGGCTTTACGTAGGGCAGACACAGTTCTGCAAGGGCCGGGAGGCCCGTCACGGCCCGGGCTGCAGCGAAGTCATAGCGGTCCCTGTAATCGGGCTGCAGGGAGAGTTCCTCCGCCCTGGCGTGTACGGCTGCGGCTCCTGTGAGGCCCAGTTCCCGGATGACCTCCCCCAGCCAGGTGACCCGTTTTCCCAGAGAGTCCAGAAGGGTGACCTGCAGGGAGGGCACCAGGATCTTCAGCACCAGTCCGGGGAAGCCGGCCCCGGTGCCCACGTCTATCAGAGTCCGGCCGGAGAAGTCCGCACAGCCCAGGAGGGCGGCGCAGTCCAGCATGTGCAGGTGCGCAACGCCCTCCGGGTCCCGTATGGCAGTCAGATTCATGACCTTGTTTTTCTCCAGCAGCAGTTCTCCGTAGCGGGCCAGCTGCTCCGGTGCCTCCGGGGGATATCCTCCCTCCGGGAAGAGCTGCTGAAGACCGGCAGAAATCATGGCTTTCAATTATGACTATCCTCCGAAATTTGCAAACAGTCTGCGGAGACCGTCCGGCAGAATCAGCAGGGCCACCGCGGTCAGGACGACAGCCAGGATGACGGTGACGGTTCTGGACGGAGTCCCTGTCGTCTTCCAGCTGATGACGGCGACTGCAGCCAGACCCAGGAGACCGGGCACGGCCAGCAGCGGCGCTATGCCCATGAGCATTTTGCCGGTGAAGTAGAAGTACGTGGAGAGACCGACAAGAACCAGCATGTAGAAGAGTCCCACCCAGGCCAGAGCCCGCTTGACAGGGGAAGCCGGGGTGAAGGTCCCCTTCTCATCCTCACTGTCCGGACGTCTTTCCTTCGACATTTTCAGCCTGTGCCTTCAGCAGGTCGCGGATCTCGGTGAGGAGCTTCTCTTCGGCAGAGGGCTCCGGAGGCGGGGCCGGAGTTTCCGGTTCGGCGTGCTCCAGGCGCTTGGCCGCATCCATGGCTGCATTGACAGCCTTTACGATGCAGAAGACCACCAGAGCCAGAATGAGGAAGTTGATGACGGCCGATATGAAGGAGCCGTAGTTGAGCATGTTCGGCGCGGCATCTTCAGCCACGTTGAAGAAGGTCGGCAGACGGATGCTCATGGAGGAGAAGTCCACACCGCCCATGAAGATGGAGACGATGGGCATGATCACGTCATTGGTGAGAGAGGTGGTGATAGTGGAGAAAGCACCGCCGATGATGACACCGACAGCCATCCCGAGCACGTTGCCCTTGTTGATGAAGTCCTTAAATTCCTTCAGGAATTTTTTCACTGGGGATTGCCTCCTTGTTTCTCGATTTCCTTTTGCATATATGTGCCAATCCGGCGTGTTCTCCCTTCACGCCGGATCAACAGACAGACGGGAGGTGCCGGAACTTACTTTCCGGGCACAAGAACCTTCGTGCCGCCCATGTATCCCCAGAGAACCTCCGGGATCTTCACGGTGCCGTCGGCCTGCAGGTTGTTCTCCAGGAGAGCAATCAGCATGCGGGGCGGAGCCACGACCGTGTTGTTGAGGGTGTGGGGGAGGTAGGTGCCCTTCTCGCCCCTGACACGCATCTTCAGACGGCGGGCCTGTGCGTCGCCCAGGTTGGAGCAGGAGCAGACCTCGAAGTACTTCTTCTGCCGGGGGGACCAGGCCTCGATGTCGCAGCTCTTCACTTTCAGGTCGGCCAGGTCGCCGGAGCAGCACTCCAGCTGGCGGACGGGGATGTCCATGCTGCGGAACAGCTCCACGGAGTAGCGCCACATCTTCTCATACCAGGCCATGGAGTCCTCGGGTCTGCAGACCACGATCATCTCCTGCTTCTCAAACTGGTGGATGCGGTATACGCCCCTCTCCTCTATGCCGTGGGACCCCTTCTCCTTGCGGAAGCAGGGGGAGTAGGAGGTGAGGGTCTGGGGCAGGGAGCTCTCGGGGATGATCTGGTCGATGAACTTGCCGATCATGGAGTGCTCGCTGGTCCCGATCAGATAGAGGTCCTCGCCCTCAATCTTGTACATCATGGACTCCATGTCGGTCTGGCTCATGACGCCCTCCACCACGTTGCCGTGGATCATGAAGGGGGGAATGCAGAAGGTGAAGCCCTTGCCGATCATGAAGTCCCGGGCGTAGGCCAGAACCGCCTCATGCAGGCGGGCGATGTCCCCCATGAGATAGTAGAAGCCGTTTCCGGAGACCCGGCCGGCAGCGTCCATGTCGATGCCGCCGAAGCTCTCCATGATCTGGGTGTGGTAGGGGATCTCGTAGTCGGGAACCACGGGGTCGCCGAACCGCTCCACTTCCACGTTTGCGGAGTCGTCCGGACCGATGGGGACGGAGGGGTCGATCATGTTGGGGATGACCAGCATGATTCTGCGGATCTGCTCCGCCAGCTGGGTCTCCAGGGTCTCCAGTTCCGCCAGGCGGTCGGCGTTGGCCTTGACCTGGGCCTTGACAGCCTCGGCTTCCTCCAGTTTGGAGGGGTCCTTCTTCGCCTGGCCCATGAGCATGCCGATCTTCTTGGACAGGACATTGCGGGCGTTGCGGAGTTCGTTGGCCTCTGTCATGGCGGCCCGGTTGCGGGAATCCAGTTCCAGAACCTCGTCCACCAGCGGGAGCTTGGAATCCTGGAACTTCTTCCGGATGTTCTCCTTTACAGCCTCCGGATTCTCACGGATGAATTTGATGTCAAGCATGGGGTATCTCTCCTTAATTTGCCTGTCTGCAGGCGGTGATCAGCCCTCCGGCTGAGGGTCTTCCATAACTGCGGTCCGTATCTCCATATACCTGTCATAGGGCGATCTGCTGCCTGCTGTCCTGCTCTCCTTCGGGAGATAGGCAGTGAGGGGGTCAGCGGTGTCCGCCTCCAGGGCACTGAGAATGGACCTGCAGAGATCTTCATCTTCATCAAGCCAGGCCTCGTCCAGCTGCCAGAGCCAGTCCATGGCCAGAGTGGTCTTCTCCAGACGGTCCTCGGCCTCTGCGGCCGCAGCATCGCTGTCGGCGGCGGATGCCTTCAGTTCATCCAGCTGCTTCTGAAGCAGCTCCGTCTGCTCTTTCAGAGTCTCGTTTTCAGCATAGAGGCTGTTGAGGGACTGCACAGCAGATTTGGACTGCTGATTCAGATCCTCTATCTGCTCCTGCCCGGCCTGGTACTGCTGTTCCAGCTGCCTGTTGTCTCTGAGCTCCATCATGTAGGTAACAAGGAGAAGCAGGAAGGCCGCTCCAAACAGAACCGCCAGGTAGACAAAGACGGAGCTGCGCCGCCTGGCCTGCTGTGCAGGGGTGACAGTTTTCTCTGCAGCCTGTTTTTCAGACTGCTGCTCCCCTTCGGATGGCGCCGCCTCCGTGCCGGGAAGATCAGGTGTCTCGTCGCTCATGACACGGTTTCCTCCTTGGTGCCGAGAGTTTCCAGGAGTCCGAGCAGGGACTCAAGATCATCCTCATTGTAGTATTCCAGTTCCACCCGGCCCTTCCTGCCCTGCCCCTGAATCCTGACCCTGCGGCCGAGGGAGCCGGAAAGCTTTTCAGACAGGGCGTCGAGGTAGATTTTGACCTGGCTGGCGGAATCCGGCCTGTTTTTATCCTCTGTCTCCTCATGCTGTTTCAGCAGGAGATTTACGAGGCTCTCTGTCTGCCGGACAGAGAGATGGTCCTGCACAATCTGCTTTGCAGTCTGCGACTGAAGGTCCGGGCTGTCCAGACTCAGAAGTGCCTTGGCGTGACCCGTTGAGAGGGTTCCGTCTTCAAGAAGACTGAGCACATCGTCCGGCAGCTGGAGAAGGCGGAGAGCATTGGCGATGGTGGACCTGGCCTTCCCCAGGCGCTCCGAGACCTGCTCCTGCGTGAGGCCGTACTGTTCCATCAGGGTTTTATATCCCTGGGCCTCCTCAAGGGGGTTCAGGTCTGACCGCTGCAGGTTTTCAACCAGTCCGATCTCCAGAACTTTCCGGTCGTCTGCCTCAATCACGTTGACGGGAACTTCCATCAGACCGGCCGCCTTGGCTGCCCGCCAGCGGCGCTCGCCGGCGATGATCTGATAGTAGCCGGTGGAGAGACGGCGTACAATCAGAGGCTGAATGACACCGAACTGGGTGATGGATTCAGTCAGTTCCTGAAGGCTCTCCGGGTCGAATTTCTTGCGCGGCTGGTTCAGCCCCGGTTCGACCTGCGAGATGGGGACCAGGGAGGCGCTTTCGGCAGAAATCTGCAGTTCCGGATCACCAAGCAGAGAGTTGAGTCCTCTTCCCAGCCCCAGTTCTGTTTTCCTTTTCGGCATTGCATACACCTTTCTGTTTACTACAATCGTCAGCATGCAATGTTCCACGTGGAACATTGCACATGGGGTGTCCGGGAAGAGCCGGTCCGGAATTCGCTCCGGCTGAAGGGCACACTGCTGAACAGAAGCGGAATGTGCTCATCAGAGAAGGCAGAAAACCAGAAGCCGGCAGTTGAGAATACTGCATGAGCAGAACCGGATGTTCCACGTGGAACAATTCTTTTCATTGCAGAGAGGGCAAAGCCAGCGGATGCCTCTCGAAAATCCAGGTACAGGGGAAGTCCCCGTCCAAATGACACCTGCTGGAGGTTTACCGCAGACCGTCTGCAGTGTTCCACGTGGAACAAAGTGCAGGGAGCATCGGGGATGAACCTGACAGTAGCTCACCCGGTTGCGGAGTTCTTCTTTGGTCTGCAGGGAAGAGCAGAGGTAGGGAGAATGTTCCACGTGGAACAATCCATATATGCAGGAGAAAGAGAAGACCGGCAGG
>CAYYHY010000004.1:34135-37546 GCA_964471855.1 uncultured Oscillospiraceae bacterium | reverse complement strand
CGCGAGGGCTATCCCGAGATCGGCCTGTACTGGGAGAAGGCCGCCTATGAGGAGGCCGAGCACGCTGCCAAGTTCGCCGAGATGCTGGGCGAGGTCGTCACCGACTCCACCAAGAAGAACCTGGAGATGCGGGTAGAGGCCGAGAACGGCGCCACCGCCGGCAAGACCGCCCTGGCCAAGAAGGCCAAGGAGCTGAACCTGGACGCCATCCACGACACCGTCCACGAGATGGCCCGGGACGAGGCGCGCCACGGCAAGGCTTTCAAGGGTCTGCTGGACCGCTACTTCGGCGACTGATTCCGGAGGGAGAGCCATGAAGAAATACGTCTGCCCCTGCGGCTACGAGTATGACCCCGCCGTCGGCGACCCCGAGCACGGCGTTGCCCCCGGCACCCCCTGGGAGCAGGTCCCCGACAGCTGGGAGTGCCCCATCTGCGGTCTGGGCAAGGACGCCTTCGAGGAGGCCTGAGCCCTGACCCGCAGCTGCCGGTCTCTGACCGGGCAGCATAACCACCGAAATACAGACAGCGCCGGCTCTCCCCGCCAGGGAAGGGCCGGCTTTTCCTGCATCTCCATCCATCCGCCGGGATGGCAGACACCCTGTCAGGTCTGCAGCTCCCCCAGCAGGAATCCCTTTTCCGCTCTTACCATGCGCACCGGCAGGATGCGGTTGTGGAGATTCTCCCCGCTGGCGGCAGCGGCCTCCGAGTACCGTGTGGTGTGGCCTCTCCAGAGGCCGTCCCGCTGCTCCTCAAAGAGCACCGGCAGGGTCTCCCCTGTCCAGCCCTCCAGAAAGGTCTGCTTCATCCGGGCCGCAGCGGCGGCGGCCCTGCGGGCCCGCTCCTCCTTCACCGCCGCGGGCACCTGGTCCGGCATCTCCGCCGCGGGAGTGCCGGGTCTGCGGCTGTAGGGGAAGATGTGCATGGCGGAGAAGGCGGCCTGTTCAATAAACTCCAGGGTCCGGGCAAACTCCTCCTCCGTCTCCCCGGGAAACCCCACAATCAGGTCGGTGGTGATCCCCGGCCGGTCGAAGGTGCTGCGCAGCAGGGTGACGCTCTCCAGAAAGCGGGCGGTATCGTACCGGCGGTTCATCCGCTTCAGCACGCTGTCGCACCCGCTCTGGAGGGAGAGGTGGAAGTGGGGGCAGAGATTGGGAAGTCCGGAGATCCGGCGGCAGAAGTCTCCTGTCACCGTCCGGGGCTCCAGGGAGCCCAGACGGATGCGGCACTCCGGTGCGGCTTCGCACACCGTCCGGATCAGATCCGCCAGGGTGCTGCCGTCCTTCAGGTCCCGGCCCCAGGCGGAGATCTCGATGCCGGTGAGCACGATCTCCCGGTAGCCCTCCGAGGCGAGGCGGGCTGCCTGCTCCGCCGCCTCCTTCAGCGGCAGGGAGCGGACAGGACCTCGGGCATAGGGGATGATGCAGTAGGAGCAGAAGCTGACGCAGCCGTCCTCCGCCTTGAGCATGGCCCGGGTCCGGCCCTCCAGACCCCCGGCCGGGAGCACCTCGAAGGTGCGGCGGTCAAAGGCGCTGTCCAGGACCGTGGTCCGCCGGCGGCTCTCCCATGTGCGCTCCAGCAGCTCCGCAAAGGCCAGCCTGTCCCCTGTGCCGGTCACCAGGTCCGCATCCAGCTTCTCCATGTCGCCTGGGTGGGTCTGGGCGTAGCATCCGCAGACAGCCACTACGGCGTTCGGTCCGTTCTTCCGGGCCCGGCGGATCATCTGGCGGGATTTCCTGTCACTGGCTGCCGTAACGGAACAGGTGTTGATGACGTAGGCATCCGCCTCCCCCTCAAAGGGCACCAGCTGATGTCCCCGTCCGGTGAGTATCTTCTCCAGCGCCTGGGTCTCATACTGGTTCACCTTGCAGCCCAGGGTGCAGAAGGCAACCCTCATCTGCCGTGTTCCGGCACCACCGCAAAGAAGGTGAGGCTGTCCCCGCTGTCATTGATAAGGCTGTGGCTGTGGCCCTGGGGGCAGTAGTGCACGTCCCCCGCCTTCACCGCCTCGTACTCCCCGTCCATCAGCACCTTTCCGGTGCCGGAGCGGATGAGGATGATCTCGCTGCTGGTGTCATGGGTGTGGTACCCGATGGTGCAGCCGGGCTCCAGCCGGCCGAAGAGGATCCGGTTGCGGCCGTCCTCAAACCGCCTTGCGGCCAGTGCCCCCTCTCCCCCCTTGAAATGGGGGATTACGGTCTCCTCGATGTTCTGAAAATCAAGCACCATGGTCATGTTCCTCCTGTCACAGCCCCTGCCGGGGCATCTGTGTCTTCTGCCGCATCAGGTCTCCGGCCTGTCTGCATTCTCTGCCGGTCCGGGCGGGCTGTCCTCCCCCCCGGGCCGAGGCGTTCTCCTTTCCGGGTCCCGGGACCGCCGTCTCCGCCGCTGGTTCCGGTTTCTCCTCCTGCTGCGCTGCGTCCTCTTCGCCGCACAGGTCCTCCCGGGTGAGCTCCATGAGCTGCTCCACGGTGGGGTCCTCCATCTGAGCCACCCGGTCCGCCTGGCGGGACAGCGCCTTCTCAAAGAGGTTGCGCACATCCCTGGCGTTGCCGAAGTTCTCGTCCCGGAGCAGGTAGCGCATCTTCAGATATTCCTCCGCCCACTTCCTGCCCCCGTCGGACAGGGTGTAGCCGTTCTTCCTGCACATGGACAGCAGGATCTCCAGCAGCTGCTCCCCGGTGTAGTCCTCGAAGAAGAAGTACTTGTTGAAGCGGGACTCCAGACCGGGGTTGGAGTGGATGAACTTCTCCATGGGCTCCGTGTATCCGGCCACAATGACAATGAGGTCGTCCCGGTGGTCCTCCATGTTCTTCAGGAGCACCTCCACGGCCTCGCCGCCGAAGTCGCTGGCGTTTTCCTTGTTGGTCAGCGCATAGGCCTCGTCAATGAACAGCACGCCGCCCATGGCCCTGTTTATGACCTCCTGGGTCTTCCCCGCCGTCTGCCCTACAAAGCCGGCCACCAGGGTGGAGCGGTCCGCCTCCACCAGCTGCCCTCTGCTCAGAACCCCGATGGCCTGGTAGATCTTTGCCAGCAGTCTGGCCACGGTGGTCTTGCCGGTGCCGGGGTTGCCGAGAAACACCAGGTGCAGAGACAGGGCCGGGACAGGCAGACCCGCCTTCTCCCGCAGTTTCCGCACCTTGACCAGGTTGACCAGGCTCTTGACGTCCTTCTTCACCCGGTCAAGACCGCAGAGCGCATCCAGCTCCGCCATCACATCCTCCAGCTTCGGCGGCTCGTGGGCGGTCTCCTCCGGACTCTTCTGCCCCTGCTGCGGAGGGACGGCGGCCTCCCCGGGTCTCTTCCCCTGCTCCTCCTGCCGGACAGGGGTGGCGGTCTCTCCCCCGCTCTCCCCCGGCCTCACGGGAGTGATGAAGTCCCGGGCATTGACCGATGCGCCTTTCTTCCC
>CAYYHY010000004.1:0-34035 GCA_964471855.1 uncultured Oscillospiraceae bacterium | reverse complement strand
CCGGCCTCACGGGAGTGATGAAGTCCCGGGCATTGACCGATGCGCCTTTCTTCCCCTCTTTTCTGCAGATGTCCGTGAGGGTGTCCGCACAGGCGTTGATAAACCCCGCCTCCTCCTCGCTGACCACGCCGTCCACCGCAGCGAAGGTGAGGAGGATCAGCGTCAGCTGGTCAATAAAGCGGGGGGCCAGATCTGTCCCGTGCAGTCTGTCGTACTGGAGGAAGTCATCAAAGAAGGGGGGCGGCGCAAAGAGGTCATAGCCGGCCACCATGGAGGACAGCTCAAAGAGCAGGGTGGACTCAGGCTGGCTGCCTGCAGAGCAGATCGCCTCGTAGAAGGCCACATGCCGGTCCGTTACGAGGCCTCCCCCGTCCGCCTGCCACACCCCCAGAACGCACTGGCGGACATAGCCGTCAATCTGGCTGCTGAACTTCATGCGCAGGGACGGGTCCGGAATGTATCTGCGGAAAGCCGCCACCGCCTGGCTGTACTGCCGGCGGGCTTCCTTCGCCATGGATGTTTCCTTCATCAGGCGGGCACCTCCCGGTTCATTGTCATCTTTCATTATACGGGCTTCCCGTCTCCCGGTCAAGCACTCCCCCCGGAACCCGGGGTTTACCCGCCTCCCGAGGTCTGCTTTCCTTCGAATTCCATCCGGACATCCCCAGTCTCTGCAGAAAAACAGGGAAACACATGGCAGCAGGTTGAATTTTTTGTGTTTTCAGAGGGCAGGGCGTTGACGTAACTTCAGATTCCATGTACAATAGCCAGTACATGCAGAAAAAACGCAGCGGCCCAGAACCGTCTCGATATGATACGGAGGTTTTTTTCATGGCAGAAAACAGAGACGACTCCCTGCTGGACTCTCCCGGCCAGGAAGTCGCAGACACCGGTTCCCCGACCCCGGCACCAGAGCAAAGTCCCGCTGCCTCCGGCTCCAGTGATCAGGACCAGCGGAGTTCCCAGCCTTCTTCTCCCGCCGCCTCCCCCTCTTCCGGCGGACGCCGCGTGGCCTCCTCAGGCAGTGCAGCTCCCGGAAGCAGAGCGTCGGACACCATGAGTTCCACCGGACCCATCCGCCGGGGCGCCGCCACCACATCCGCCTCCATGAGCCGGACAGGGCGCCTGCCGGACATGACCCAGTGTGAGCGGTGCGGCGAGGAGTACTCCACCACCTACCGCAACTGCCCGTTCTGCGACGAGGGACCCAGAAGCCGCAATGTAAAGGGTCAGCGCAGCAGCAGCGTGCAGAGCGAAAGCAGCCGCAGGCAGGTCTCCACCAGCAGCTCCGGATACCGCAGCAGCTCCAGTTCCAGCTCCAGAAGCGACAGCAGCTACCGCACCGCTTCCGCCTCCAGGGAGGACGGCGGGTACCGCACCACGGCTGTCTCCAGGGACGACGGCGGATACCGCACCACTCCCGTCTCCAGGGAGGACAGCGGGTACCGCAGTTCCGGCTCCAGCTCCAGGAGAGACGACAGCTACCGCAGCAGCTCCGGCTACAGGGATGACGGCAGCTACCGCAGCGGCTCCGGTTCCACCTCCAGAAGGGACGACGGCTACCGCAGCTCCGGTTCCGGTTCCACCTCCAGAAGGGATGACGGGTACCGCAGCAGCTCCGGCTCCAGCTCCAGGAGGGAAGACGGCAGCCGCCGCAGCTCCGGCTCAGCCTCCAGCTCCAGGAGAGACGACGGCTACCGCAGCTCCGGTTCCGGTTCCACCTCCAGAAGGGATGACGGGTACCGCAGCAGCTCCAGCTCCGGCTCCAGGCGGGAAGACGGCAGCCGCCGCAGCTCAGACTCCTCCAGGTCCACCAGGAGCTCCTCCGGAAACAGCAGCTCCCGCAGCTCAGGCAGCAGACGCCAGCAGCAGCAGCGGAAGGGAGATCCCGCCCAGCTGATCTTCGTCATCGGCATCATCATAGCGGTCATCGCTGTGATCTTCATCATCTTCAAGTTTGTAAAGCCCGCTCTGTTCCCCGGCGACAGCAGCTCCGCCAGCACCAGCCAGAGCACCCCGGCGGGCAGCGGTTCCCAGGGTCAGCCCACAGACCTCCAGCTTGACCGCACGGAGATGGAGCTGCGGCCCGGCGAGACCGGCCAGCTGACGGCCACTGTCACCCCCGCGGGTCTCACCCTCCCTGTCACCTGGTCCTCCAGCGACGAGAACATCGTCTCCGTTGACGCCTACGGCAATGTCCGCATGGTCTACCAGGGGACGGACAGCGTCTCCGCCACCGTCACCGCCTACTGCGGAAACCTGCGCAGGGACTGCATCATCCGCTGCAACGGCTCCGGCTCCACGTGCCGCGTCACGGCGGATACCCTGAACATCCGCTCCGGTCCGGGCACCGACTATGACAAGATCGCATCCGCCCGCATGGGCACCACCCTCACCATCCTGGAGGATGCAGGCGACTGGTACAAGGTGCAGTACGACGAGGCCGGCAATACCGGATACGTCTCCAAGCAGTATGTGGAAGTAACCGGCTGAATCTGATATTCTCCTGACGGCGGGCTGTTTCAGAAACAGTCCGCCGTCTTCCATTCTTTTCCACCTGTGAGGACAGGAGACGAAAATGCAGAAAATCCTCACGCTTTCGGATTGAAATATCCCTGACGGATGTTATAATAGCTTTGCAAATGGTCGATTTGCACAGGCGGCGCGCCGCCAACAAGAAAGGAAGATGGATATGGCAAAAAAGTACGTCTACCTCTTTTCAGAGGGCAACGCCGGCATGCGTGAGCTCCTTGGCGGCAAGGGAGCCAACCTGGCCGAGATGACCAACATCGGTCTCCCTGTCCCCCAGGGTTTCACCATCACCACCGAGGCGTGCACTCAGTACTACGAGGACGGACAGACCATCAACGACGAGATTATGGACCAGATCATGGAGTATGTGGCCAAGATGGAGGAGCTGAACGGCAAGAAGTTCGGCGACCTGAAGAACCCTCTTCTGGTTTCCGTCCGCTCCGGCGCCCGTGCCTCCATGCCCGGCATGATGGACACCATCCTGAATCTCGGCCTGAACGACGATGTAGTCGAAGCCATGATCGCCGGCAACCCGGACCCCAAGTTCGAGCGCTTCGTGTATGACTCCTACCGCCGCTTCATCCAGATGTTCTCCGACGTAGTCATGGAAGTTGGCAAGAAGTACTTCGAAGAGCTTATTGATGATATGAAGGCCAAGCGGGGCGTCACCTATGATGTGGAGCTCACTGCTGCCGACCTGAAGGAGCTGGCTGCCCAGTTCAAGGCGGAGTACAAGTCCAAGATCGGCTCCGACTTCCCCTCCGACCCCAAGGTGCAGCTGTACGAGGCCATCCGCGCCGTGTTCCGCTCCTGGGACAACCCCCGTGCCAATGTATACCGCCGTGACAACGACATCCCCTACTCCTGGGGCACCGCCGTCAATGTCATGCCCATGGTGTTCGGCAACCTGAACGACAACTCCGGCACCGGCGTCGCCTTCACCCGCGACCCTGCTACCGGCGAGAAGAAGCTGATGGGCGAGTTCCTGACCAACGCCCAGGGCGAAGACGTGGTGGCCGGCGTCCGGACCCCCATGCCCATCGCCCAGATGGAGGAGAAGTTCCCCCAGGCCTACGCCGACTTTGTCAAGGTGTGCGGCATCCTGGAGGATCACTACCGCGACATGCAGGACATGGAGTTCACCGTTGAGAACGGCAAGCTCTACATGCTCCAGTGCCGCAACGGCAAGCGGACCGCCAAGGCCGCTCTGAAGATCGCCTGCGACCTGGTGGACGAGGGCATGATCGACGAGCAGAAGGCCGTCTCCATGATCGACCCCCGCAACCTGGATACCCTGCTCCATCCCCAGTTCGACGCCAGCGCCCTGAAGGCTGCGACCCCCATCGGCAAGGGTCTGGGCGCATCCCCCGGCGCCGCCTGCGGCAAGATCGTGTTCTCCGCTGAGGACGCAGAGGAGTGGGCCGCCCGGGGCGAGAAGGTCGTTCTGGTGCGTCTGGAGACCTCCCCTGAGGATATCACCGGCATGAAAGTGGCCCAGGGCATCCTCACAGTCCGCGGCGGCATGACCTCCCACGCTGCTGTGGTCGCCCGCGGCATGGGCACCTGCTGCGTCTCCGGCTGCGGCGCGATCCAGATGGACGAGGAGAACAAGCAGTTTGTCCTGTCCGGCAAGACCTACCACGAGGGTGACGTCATCTCCATCGACGGCACCACCGGCAACATCTACGACGGCGCCATCCCCACGGTCGAGGCTGAGATCGCCGGCGAGTTCGGCCGCATCATGGGCTGGGCTGACAAGTACCGCCAGCTGAAGGTCCGCACCAATGCCGACACCCCCCGGGATGCCAGGAAGGCCCGGGAACTGGGCGCCGAGGGCATCGGCCTGTGCCGCACCGAGCACATGTTCTTTGAGGCAGACCGCATCGAGGCCTTCCGCGAGATGATCTGCTCTGACACGAAGGAAGAGCGGGAGGCCGCTCTGGACAAGATCCTGCCCTACCAGCAGGGCGACTTCGAGGCTCTGTACGAGGCTCTGGAGGGCTATCCGGTCACCATCCGCTTCCTGGATCCCCCGCTGCACGAGTTCGTTCCCACCGAGGAGGCCGAGATCGAGCAGCTGGCTGCCGCCAAGGGCAAGAGCGTGGCCGACATCAAGGCCATCATCTCCTCCCTGCACGAGTTCAACCCCATGATGGGGCACCGCGGCTGCCGTCTGGCCATCACCTATCCTGAGATCGCCGTGATGCAGACCAAGGCTGTCATCCGCGCCGCCATCGCTGTCAAGGCCCGTCACCCCGACTGGGGTCTGATTCCTGAGATCATGATCCCCCTGGTAGGCGATGCCAAGGAGCTGGAAGTGGTAAAGAAGGTTGTCAAGGCCACTGCTGACGCCGAGATCGCCGCAGCCGGCAGCACCCTCAAGTATGAGGTCGGCACCATGATCGAGGTCCCCCGCGCCGCTCTGACCGCCGACGCCATCGCCAAGGAGGCTGAGTTCTTCTGCTTCGGCACCAACGACCTGACCCAGATGACCTACGGCTTCTCCCGTGACGACTCCGGCAAGTTCCTGAACGCCTACTACGACGCCAAGATCCTTGAGGCTGACCCCTTTGCCAAGCTGGACCAGGTCGGCGTCGGCAGCCTGATGAAGATGGCCATCAAGCTGGGCCGGTCCGTCCGCCCCGATATGCACATCGGCATCTGCGGCGAGCACGGCGGAGACCCCGCCTCCGTGGAGTTCTGCCACGACATCGGTCTGGACTATGTGTCCTGCAGCCCCTACCGTGTGCCCATCGCCCGTCTTGCCGCTGCCCAGGCCGCTATCAAGAACCCCCGCACCTGAGTTCTGATGCGCTGAACCCTGGCGACAGTCCGCCGGAAATCAAACAGAAATCAGCGCCGTGGAAGGAGATCTCTTCCACGGCGCTTCCTGTTTGCAGAACCGGGCATTCCCGTGTCCGCCGGCGTTTTCCGGCTGTACAGAGCCGGTGCAGATACAGCAGCCCCGCCGGTTCCGATGTGACCGGCGGGGACGTGAATCACATGATTTTGCGGAAGAGCGTTTTGAAGTCCTCCACGGTGGCGGGCCTCGGATTTCCGGGGGCGCAGGCGTCCGCAGCGGCGGACTGGGCCAGGAAGTCCAGGTCCTCCTCCTTCAGCTTCTCCAGCTTTGTGGGAATGCCCACGTCTGCAGACAGCTGGCGGACTGCATCGATGGCAGCCTGGCGGTATGCGGCCTGGTCCATGCCGGTGGTGTCCACACCCATGGCCTCGGCGATGTGCCTGAACTTGTCGCCGGTGAAGTCCTGATTGAACTCCATTACGATGGGAAGCATCATGGCGCAGGCCACGCCGTGAGGCGTGTCATATACAGCACCCAGAGTATGGGCCATGGAGTGGGCAATGCCAAGGCCCACATTGGAGAACGCCATGCCGGTGACATACTGACCCAGGGCCATGCCCTCCCGGCCCTCGGGGTCGTTGGCAACAGCCTTGCGCAGGTTGGCGGAGATGAGCCGGATGGCCTCCAGGTTCAGGCAGTCAGCCAGTTCCCAGGCAGCGGCGGTGGTGTAGCCCTCGATGGCGTGGGTCAGGGCATCCATCCCGGTGGCGGCCGTCAGTCCCTTCGGCATGGATGACATCATGTCCGGGTCGACCACAGCGACCGGCGGGATGTCGTTCACGTCCACGCAGACGAACTTGCGCTTCTTCTGTACATCGGTAATGACGTAGTTGATGGTTGCCTCCGCGGCGGTGCCGGCAGTGGTGGGAACTGCGATGGTGAATACAGTGGGGTTCTTTGTGGGGGCCGTGCCCTCCAGGGAGCGGACATCCGCAAACTCCGGGTTGTTGACGATGATGCCGATAGCCTTGCCGGTATCCATGGAGGAACCGCCGCCTACGGTGATCATGTAGTCCGCGCCGGACTTCCGGTAGGCCTCAACACCGGCCTGCACGTTCTCGATGGTGGGATTGGGCTTGATGTCGCTGTATATCTCGTAGTCCATGCCGGCGGCATCCAGCAGGTCGGTGATCTTCTTCGTCACCTGGAAGCGGACCAGGTCGGGATCGGAGGCAATGAACGCCTTCCGGAAGCCATGGGCGGCGATGATGCCAGGGATCTCCTGGATTGCCCCTTTGCCGTGGTAGGAGATGCCGTTGAGTACAAAACGGTTGACAGCCATGGGAAACTCCTCCTTGATATCATAAGCTTCCTCTCCTCCCGGGCTGCTGTTCCGGGAGGAAAGGCGCAGGACAGACTCAGTTCTTCTCGTACAGAAACTTCTCGGGCAGGGTTACGTTGAAATCCTTCGCCAGGCTGCGGAACTCGCCGGGCTGGATCGTCTGCCTCTTGCCGCCCATGGAGAGCACCTTCACCAGGATCTCAGCGGACTTCTCCACGGTGTGCATGAGTCCGAACGTCAGGTCAAAGTCCTCGCCGGAGCAGAACATGCCGTGATGAGCCCAGATGGCCACGTCATACTGCTTCATCAGCTCGGAGGTGGCCACGGCGATGTCGCGTCCGCCCGGCACCATCCAGGGCACTACGCCGATTCCGCTGGGGAACACCACCGGGCACTCGGTGGCCATCTCCCAGAGTTCGCGGGTGAAGACCTCGTCCTCAAGGGGCAGCACGAAGGTCAGGGCGATGGTATTGGCCGGATGCGCATGATAGATCACCCGGTGCTTTCCGCCGCTGGCCTTCAGCTTCACCTCATGGTTCATGAGGTGGGAGGGAAGCTCGCTGGTGGGACGGCCGCCGTTCACCAGACCCCAGCAGATGCGGAAGTTCTCCCCCGCCTCGTCCAGTTCGATAATGCAGAAGGAGTCCTCCGGGTCGATGGTGACGTTGCGCATGTACTTGCCGGATCCGGTTACCAGGAAGTACTCCCCGCCCAGCGCCGGCACAGACGTGCCGATGGGTCTCCACTCTCCGGGCTTCAGTTCCTCCCTGACGGACTCGACCTCTTCAGGGCGGATGCGGTAGGACAGGTTGCCGCCGTTGCGCTCGTGCCAGCCCTGCTTCCAGCCGTCATCAGCCATGCGCATGAAGCCCTGAACAAACTTCGCATCTAAAACTTTCATTGCAGCGTTCCTTTCCTCAGAGTTTTTCGTTCTGTCCGCCCCCGGCGGACAGGGGATCAGCGGGTGATCACATCAACGGGGACATTGAAGATTCTGGCAACCTTCAGGATGGTGTCGATGTGGCGGCCGGAAGCGGCAGCCATGTGGTGGGTGGGACCTGCCTCGCTCCAGCGGCTGCAGAACTCCCGGGCACCGCAGGTGAAGCGGGTGCGCATGTTGGTGTCCCCGAAGGTGAAGATGGGCCCGTCCTCGTTGATGCCCTCTGCGGCTACAAACTTGAAGTGTCCGTCCATGTCCTGGGTGATGCCCAGATAGGTAACGGGGCCGGTCCAGGGATAGAACTGGGTCAGATACCCGCCCCCGGTCTTCCCGTGGAACACGGGCACGATCTTCATGGTGGGCTTGCGGCTGGAGATGTCCGCGTCGCCGGAGCCGCTGTGGCCGATGATGCAGATGTCCTCGTCAAAGTCAATGGAGTACATCTCGGAGAGCTGACCGGTGCCGGAGATGGTCTTCAGAATGCTCATGGCCATGGCGACCTTGATGTCGCCCTCTACGGCGCAGGCGACCCCCTGCTTGATGAGCATGGAGAAGGCAGGAATCAGCATGGAGTCCAGCACGCCGGCCTTCCCCTGGGCGAATCCGTCATAGTGGGAGGCAATGAGGGCAATCTTCTCCTCCCTGACCCACTCCTCAAAGGCCACCACGTACCTGGCCATCTCCCAGACCTTCTCGACGGTGCCGCCGCCCTCGATGTCAAAGGTGTCCAGAATCTCCTGGGCCTTGGCCCGGATGGCATCCTCGTCCGTAATGTGGTCGGCGATGGCCCACATCTTCTCCCAGTCAAACTGCTTGGTGTAGAGGAACATCCGGTTGTACAGGTTGGTCTCGTCGATGTACAGGTCCATCATGCCGGGATAGGGCCGGCCGATCTGGGCCAGGTTGGTGTCGCGGAAGCGGCGGCGCACCTGCGCAGCCCGGCACCAGTCCTCGATCTCCGCCTGAACCTGGGGGTCTCCGCCCTCCACGACGCCTGTGATCACGGCGTGCCGCTTTCCGGCCCGCTCCAGATCTGCCACCATCTCGCCCACGGCGCCGCATGCATACAGCTGGCCGAGCCATGTGGCGGTGTCCGTGGCTGCGTAGTCGGGAGCCCTCTTCTTCTGCACATTGACCAGAACCACCGGAACATCCAGGTCCCGCACGGCGGGGAGCATGTTGTAGGAGGTGGCGTAGGTGAGCAGCTGGAGGATCACCAGGTCCACGTCCGCAGCGCGGAACTTGTCGCCGGCCGCCTGGGCCAGCTCCTTGGTGGTTACGATGCCCCCGTCCACAATGTCGACGGTCCCGGGGATGAGCTTCCTGAATTCTGCATACTGGCCCTCAAACTCGGGGACCAGCGAGGGGAACTGGGGCAGATAGGCGCCCAGCGCAATGGCGAATACGCCCACCCGCGCTCTGGTTTCTACTAGCATGTTTAACCTCCTTGTACTGTCACGGCTGAATCACTCTGATGTCGAAGTCCGCACGCACCGCATCCCGGGTCTCCTGCAGGGAGGAGAACTCTCCGGCCGCGATGAGCTGAACTGCAATGTTGCCGATGGCCGTCCCCTCCACGGGGCCCGCATAGACGGGAAGACCTGCGGCAGAGGCGGTGAGCTGATTCAGATACATGTCCTGGCAGCCGCCGCCCACGATGTTGATGCTGGTGCAGGTCCTGCCGGTCAGCTTCGTCAGGTCCCGGATGGCGTCCCTGTAGCACCGGGCCAGACTGAGGTAGACGCACTGCATGATCTCCCCCACGGTCTCCGGCACCGGCTGGCCGCTCTCCCTGCAGCTGTTCTTCACTGCGTCGATCATGCTCTCAGGGGCCAGAAAGCAGCTGTCATTGGCATCCACCACGGAGGAGAACTCCGACGCCCCCCTGGCCTCCTCAATGAGGTCCGGGAAGGAGTACTTCCGGTCCCCGGCGTAGCGGCTCACCCGGCCCTCCACGTAGGCGTCGCCGTTGAGCTCTCTGCGGATGGACTGGATCATCCACAGCCCCATGATGTTCTTCAGATAGCGGTAGCGGTACCATGCGCCGCCCTCATTGGTGAAGTTCTGCCTCCAGGATTCCTCGCTGGTAATGGGAACCTCGTTCTCCACCCCCAGCAGGCTCCAGGTGCCGCTGGACAGGTACACCGCATGCTCATCCACAGCCGGAACGGCCAGGAATGCGGAGCCGGTGTCATGGGTTGCGGGGAGAATCACCCTGGCATTGAACCCGGTCAGGGCCTGAATCTCCGGCGTCAGCTCCCCCACCAGGGTGCCGGGCACCGACAGCTCCCCGAAGAGCTTCTCCGGAAGACCCAGGCGGCGGATGATCTCCATGTCCCAGGTCTTCGCCTCAGCATTCACCAGACTGGTGGTGGTGGCGTTGGTGTACTCCTGCTTCTTCACTCCGGTGAGGAGGAAGTTGAAGTAGTCCGGAATCATCAGCAGAGATTCCGCCTGTTCCAGCTGCTCCGGGTGCTCCTGCTTCTGGGCCAGGAGCTGGTATACGGTGTTGAAGTTCAAATACTGGATCCCGGTGCGGGCGTAGAGCTCCCTGCGGGGGATCAGGCTGTCCGCCAGCTTCTCCATGCCCAGGGTCCGGCTGTCCCGGTAGGCCACTGCGTCGCCGAGCATCCGGTCCCGGCCGTCCAGAAGGACATAGTCCACAGCCCAGGTGTCGATGCCGATGGTCTCGGGAATCTTCCCCTTCTCCCTGCAGACCTGCAGCCCGCGGATGATGCCCTTCCACAGGCCGTCCATGTCCCAGCAGTCATGTCCGTTCCTGTGCACCTGCCGGTTTTCAAACCGATAGATCTCCTCCAGGCAGATGTGCCCGTCCCGGACGCTGCCCAGAATGTGCCGCCCGCTGGAAGCGCCGATGTCAATCGCCAGATAGTACCTGTCCACCTTGCTGTCCCTCCTGCTGTTCGTCTGTTCTGACGTGAGTCTACCACTCCCGGGGGGAAGAAATAAGGACCTGATTTGAAAAGGGCAGTGTCCTGATTTGCATCTGCATGGTATACTGGAAGTGACCCGGAACAGACTGAAAAGGAGCGGATTTCCCATGCGCGCTGAACTGCTGGAGCGGCTGAGAGCGGTTACCCCGGAGGAGCAGACTCTGCTGGAAGGACATGACGTGCAGAAGGAGCTGTACACCTCCCGCAGGGAGTTTGTGGTGGACAGCCGCAAGCTGCTGGAGAAGGGGCAGCTCATTGAGATCCGGCCCCACACCCGGTTCTGCCACTTCCCCAACCACCGGCACAACTATGTGGAGATGGTCTACATGGCCGCCGGAACCACCACGCACGTGCTCAACGGGAGCACGGAGATCAGACTGAAGGCCGGGGATCTCCTCTTTCTCAGCCAGAACACCTGGCATGAGATCCTCCCCGCCTCCGAGGGGGACCTGGCTGTCAACTTCATTATTCTGCCGGAGTTCTTCCACCGCCCCATCTCCATGATCGAGCAGGAGAACGTGCTGCGGGACTTCCTCATCTCCACCCTGTCCGGAGAGACCGGGAACAGCACCTACTTCTACATTCAGACCGGGGGCGTTGTGCCGGTGGAGAACCTGGTGGAGAACATGATCTGGACCCTGCTTATGGACCCCTCCGGCACCAGCACCATTATCCAGACCTCCATGGGGCTTCTGCTCATGAACCTGTCCCGGTTTGCAGACTCCCTCCAGGGCGGGGCGGCTGACAGTGCGGAGCAGAAGCAGGTGCTGGCGGTGCTCCAGTACATTGATACGAACTACCGCTCCGGCACGCTGGAGGAGATCTCCAGTTCCCTCCGCATCCCCGCCTCCACCGTGAGCCGCATGCTGAAGCGCCAGACCGGGGGCAGCTTCAAGGCCCTCCTCCAGTCCAGGAAACTGCAGCAGGCCGCCTTCCTCCTGCGCAACACCCCTCTCTCCGCCGATGCCGTCATTGAGCAGGTGGGGTATGAAAACCGCAGCTACTTCTACCGCATCTTCCGGGAGCGCTACGGCTGCACCCCCCGGGAGTACCGGGACCAGGGCTGGCAGCTCGCCCCCTGAAGCGCCGCCGGCGGTCCCTGACACGCAGTCAGAAATAAGAAAAAACATGTTGACAACCCCGGACCCTGACGCTATAATGATGAAGCTCCCGGCGGCAGCAGAGATGCGGCTGTGCTGGAATTGGTAGACTGGCAAGCTTGAGGTGCTTGTGTCTGGATGGGCGTACGGGTTCGAGTCCCGTCAGCCGCATGGGATACTGCCCTGATTCTTCTGAATCAGGGCAGTTTTTCTGTCTTATGCCGCACCGCAGACTGCGCTCTGCTGCCGTTGTATTCCAGCCTGTTCTGTGCTAAGATGGCAGCAGGATTTCCACTGGCTCCCCGGTCAGGCTGTCTGCGCGGACCGGAACAAGAGACGGACGGTGATATTTTTATGGATGCAGCTTTTGAAGAGGAATCCCGGATTCTTGCCCAGGTCGAGCAACGTCTGGACGCCCTGGCCTCCATGCACACCAGCCGGGCAGCGCGGCTCCTGGCGGATCTGTCCAACACGCCCCCCTTTGACAGGGGCAGCCTGCTGCGCAGAGAGCAGCTTCTGAACGAGCGGAACGCCTCCCTGGCCCTGGTGCAGACCATTCAGGACAGCCTGGACGAGCCCTACTTTGCCCGGGTCGATTTGGAGCTGACCGGCCGGGAGTCCTCCAGTCCCCTGGTCTGCTACATCGGGCGCCGGGAGATCCGGGAGGACTCCGATTTCATCGTCTACGACTGGCGCTCCCCTGCCGGCGAGCTCTTCTTCCGCACGGAGGAGGAGCAGTTCAGCGTGGATCTGGAGGGGGACGGGTACAGGACGGACTGCCGGGTTGTGCTGCGCAGGTCCCTCCGCATCCGGAACGGCATCCTGGTCAGCTGCAGCACCGAGTACGCCGGGGACCGCCCGGCGGAAGAGAAGGGGGACGCCTCCCCCGCCCTGACCGCAGCCCTGCAGGCCAGACAGGAGGGCGTGCAGACGGAGGACATCCTCCCCACCCTCCAGGACTTTCAGGACCGGATCATCCGCCTTCCCCGCAGTCGGAACTTTGCTGTTCAGGGACCCGCAGGCTCAGGCAAAACCGCCGTCATGCTTCACAGACTCTCCTGGCTCAAACACGGGGAGCAGAGCGGAAAGCTGGAGGGCGTGCGGGTCATCACCCCGAACCAGCCCTTTGCCGACAGCCTCGAAGATCTCTGCAGAAGGCTGGATATCGATGACATCCCCCGGCTCTCCGTAGAGGCCCTCTACACCTCCCTGATCGCCCAGCTCAGCGGCGGGACCGAACCCCGCCCGGATGTGCTCAGCGAGAAAACCATGAATCCCCAGCTCCTGGAGGAACTCTACTCCATGGACTGCCAGGACAGTTTCATCCGCCGCTACCAGGAGACCTGGGACAGCGCGGCGGCCGCTCTGGACCTGCCCCGTCTCCGCGCCCTGGCCGTCCGGGCCGGCGTCACGGCCGTCATTCCGGACACCCGCACAGCGGAGACCGTCTCCGCCGTGAGCCTCGTCATTCAGTCCGTCAGATCCCGGCTGGCCGATGCGGACACCAGGATCGCTGCCGCGAAGGCGGAGAGGGAGAAGGCTCTGCAGGAGGCTGCAAAGCTGAAGGAGAGCCTGGCGGAGGCGGAGGAGAAGGCATCTGAGGAGCGGGACCGGGTCCTGCGCCGGCTCCAGAAGGAATCCGCCCGTACGGACGCCCAGGTCCAGGAGGAGTACCAGCGCTGTCCTGAACTCCGCACCTCCGCAGATGCCCTCCAGGAGAAGCTGGCCGCCGCCGAGGCAAAGATGCAGCAGGCCTCGGAGGACTACGCCAGGCTGAATGTGGACCTGACACCCTGGGCGGACTACGACAGCTTTGTCAGGCTGGACGACAGCCTCACCGCCGTGCTGCGGGAGAAGCTCCCGGAGCGGATTGCCGAGATCGAGGCGGCGGAGAGGGAGGCCGCAGACGTCCATGCCTTCAATTTTGTAAAGCGGGGGTCCCGGCGCAGGGAACTGGATGCCCTGAAGAACCGGTTCGGCCAGGAGGCAGGCTCCCTGCTCCTGGGTCTCCGGCGGGACGCCCAGAACCGGGAGACCGCCGCAGAGCGGGAGATCCGGAACATCCGCTCCGCTCTGGACTCCGCCTCCGCGGAGGCCGCCAGCGGCCAGCGCCGGCTCAGCGCCGTGCTGGAACAGCAGCGCTCCCTGCGCACCTGTCTGAAGGTGCTCCAGTCCGATGCCCTGCCTGCCCCCGGCCAGGTGGCCGGTCTTGTCTCCCAGACCGGATTCACCTCCGAGTTTGCAGACCTCCAGAAGCTGCTGGCGGACCTGCAGGGGCTGAACCGGAAACTGAAGGCCTGTACGGATGCCGCAGACCGCTGCGGGGAGGAGATCCGCTCCCTCACGGGGGTCACCCTCTCCGCCGACGAGCAGACGTATCTGGACCGCTGCAGCGCATCCCTCCGGAACCTGCAGTACGGGGCTCTGTCCCGGAGCGTCCTGTTTACTGACCTGGTGGCCAGGTACAAGGCCTTCGGCCAGGGGTACAGCACCGCCGGATACCGCCACAAGCTGTATCTGCAGCTGCTCCTCTGCTCCCTCTACTATCCGCCCCTGAAGGACCCCGGCCGCATGCTGCTCATCGACGAGGCCCAGGACATCTCCCCCGCCGAGTACCGCCTGCTGCGCCAGATCACGGGCAGCAGCTGCGTATTCAACCTCTTCGGCAGCACGGAGCAGCGCTCCTGCAGCTTCAAGGGGACCTCCTCCTGGCAGCAGATCCCCTTCATAACAGGGGGAAACATCCATGAGATCAGCGGCAGCTTCCGGAATACGGAACAGACAGCCGCCTTCTGCACCAGGTTCTGCGGGCTGGAAACCCCTTCCAGCGGCATCCTGGGACCCGCTGTCCAGGAGATGAACAGCACCAACGCCCTGCTGTGGATTCTGAAGGTGAAGCGGGAGAACCCGTCCCTGCGGACCGCCGTGATCTTCCGCCACGGGCTCAGGGCTGTCCAGGAACTGCTGCGGAAGCAGTTTGCCGGCGTGGACATCTCCTGGTACAGACCGGACCGGAGCAGGATCTCCGTCCTCTCCGCCGAGGCCTCCCGGGGTCTGGAGTTTGATGCGGCTGTGGTGTTCACGGACCGGATGACCCCCATGGAGCAGTCCATTGCCATCACCCGCACCGTCAGCATGCTGACGGTGGTGAAGGACGTGTTTCCTCCCGACCTGGCGGAGGACAGCAGGCGCATGCCCCGGGCGGGGGGACCCCGCCGCAGCGGCACCGCGCCGGAACCCTCCTGACATCCTCCTCTTCTGCACGGCCGGAAGCCTGTGCAGTCCCCGCTTGTGCTCCTTCTTGATACGACAGGACTGGTGATTTTGTGATGGATGCAGCATTTAAGGAAGAAGTACAGAAACTGGCTGAGACGGAACGGCGGCTGGACGCCATGGCCCGGGTGCACGAGGACCGGGCCGCCGTGCTGAAGAATGAGCTGTCCGACTTCCCTGTCTACGACAAGGAGGACCGGGAGCGCAAGCTGCTGATGCGGACCGACCTGCAGTCGGAACTGAAGAGCGCCGAAGACATCCGGGCTCTCCAGCCGAAGCCCTACTTCGGGCGCATCGATCTGGAGTACACCGGTCCTGAGGAGGCCGAGTCCCTCGCTGTGTACATCGGCTATCAGGGGATCGGCAGCGGTTCCGACCGCCTGGTCTACGACTGGCGCTCCCCCGTGGGGGAACTGTACTACCAGAAGAGCACCACCAGCTTCCGCATCCAGGTGGAAAAAGACATGGAGCCCGCCAGCTACCTGCTCACCCTCCGCCGGAACCTGACGGTGGAAGACGGGCAGCTGCGGGACTGCGTCACGGAGTACGACAGATACGATGTGAAACTGGAGGGGGAGGTGGCAGACCCCTTCCTCCTCACAGTTCTCCGGGACAAGCGGCGCATCCGCCGCCTCACCGGCATCATCCAGACCATACAGGAAAACCAGAACCGGATCATCCGGCTCCCCCGCGGCACCAGCTTCGCCGTGCAGGGCTGCGCCGGCTCCGGCAAGACCATGATTCTTCTGCACCGGCTCTCCTACCTGATGTACAGCAGCCGGAACATGGACCTGTCCGCCATCCGCATCATCACCCCCAACCCCTTCTTCGACGCCTTCATCGACGACCTGAGCCGGGAACTGGGGCTGGACTCCATCGCCCGCATGCCTGTGGAGGCCTACTACACGTCCCTGATCTCCCGCTTCACAGGGGAGGCGCCCTCCCGCTCCGAGGTGGTCAGCGAGAAGGACCTGGACCCGGGCCTCATGGAAAAGCTGTACTCCATCGAATACCAGGAGGACTTCATCCGCAGGTACGGCGAGGTCTGGGACCGGACGCTCAGAGACATGGATCTTCCCCGGCTGATGGAACTGGTCCGACGTTTCCAGCTCCCGGTGCCCTCCTGCACCAGCCGCAATGCGGACACGGCGGCAGACCTGTCCGGCACCCTCCACTCCCTCATCATGCGCAGCAGGACATCCCGCGAAAGACTGGACAGTGCCCGGAAGAGCCTGGAGAAAGCCCGCCGGAATGTTTCGGACATTGAGTGGAAACTGGAACGGAACGGGGAATCCCTTGATGCGTCCCGCAGCCAGATCATCCTGCGGATGCAGGACGAGACTGCCAGAAACAGCGACGCCCTGACGCAGGCTGAGGAGAAGCGGGATGCCGCCGGGGCAGAACTGGAAGAACTCAATGCCCGCCTGAAGGCCCTGCAGGAGGAGGAGCAGAACGCCTCCGGGGAGGCAGAACAGATCCTTGCGGAGATGGAGACCCTCTGCCAGTGGGACACCTTCGCGGCGGCAGACAGCGCCGGGACCGCCCTGGTCCGGAGGGAACTGCCGGACCTGGTCCAGGCCGTGGAGAGCGCACAGAATGCCTGGTCCGCTGTCCCTGCCTACAACTTCGTCCGCAGGGCCTCCTTCCGCTCCAGGCTCAATGCCGCCAGGCAGCAGTTCAGCGAGGGGGTCCGCCCCTTCCTGGAGACCCGGCGGCAGGACGCGCTCAGCAGGGCAGAAACGGCTCAGCAGGATGCGGAGCGCCTCCAGAAAAAGATCCGCACCGCCCAGCGCAGGTTTGATTCCGCAGGGCGGGAGTGCAGGCAGATCCGGGACTTCCTGTCCAGCTGCCGGACCTGTCTGGACACCTTCCAGAACAGCCCCCGGCCGGATGCCATGCAGATGCGGGAGCTGATGTCCCTGCCGGGTCTTGCACCGATCCTGTCCGGCTTCAGCGGTCTGCTGAACTCCCGCCGGAATCTGGAGAAGTCCCGCCAGGAGAACGGGAACAGCATCGGAAGATGGGAGGAGGAAATCCGCTCCCTCTCAGGCTTCGTCCTCTCCCCCGAAGAACAGGAATATGCAGACCGCTGCACCGCCTGTCTCCGCAGCCTCCAGTACGGCTCCCTCTCCCGCACCGTGCTCTACAACGACCTGATGAGCCAGTACCGGGTCAGCGGGCAGCAGTATACCTCCGCAGGCTACCGGCACAAGATTTACCTGCAGCTGCTTCTCTGCTCCCTCTACTATCCGAGGCTGAAGAGCCCGGACACCTTCCTCCACATCGACGAGGCCCAGGACATCTCGCCGGCGGAATACCGGCTCCTCCGGCGGGTACTGGGTCCCAGATGCGTATACAACCTGTACGGCGACATCAACCAGACCGTATACTCCTTCAAGGGGCTCACTGACTGGAGCGATGTGGAGGCCGTCACCGGGGGAAACCTGTACGTGCTCAACGAGAACTACCGCAACACGGTCCAGATCACAGACTTCTGCAACCAGGAGTTCGAGGCCGGAGTGACAGCCATCGGCATCTCCGGCGCTCCCGTCCGTATGATGGAGCCGGAGGAGGCTGTCCGCTGGATTCTCTCCCTCAGGAAGGAGTTCCCGGATTACAGGACCGCCATCATCCACCGCCACGGAATGGGGGAGATCGAGGACGGACTCCGGTCCCTTCTGAACGGCCAGTCCGTCTCCTGGCATGTGCTGGATACGGGGCGGCTCTCCGTGCTCTCCGCCGAGGAGGCCAAGGGTCTGGAGTTCGACGCCGCCGCCGTATTCGAATACGGCATGACGGCCGGGGAGAAGTACATCGCCTACACCCGGGCGCTGGACAACCTGACCGTGGTGCGGAAGGGCTTCAGCTCCGGCTGACAGACCGCTCATTATCTGTGTTTCTGCAGGGAGGAGGAAAAACCCATGGCTTTTGGACAGGTCAGCAGCGGCTACCCGGCTCTGGACCAGACGCTGGACTACATCCGCATGGGGGACAGCCTGGTGTGGCAGGTCTCCCTCATCGAGGAGTTCCGGCTCTTCGCCAAGCCCTTTGCCAGGCAGGCGGTGTCCGAGAACCGGCAGGTTGTATACTTCCGGTTCGCCCAGCACGACCCGGTGCTCACGGACCTGGAGGGTATCGACGTCTGCGAGTTCGACCCCGAGGAGGGCTTCGAGGCCTTCACCGTAAAGATCCATGAGGAGATCGCCCGCAGAGGCCGCGGCGTCTTCTACATCTTTGACTGCCTGTCCGAGCTGCAGTCCGCCTGGTATACGGACATGATGATGGGCAACTTCTTCCAGGTCACCTGCCCCTTCCTGGCGGAAATGGGCACCGTCTCCTACTTCCCCCTCATCCGCGGCCGCCACTCCTTCGAGGCGGTGGCCCGCATACGGGACACCACGGAGGTCATGGTCAACCTCTACACCGGAGGCCGCACCGGCCGGTACGTGTATGTGCTGCCCATGAAGGTGTGGAACCGGTACTCGGAGCAGATGTTCCTGCCCCACTGCGTGGACCGGGAGACCGGGGAATTCTTCACGGTCCGGGACGGGGTTGGCATGAGCCGCTACTATGCCGCTCTGAACGAGGCCGCCGAGGCCAACCAGCAGGACCAGAACTACGACAGCTATGACCGCTTCCTCAGCGAGATCCGCATGGAGTACGCCATCAGCGGGCACTTCTCCGAGGCCAGCGAGGAGCAGCTCATCCGCAGCATGATGACCCGGGACAAGCGGCTCAGGGACCTGGTCCGCCGGTACTTCCGCCCCAAGGACTACTTTGCCCTCCGGGACCGGATGATCGGCAGCGGCTCCATCGGGGGCAAGGCCTGCGGCATGCTGCTGGCCCGGCGCATCGCCAGGACGGAACTGCCGGAGGAGATGCTGGAGCACTTCGAGCCCCACGACTCCTTCTACATCGGCTCGGACGTTTACTACACCTACATCGTACACAACAACTGCTGGCGGCTGCGGATCCGCCAGCGGGCCCAGGAGGAGTACTTCACCGCAGCGGAGGAACTGCGGGCCCACCTGCTCACCGGCTCCTTCCCGGTGAAGATCCGGGAGCGGTTCCTGGACATGCTGGAGTACTTCGGGGAGAGCCCCATCATCGTCCGCTCCTCCAGCCTGCTGGAGGACGGTTTCAACAACGCCTTCGCAGGCAAGTACGAGTCCGTGTTCTGCACCAACCAGGGCAGTCCCCAGGAGCGGCTGGAGGCCTTCGAGCAGGCCCTGCGCCGGGTATACGCCAGCGCCATGGACACCTCCGCCCTGGAGTACCGCCGCATCCGGGGTCTGGAGCACAAGGACGAGCAGATGGCCGTGCTGGTGCAGCGGGTCTCCGGCTCCTGGTTCGGCCAGTACTACATGCCCGCCGCTGCAGGGGTCGGCTACAGCCACAGCGCCTACCAGTGGTACCGGAACATGGACCCCGCCGCCGGCATGCTCCGCATCGTCATCGGGCTGGGTACCCGGGCCGTGGACCGGACCCGGGAGGACTACCCCCGGCTGGCCAACCTGGACCGCCCGGCGGCCACTCTCTACACCACCGCCGCCCAGAAGCACCGCTTCTCCCAGCACTGGGTGGATGTGCTGGACCGCCAGTCCAACCGCCTGGTCCCCACCCCCGTGGAGAAGCTGATCCCCAGCCTCCCCCGCTGGTATCTCAGCGAGGTGATGGAGCACGACCGGGACGCGGAGGAGCGGCTGCGCCAGCGGGGAAACAGCCGGGACATCTGGTTTGTCAGCTGTCAGCGGCTGCTGGAGAACACCTCCTTCACCACCATGATGCGCCAGCTGCTGAAGACGCTGGAGCGGGTCTATGAGAACCCGGTGGACATCGAGTACGCCGTCAACCTGGACGAGAACGGGGACTTTGTGGTCAATCTGCTTCAGTGCCGCCCCCTCTATCTGGGGCGGGAAGGGGAGCCTGTGGACCCGGAATCCCTCAATTTGAAGACCGTTCTGTTCGACATCGAGGACTCCTCCATGGGGCCCTCCGGCAGCCGGGACATCGACGCCGTCATCCTGGTGGACCCCCAGAAGTACTACCAGTACCCGTACGCCAGGAAGTACGACGTGGCCGCCGCCGTGGGCCGGCTCAACCGCACCTTCCGGGACCAGGGGAAGAAGATCCTCCTCCTCACCCCCGGACGCATCGGCACCTCCTCCCCGGAACTGGGGGTCCCGGTCACATTCGCAGAGATCACCGGCTGCACCGCCGTCTGCGAGGTCTCCGACTCCCGGGCCGGCTACAACCCGGAGCTGAGCTATGGCAGCCACATGTTCCAGGACCTGGTGGAGGCTGAGATCCTCTACTGCGCCATCTGGAACAACTCCAAGACCAGGTCATACAGCCCCGGTCTTCTCAGCGGCCTGCCGGACCTCTTCGACGTGTACTGCCCGGAGTACCCCTCCCTGTCGGGGATCGTGACAGCTGTGGAGACCCCCGGCCTCACCCTCTGGCAGGACACCGTCTCCCGCCGCGCCGTCTGCGGCTGGTCGTGAACACAAAGCGCCCGAACACATGTTCGGGCGCTTTCCTGTTCTCAGCTGAAGCCGTTGTAGCGGTTGTAGGCGTCGCAGAGGCTGTTCATGTTCTTGATAATGATGTGCATGGCGATCAGGGGACCGATGCCGCACAGGAGCACGCCCACCAGAATCCAGAGCAGCAGGGTGCTGCCGCTCTCCGGGAAGGCCAGACCGTACCGGGGCGCATTTTTCTGCATGCGGTTGCCCAGGTTGTAGTACCAGATTAAACCGTATATGGAGCAGGTCAGAACTCCGAAGACCAGCAGCTTCAGAAGACCCGGCGTCTCCTCCCCGTCCCCGGCGCAGACCGTGTTCATGTCCCGGATCAGGTTGTACAGGAAGTAGAAGCTGTAGAGACCGCAGGTGACCAGATTCAGCAGAATGTAGACCAGCAGGCTGCGGTTTGTCTTCAGGGGACCGCCGTTTCCTGCATACGGTCCCGGAGAGCCGGGGGCTGCGCCGCCGGCCGGTCTGGAGAAGCTGTCAAATATGCTGTGGATGGAGGCGCTGATCTGCTCCGTGCTCTTTCCCACAACCGGCGTCTCGCCGTTGAGCCAGTACAGCACAAAGAGAAGGGCAGACTGGAGCACCCCGGCCAGAAGGGTGGTCAGCGCTCTGCCAAAGCCGATGTTGCCCCACCCGCTCAGGAGAAGGCTGAGGATGCTGAGAATCAGATAGACAGGCGCCCGGATCAGGGCGATGCCTGCAAAGCATACGAACAGACCGTCCGTATTCTCCCTGGTCCGCCTGCAGGCAATCAGGATGCTCACCGCCATGGCCAGCACGTTCAGGATGATGTTGACCGCTGAGATAATCAGCTGGATAACCAGCCAGACATAGCCGCCGTAGTAGCCTCCCAGGAACAGCCTCAGGAGGTACAGAACCGAGCCGCCCCTTCTCAGAAGCTGGTATCCGTAGTAGACGGCGAAGACAATGCCGAAGACAGTCAGCAGGAACGGGGCATACTGGGCCAGTTTCCCGCCCGGCCGGCGGCCGCCGTTCTGACCGCTCCAGCTGCTCTTGTTCTCGTTTAAGCTGCCGGGATCCGGTCCCTGGGGCGGCGCCTGCCAGTTCTGCCCCGGTCCCTGGGGAGGCGTCTGCTGCGGTCCCCGCGACAGGTCCGCGCCGCAGCCGTCGCAGAACCGCTGCCCGGGCTGGACCTCTTTTCCGCAGTTCCAGCAATTCATGTGGCATCCCTTCTCTCACATGTATTTCGCTCAGGCCTTGCCGGACAGATGCCTCCAGATGCGGACAGGGAGGCTGTTCCAGGGCTCGAACACCACGATGTCATCCCCGGGCCAGATCATCCGCAGCGCATAGACAGCGAGAAACAGGGCGCAGACCGCCTGCAGGCACCCTCTGCTGAACCGCTCCGGCAGGTGCTTCCGCAGCAGCAGAACAGCCGCAGCCGGCACCGGCAGCCAGAAGAGCGGGTGGAAGGCGAAGGCAGATGCAAAGTCCAGCCGCAGCACCGCAAGCCAGGCCCGGCTCATGCCGCACCCGGCGCAGGAGATTCCGGTGAAGAACTTGATGGGGCATGTGATGCCTGCGGCCTCCAGGCAGACGTAGAGCAGCCCGATGCCCGCCAGCACCTCCAGATCCTTCCGTTTCATGTCCCCATCCCCCGGTCCTGTCCAGACGTACAGGAAGAGAATACCACATCTGGGAAATTCATGCAAGATTCCGGCTGATTAAACTCCGGTTAACACCGTGATTAAGAATTTAACACTGGGTTTCCTGTCTCCTCTGCCTCTCAGACGGACTGCAGGTTTCCTCTCAGTTTCTGTTCTCAAACAGAGCTTTTATGCCCTTGAAGGTCATGTAGCAGTCCAGCTTGCCCACTGTCTCCCAGGGGGCGTGCATGGAGAGAACCGGCACGCCGGCGTCCAGGGTGTCAATGTTGCGGTTGGCCAGGAACAGAGCCACCGTGCCGCCGCCCCCGGAGTCCACCTTCCCCAGTTCCGACATCTGCCAGACCACCCCGGCCTCGTCCAGGATCCGGCGCACCGAGGCCACCAGTTCCGCGGAGGCGTCCGAGGCCCCGGCCTTGCCTCTGGAGCCCGTGTACTTGCTCAGGGCCATGCCGTGGTTTACAAAGGCGCTGTTGTTCTTCTCGTAGACATCCGCAAAGTTGGGGTCGTAGGCGGCGGTCACGTCGGTGCTCAGGCAGAAGGAATTCTCGTAGCACACCCGGGGAAGAACCCCCTGGGCGGCGCACAGGTCCTCCATGAAGGTGTCAAAAAATCTGCTCTGCATCCCGGAGACCCCCTCCGAGCCGATCTCCTCCTTGTCCGCCAGCATGCACACGGCGGTGCGCTCCGGCGTCTTCAGCTGCAGCAGGGCGGTCAGGGCCGCATAGGCGCAGACCCGGTCGTCGTGACCGTAGGCGCCGATAAGGGAGCGGTCGAAGCCCACGTCCCGGGCCTGGAAGGCGGGCACCGCAGACAGCTCGGCGGAGATGAAGTCCTCCTCCGCAATCCCGTACTTCATGTTCAGAATCTCCAGGATCCGGAGCTTGACCCGGTCCTTTCCGTCGTCGTCCTCCAGGGGCCAGCTGCCCGCCAGGATGTTCAGATTCTCCCCGGGGATGGCCTCTCCCAGGGGCTTCTCGGACTGCTCCTTCCCCAGGTGCGGCAGCAGGTCGTCCACAGTAAACAGGGGGTCGTCCTCCCCGTTGCCCACGGAGACCCGCACCGTCTGCCCGTTCTTCAGGGCCACGACCCCGTGGATCTCCAGAGGGATGGCCACCCACTGGTACTTGCGCAGCCCCCCGTAGTAGTGGGTCTTGAGGAAGGCCAGCTCGTCGCTCTCATAGAGTGGCAGGGGCTTCAGGTCCAGGCGGGGGTTGTCGATGTGGGCCGCGGCGATGTTCACACCCTTCTCCAGTCCGGCGCTGCCTGCCACCGCCAGTATCACGGCCTTGCCCCGGTTGATGCGGTACACCCTGCTTCCCGGCTCCAGGTTCATGCCCCGCTCAAAGGGGACAAATCCGGCCGCCTCCGCCAGGCGCACGGTCCGGGCCACGCACTCCCGCTCCGTCTTGCTGCTGTCCAGGAAGGATTTGTAGCCGTCGCAGTAGGTATCCATGGCATCCGGCTCCTCCGGCTGGAGTCTGTCGTAGCCGTTCACTCTTTTGTACAGCAGATCCCTGCGCAGCAGTTCACCCTGGGTCAGCCCATCGTTCTCGTCCAGAAACAGGCTCATCGCTAAGAAAACCTCCGTTCCGCCGCTCCTGCGGCATCCTGTGAGAGCAGGCTCTCAAACAGCTCCCGGGCCCGGTCTGCAAAGACCTCCGGTCCGGGGCAGTCGTTGACAAGTGTAAAGTCGCACCGCTCAGTGTAGAATGTGTCCGGGTGCTGAGCGGCCACCCTGGATCTTGCGTACTCCTCCCCGATCCCCTCCCGGGCCATGATGCGCTTTACCCGCACCTCCGGAGGGGCTGTCACGGCCACCGTTGCAGAGCAGATGCGGTCGGCGCCGCTCTCGAAGAGCCCGATGGCGTCAATGGCAGCCGCCGGATATCCCTCCAGCTCCGCCTGCCGCAGCCGCCTGTCCATCTCCGCCACCACCCGGCTGTGGGCGATGGCGTTGAGGTCCCGCAGGGCCTCCGGATCGTGAAACACAATGCCGCCCAGCTTCTTCCTCTGAAAGCTGCCGTCCGGGGCCGTCAGGGGACCGAACCGGTCCTCCAGGGCCCGCCGGAGGTCCGCATCCGTCTCCAGCATCCCGTGGTACACCTCGTCCGCGTCCAGGATGCAGCAGCCCATGCTGCGCAGCACATTGAGGGCCGTGGTCTTGCCGGCCCCCGTGGGACCGGTGATGCCGATTACCTTCATCCCGTCTCCTCCCCTCCGGCCGCTCCATTCTAGCATCTCCGGCGTGTTTTGGAAAGCAGGTATTTTCTTCCATCCTTCCCTGCTCTGCCCCGGGCAGAAAAAGGCTCCGGAACCTGCGCCGTCCCGGCACGGACCTGGAAAGCGGAGTCCCGGAGCTGTGTCCTCAGACCTCGATGATGCGGAAGCCTGCCGCCTTGTTCAGCCGGTTGGCCACCGCCAGCCCCAGCCCGGAGAGGTCCGGGCACTGGGCCCAGATGGCGGGGGCTCCGGTGCGGTCGAAGGCCCGCAGGTCGTCAAACACCCGCCTGGCCTGCTCCCCCTTGTCCCCCGCAGGTCCCAGGTCCAGCACGGGACCGGTCCTCCCGGAGGGGAACAGGGGGAGAAACTCAGTAAAGCAGAGGATGCCGTCTGCATCCCCGGCGTGTTCTGCCATGTACCTGCCGCTGCGGACAGGGTCCCCGGACACCACGGTGACAGGGGCCTTCGGTGCGTAGTGCCGGTATTTCATGCCCGGGGCCCGGGGCTTCTCGTCCCCGCCCATGAGTCTGGTGACGGCGCTGTCCACCGCCACTTCCCCCAGCACCTCCCGCAGCTGCTCCAGGGTGACGCCCCCGGGGCGCAGCAGCCGGGGCGGGGATGCGGTCAGGTCGACAATGGTGGACTCCACTCCCACGGCGCAGGGGCCGCCGTCCACGATGGCGTCGATCTTCCCCTCCATGTCCTCCAGCATGTGGGACGCTGAGGTGGGGCTGGGACGCCCGGAGGTGTTCCCCGAGGGGGCCGCCACCGGCACCCCCGCCAGGGAGATGATCTCCCGGGTCACCGGGTGGTCCGGGCAGCGCATGCCCACCGTATCCAGCCCCGCCGTCACCGCGTCGGGCACGGTTTCCCTCCGGGGGAGGATCATGGTCAGGGGGCCCGGCCAGAACCGCTCCGCCAGGGCATGTGCGCAGGGGGGAATGCTGCGGCAGGTGCGCTCCAGCCAGTCCGCAGAGGGGATGTGCAGGATCAGGGGGTTGTCCTGGGGTCTGCCCTTGGCCTCGAAGATGCGCCGCACCGCCTCCGGATTGAAGCCGTCCGCCCCGAGGCCGTACACCGTCTCCGTGGGGATGCCCACCAGACCGCCCCGGCGGAGAATGGCCGCCGCCTCCGCGGTGTCCTCTCCTGTAAGAAGTCTGGTCTTCACGTCCGCTCCCCCAGGATCAGGGCGGTCAGGTCCTCCGCAGAAGGGACCGTGAAGTCCACTCCCGCCTGCTCCAGTTCCGGACGGCTGCGGAATCCCCACAGCACGCCGCAGACCGGGAGTCCGCCGTTCTTTGCCGTCTCCACGTCCACGCCGCTGTCCCCGACCATGAGGGTCCGCTCCGGGTCCGCCCCCATGCGCTCCATGAGGATATGGAGCAGGGCCGGGTCCGGTTTCAGCGGCACCCCCTCCAGCGCCCCCTGCACAAAGGGGAAGAGTCCGGGGAAGTACTCCTCGATAAGAGGGGCGGTCACATGGTGGGCCTTGTTGGAGAGGACGGCGGTCTGCACCCCGGCGGCCTTCAGCCGCTCCAGCATCTCCAGGATGCCGGGATAGGGTGCGGTCCGGTCCGCCCGGTGGGCGCTGTAATAGGGGACGTACTCCGCCAGCACCTGCTCCACCCGCTCCGGCGTGCGCCAGTCCTCGGGGACATAGCAGCGCACCAGGTGGGGGATGCCCTTTCCCACAAAATACCGGTACTCGTCCCGGGTGTGCTCCGGCCAGCCGTGCTGCCGGCATACCCAGTTGCAGCTGTCCGCCAGGTCGTCCAGGGTGTTGAGCAGGGTGCCGTCCAGGTCGAAGATGGCGAAGGGGAAGGCAGGGCTACTCATAGATGCCGATCTCCATTCCCCCGATCTCCACCATGGTGTCCCGGGGGAAGGCCTCCCGCTGGAGGTAGGCCTTGACCGCAATCTGTGCAAACTTGGGGTTCATGGTCTCCTCCTCCAGCTCCAGGTCGATGCGGCCCGCCTCGCCGCCGCAGACGGCGCCGGCATTGTCCAGGGTGTCGTTCAGCTCCCCCACCACATCCGCCAGGGTCTTCCCCTCCGGAAAAGCGGTGTAGTGAATATACATTTCCATATTGAAGCTCCTTTCCCGCCCGCGGGGGAAGAGCTCAGAGGCTCTCCTGCTGCGCCTTCAGACGCTCCGCCTGGTCGTCGGCCGCCAGGGCGTCGATGATCTCGTCCAGAGCGCCGTTCATGACGCTGTCTATCTTGTACAGGGTCAGGCCGATGCGGTGGTCCGTCACCCGGCCCTGGGGGAAGTTGTAGGTGCGGATGCGCTCGTTGCGCATGCCGGAGCCCACCTGGCTGCGGCGCTCCGCGTTGTGCTCGTCCGTCAGCTTCTCCTGCTCCGCCTCATAGAGGCGGGAGGCCAGAATGCGCATGGCCTTGTCCCGGTTCTGGAACTGGCTGCGCTCCTGCTGGCACTCCACCACGGTGCCAGTGGGTTTGTGTATGAGCCGCACGGCGGAGGAGGTCTTGTTGATATGCTGCCCCCCTGCCCCGGAGGAGCGGAACACCTGCATCTCGATGTCCTCGGGGCGGATCTGGATGTCCGCCTCCTCCATCTCCGGCAGCACCGCCACAGTGGCGGTAGAGGTGTGCACCCGGCCCCCGGACTCCGTCTCCGGAACCCGCTGCACCCGGTGGACACCGCTCTCATACTTCAGCCGGGACCAGGCCCCGTCCCCCTCTATGGTGAAAGAGATCTCCTTTATGCCCCCCAGCTCCGTGGCGCTGACCGCATCCGTCTCCTCCCGCCAGCCTCTGCTCTCGGCGTACATGGTGTACATCCGGTACAGGGAGTGGGCAAAGAGGGCCGCCTCCTCCCCGCCGACGCCGGCGCGGATCTCCATGATCACGTTCTTCCCGTCGTTGGGATCCTTCGGCAGCAGCAGGATCTTCAGCTCCCGCTCCAGCTCCTCCTGGCGGGCCAGGGCCTGCTCCAGCTCCTCCTGGCACAGTTCCCGCATCTCCGGGTCCCCCATCAGGGCTCTGGCCTGCTCCTCCGCCTCCCTGGCCTCCAGGTACGCCCGGTAGGTCTCCACCAGGGGTCTCAGCTCCGTCTGCTCCCGGCTGAGCCGGGCCGCCAGCGCCGGATCCGCATAGGTCTCGGAGGCGTTCAGCTGCGCCTCGATCTGGCTGTATCTCGCCTCTATGGCTGCAAGTTTATCCAGCATGGGTCAGAATTTCCTTTCCCGGTCAGCGGTCCAGAATAATGGACTTCCACATGGCGATGGGCTCCCGGACCAGCATCTTCAGCAGGGACGGGATGTGGGAGGAGGGGGCCGCCAGCAGGGAGACATGCCCGTATCCGGCCCGGCCCGCCAGCATCCGCACCCGGGTCAGGTGCCAGCTGTTTGAGACCACAAGGACTCCGTCTCCGATGTCGTAGTCCTCCTCCTCCAGGAGCTCCGCCGCGTTGCGCAGATTCTGGATGGTGTTGCTGCTCCTGTCCTCCAGGATGATCTGATCCTCCGGCACCCCGCGCTCCGTCAGGTAGTCCGCCATGGCGGAGGCCTCCGTCTCCGGCTCGTCGGGTCCCTGGGCCCCGGTCACCACAATGCGCACATCCTGGTGGTCCTCCCACCAGTCCAGCGCCCTGTTGAGCCGGTCCTGCAGCAGGATGGAGGGGCCCCAGGGCTTGACAGAGCAGCCCAGCACGATCATGTAGGGGGGCTCCCCGGTCACGCTGTCCTTTGCTCCGCTGAGCACGCCGCCGAAGGTGAAGGCAAACAGACAGCAGCCGGCACAGAAGCAGAGCAGCAGAAGCCGCACCAGCAGAGGCAGCTTCTTCTTCCGGGGCGGAGCCTGCTCCGGGATCTCCTCTTCCATCTCTTCCTCTTCGAATCTGTCTCTGTCACCCAGGACCTTCATCTGCGTGCCTCCTCCAGCTGTGCCGCCAGGTCCTCCCAGGCGCTGTACAGCTTCAGTATTTCCTCCTCCAGCTCCTCCCGCCTCTGGCAGAGCTCCTGGAGTTTCACATAGTCCGAGGAGGCCAGCTCAATCTCCTGATTCAGCTGCTCCATCTCCCCCTCGGCCTTCTCAACCGCCCGCTCCGCAGCGTTCACCTGCTTCTCCAGGTCCTTTGTGCCGCCGGCGCGCTTCGGCTTCTCTTTCTTCACCGTCTCCCGGGCGGAGGCGGCCGCAGTCTGCTGCCGGGCCTTCTGCCGCTCCCGGAAGTCCGTCCACTCCCTCCAGGTGCCCCGGAAGTCCGTGATATGCCCGTCCTCCAGCATCCAGATGCGGCTGGCAAACCGGTCAATGAACCAGCGGTCGTGGGAGACGAAGAGCAGGTTGCCCCCGTACTCCTCCACCGACTCCTCGATCCACTCCCTGTTCTGGATGTCCAGATGGTTGGTGGGCTCGTCCAGGATGAGGAGGTTGATCTTCGCGTCCATCAGCATGCACAGCCGCAGCCGGGACTGCTCCCCGCCGGACAGAGCGCTGACCGGCTTGAACACGTCCTCCCCCTGAAAGCGGAAGGAGGCCAGACGGTTGCGGGCGCTCTGGGCGGAGCAGTCCAGATCCCAGATCATGGTGTCCACCAGGTTCCGCTCCGGATGTTCGAAGTGGATGATCTGGGGAAGATATCCGATCCGCACCGTGGGCCCCAGCCGCAGCTTCCCTGTATCCGGCTCCTCCTCCCCCATGAGGATCTTCAGGAAGGTGGACTTGCCGGTGCCGTTGTCACCCAGGAGGGCGATCCGCTCGCCCCCCGCCACCTCCAGGTTCACGTCCGAGAAGAGGAGACGGTCTCCGTAGCTCTTGGACAGGTCCCGTACCGTCAGCACCTCGTCCCCCCGGAACTCCCGCTCCCCGAACCGGACCTGGAGCTTCTTCTCCTTCACAGGCCTGTCCACGGTCTGGATGCGCTCGATCCGCTTTTCCATGCTTCTGGCCCGGCGGAAGGTCTTGTCCATGCCCGAGTAGGCCCAGGTGCGCAGCTGCTCCGCAGACTGCTCCAGCTGAGCGACTTTCGCCTGCTCCTTCTGGTACTGCTTCAGCTTCTCCTGGTAGCGCCGCTCCTTCTCCACCATATAGAAGGAGTAGTTTCCGGGGTAGAACTCCTCCCGGCCCTGCTGGATCTCTACAATCCGCTTCACCACCCGGTCCAGAAACCAGCGGTCGTGGGAGACCGCCAGCACCGTGCCCCGGAACCGGTCCAGATACTCCTCCAGCCACTCGGTGGCCCGCAGGTCCAGGTGGTTGGTGGGCTCGTCCAGGAGCAGGATGTCCGTGTCCTCCAGGATCAGACGCCCCAGGTTGACCCGGGTCTTCTCCCCTCCGGAGAGTTCGCAGAACAGCTGCCGGCGCATGGCGGAGCTGATCTGCAGACCGGCGCACACCTTGTTCTTCTCTGTCTCCGTCTCATAGCCGCCCCCGGACTGGAAGGCCGCTGCCAGCTGGTCGTAGCGGCGCAGGGCAGAGTCCTCCGCCCCCTCCGCCATCCCGGCGGCCAGTTCGTTCATCTCCCGCTCCATGTCGTGGAGAGGTTCAAATGCGGTCTCCAGCACATCCTCCACTGTATACTCCGGGGGGTAGACGGGGATCTGGGAGATCAGCCCCACCCGCCTGCCCGGCGCCAGGACCACCTCGCCCTCGTCGTACCCGATGGCCCCGGTGAGAATGCGCAGAAGGGTGGTCTTGCCGCAGCCGTTTGGCCCCAGCAGACCCACCCGCTCCCCGGAATCAACCTGGAAGGTGAGCCCGTCCAGTATCTTCTTGCCGACCTCGTACTCCTTTACCAGACCGGTAACAGAAATTTCGATCATAAGTTGCAGCTGCTCTCCTGTAATGGTACAATATTCCAGAAATCATGGGCGCCTGTGGGTGCCCGGACACAGGGAGGTCACACATGGAAGCGATCCGCTGGAGGGACGGAGCCCTCTATCTTCTGGACCAGACCCGCCTTCCGGGGGAGGAGGTCTGGCTCCGGTACACAGACTCCCGGGGCGTGGCGGAGGCCATCCGCACCCTCACTGTCCGGGGCGCCCCCGCCATCGGCATTGCCGCCGCCTACGCCTATGCCCTGGCTGCGGCGAACGGGGAGGACCTGGGACAGGCGAAGGAGGTCCTGGCTGCAAGCCGCCCCACTGCGGTGAACCTCTTCCGGGCCCTGGACAGGATGGAGAAGTGCGCCCTCGCCTGCGGCGGGGATCCGGCGGTCCTGCTGGAGGAGGCGAAGGCCGTCCACCGGGAGGACGTGGAGATGAACCGCACCATCGGGGAACTGGGCCGCCAGGTGGTTCCCTCCCTTGCCAGGATTCTCACCCACTGCAATGCAGGGGCCATCGCCACCGGGGGCTACGGCACCGTGCTGGGCGTAGTGCGCAGCGCCCACGCCACAGGAAGAGTGCACATGGTCTACTGCGACGAGACCCGTCCCCTGCTCCAGGGCGCCAGACTGACCGCCTGGGAACTCCATAAGGACGGAATACCCGCCACCCTGATTACAGACAGCATGGCCGGCTTCCTCATGCAGAAGCGCATGGTCAACCTGGTGCTGGTGGGCTGCGACCGCATGGCGGCCAGCGGAGACTTTGCCAACAAGATCGGCACCTACTCCCTGGCTGTAAACGCCAGTTATCACGGCATCCCCTTCTACACCGTCCTGCCGTCCACCACCATAGACCTGTCCATAGCGGACGGACACTCCATTCCCATTGAGGAGCGCGACCCGGAGGAGGTCTCCTGCTTTGCCGGAGTCCGCACTGCTCCGGAGGGCGTCCCGGTCTGGAACCCCGCCTTCGATGTCACCCCGCACCAGCTGCTGACAGGGATCATCACCGAGAAGGGCATCATCTATCCGCCCTTCCGGGAGAAGCTGAAGGCCCTGTTTTCCTGAACATATGCCTGCGCACACGGCCGCTGACCGTGTGCGCTTTTTCTGTCAGGGAGCCTCTGTAAGATCCATGAGCGCCTTTGTAATCTCTTCCATGCGCATGCCCCGGGAGGCCTTCACCAGGATGGTGCTGTCCGGCCGGATCACGGCGGGGAGCATGGCTATGGCATCCTCCCGGTTTCTGACCTCGAAGACCATGGGCACGCCCGCCTCCCGGGCGCCCCTGGCGATATGGGCGGCCAGTTCCCCCACTGCCACCAGGCAGTCCGCATGGACCCTGCCCAGGTAGCTGCCCACGCCGGCGTGGAGGGCGGGGGCAAAGGGACCCAGCTCCAGCATGTCCCCCAGAACGGCGGCCTTCCAGCTGCTGCGGCTGTCCGCCAGCACGCTGATGGCGGCCCGCATGGACTGGGGATTTGCATTGTATGTATCGTCGAGAATGGTGATGTTCTCCGCCCTGCGGATGATGTTCATCCGCATGCGGGTGGGGACGAAGCTGGATATCCCCTGCTCGATCTCATCTGCCGTCAGACCCAGCCGCTCCGCTATGGCGGCGGCGGTGAGCACAGGATAGACCATGTGGGCTCCAAGGGCGGGGATCCGCACTTCCCGGTCCATCTTCGGTGTACGGAGCCGGCAGCTGATGAAGGTCTCCCCGTCACCCCCGGTTACCTCAGCCCGGTACTCCAGGCCCTCGCCCTTGCCGCAGTATACTGCCGGGACATCCGTCCTGCCCCGCAGGGAGACCAGCATGGGGTCGTCCCCGTTGAGCACCAGCAGACCGTCCTTCGCCACATGGGGGAGAAGCTCGCACTTGGCCTGGAAGATGTTCTCCCGGCTGCCCAGCCGCTCGATGTGGGCGTCTCCGATGTTGGTAATCACGCCGATGTCCGGCTTTGCGATGCCCGCCAGCCAGTCGATCTCCCCCAGCTTGTCCATGCCCATCTCCACCACGCAGACCTGGTGGGTGCGGTCCAGATTCAGCAGGGTCATGGGCATGCCGATGCTGTTGTTCAAATTGCCCTCCGTCTTCAGCACCCGGTACCGGGCGCCCAGCACGGCGGCGGTCATGTCTTTGGCTGTAGTTTTCCCCACGCTGCCGGTAATGGCGACAAAGGGGATGCGGAACTGCTGCCGGTACCAGGCCGCCAGGTCCCCCAGAGCCTTCTCCGTATCTTCCACGCGGATGAAGAACCGGTCGGGGCGGCAGTTCTTCTGGTCAATGGCGGTGAGGCATCCTGCGGCCCCCGCCTCCAGGGCGCTGTCTATATAGGCGTGCCCGTCATACCGCTCCCCGATGAGCGGCACAAAGAGGCTGCCGGGGGTAATGCGCCGGCTGTCCGTATCCACGGCGCTGACGGCGGTATCCATGTCGCAGAAGTCCCCCAGCAGGTATCCGTGTACTGCATCCACCAGCTGGTCCAGGGTGATCGGCTCCAATCAGACTGCCCCCCTTCTCGCTTCCATGGACTTCTCAATGATCATCTCGCACAGCTCCCCGTAGCCGATGCCGGCGGCCGCAGCCTCCTGCGGCACCAGACTGGTCGGGGTCATGCCGGGCAGAGTGTTGATCTCCAGGAAGCAGGGGGTGCCGTCCTCAGTGACGATGAAGTCGGCTCTGGAATAGACGCTCAGACCCACCCGGCGGAACACGGCCAGGGCCGCATCCCCGACGCGCTTCTCCCACTCCGCCGGGATCTGCGCCGGGCATACCTCTTCCGCAGCGCCGGGCTGGTACTTGTTCTCGTAGTCATAGAATCCCTCTCTGGGGATAATCTCAATGGACGGCAGCGCCCTGCCGTCCAGAACGGCCACCTGGATCTCCCGGCCCTGAATGTAGTCCTCCAGGACGGTGCGGCCCCCCAGCCGGGCAGCCTCACCCAGGGCGTGCTCCAGTTCCTCTCTGGTCCTGGCGATAAAGACGCCGATGGAGGAGCCGCTGTCAACAGGCTTAACTACTGCAGGCAGTCTCTGCGTATCTGCCAGCTCCTGCAGATTCTCCTCCGTCACGGTGACTGTGCGCCATGCAGGAGTAGTCACGATGTCAGACACCAGGCGCTTGGTCAGATCCTTGTCCATTGCGATGGCGGAGGCCAGACTGCCGGACCCTGTATAGGGCACTCCCAGCAGATCCAGAGCCGCCTGGATGCGGCCGTCCTCCCCGCAGGCGCCGTGGAGGCCAAGGAAGACACAGTCCGCCGCCCGGCACATGTCCAGCACTCCGGGACCGATGGCAGAGGGGCTCCGGTCCCGGCGCTGTTTCCGTACTTCCTGCAGATCCGGTGCCTGCCGGGCCACCTTCCGGAACTTCTCCGGAATGGGAGCATCATAGAGGCTCTCGCCGTCCCCGCCCCCGTCCAGGCCGAAGAACAGATCCACCAGCGCAGCCCGGTGACCGCGGTCCCGCAGGGCCTGGCACACTTTGGAGCCGGAGGAGAGGGATACATTCCGTTCCGGGCTGAGACCGCCCGCAAGCACAAGCACTTTCATGAAAACACCTCAAAACACTGTTCCCGCAGGGGTGAAATCCCTTCTTCGGGAGGAAAACAGCCTTATTCGCAAGGATAGCGGCTTATTTTACCACGCACCACAGACCTGTACAATACTATTTTTTCTTCGCCGCAGTGCAGTCCCCCTGACAGGATCTGGAACTGTGCGGGCAGAAGCAGTGCGTTCCCGATGAGAATGCAGAAGCCGCTCTCTTCCTTCACAGAAGAGAGCGGCTCACTATGTATCAGAAGACATCCTCATTCCAGAACTGCACCCGCCCGAAGAGCGAACCCGTTCATCATATGCCCAGCGCGGCAATCCTTGCTGACAGTTCTGCCGAAATCTTCCCGCCCGACTGAACTGACG
>CAYYHY010000003.1:32104-41109 GCA_964471855.1 uncultured Oscillospiraceae bacterium | reverse complement strand
GTCCGGTGCAGGTACAGGGCCCGGATGGCAGCCAGGAGCAGCGGCACAGGTTCCCATGCTGGGTTACTGGTGGGAGAGGGGAAGACCGGGGGAGGTATCCTGAAGGAATAATGGGCGGACTTGCAGCAGCGAGAAAGGGTTTCCGGACCTGCCGGCTGTCCGGAGCAGGTACAGGATCCGGGTGGCAGCAGGAGCGGCGAACAGGTCCCCATGCTGGGTGCTGATGGTACAGCGGCAGAATGGGGAGGTTTCCTGATGGAATCTCGGGCGGACTTGCAGCAGCGAGAAGTGGCTTCCGGACCTGCCGGCTGTCCGGTGCAGGTGCACAGGCCTGTAATGTGAGGTTGGACAGCCTGCTGCTTCCGGTGGTATAATGCGGGAGAAGACCTGGAATCTCCGCAGTGAGCAGATGCGGCCGCCGGCGGACCGCCGGAACTGCGGACAGCAGAAAGAAGGACACAGCATTGAAGTATGTGAAACTTGGAAAATCGGATCTGACAGTTTCCCGGATCTGCATGGGCTGCATGGGGTTCGGCAATGCGGCCACCGGACAGCACAGCTGGACAGTGGATGAGGAGCAGAGCCGGGCCATCATCCGCCGGGGTCTGGATCTGGGTGTCAACTTCTTTGACACTGCCATCGTGTACCAGAACGGGACCAGCGAGCAGTATGTAGGGCGGGCCCTCAGGGACTTTGCTCCCCGGGATCAGGTGGTTGTTGCAACCAAGTTCACTCCCCGGACCCAGGAGGAGATGGACACGGGGGTAACAGGTCAGGAGCACGTGGAGACATACCTGGACAGGAGCCTGCGGAACCTGGGCATGGACTATGTGGATCTGTACATCTGCCACATGTGGGACTACCACACACCCATTGAGGAGATCATGGAGGGGCTGGGAGCGGCTGTCAGGGCAGGAAAGGTCCGGTACATCGGCATCTCAAACTGCTTTGCCTGGCAGCTGGCCAAGGCAAACTTCTACGCCCGCATGAACGGCCTGCCGGAGTTCATCTCTGTACAGAGCCACTACAACCTGATCGCCCGGGAGGAGGAGCGGGAGATGGTCCCCTTCTGTGCTGACCAGAACATCGCCATGACACCCTACAGCGCGCTGGCGGCCGGCCGTCTGTCCCGCCGTCCGGGGGAGATGACAAAGCGGTATGCAGAGGACTCCTACGCCAGGTTCAAGTACGACGCCACCGCGGAGGCGGATGAGAAGATCATACGCCGGGTAGAGGAGGTTGCAGAGGGACACGCCGTCTCCATGACAGAGGTCTCTCTGGCCTGGCTGCTGGCCAAAGTCCAGAGCCCTGTCACAGGGGCCACAAAGGTGTCACATGTGGAAGGTGCGGCCCGTGCCGTGGATCTGGAACTGACACCGGAGGAGATGGCCTATCTGGAGGAACTGTATGTGCCCCATGCCCTGGCAGGCGTGATGGCTCAGAACGGAAAGCAGAAGGCCGGAAACGTGGTGTAAGGTCTTCGGACAGATACAGAAAACCGCCCTGCCGGGCATGCATCCGGCGGGGCGGCTGTTCTATGTCAGGTCAGGCATGCTCTGCTGCCGGGGTCTGGACGCATGCAGGGGCGGACTGTGCAATGCAGTCTGCAGTGAGATCCCGGACAACCTCTCCGGCCAGGATCAGACCCGCTGCTGCGGGGACAAAGGCGCTGCTTCCCGGTACCTGCCTGCGCATGGTGCATTTCCTGGCCGTCCCCGGGGGACAGATGCAGTGGCTGCGGCAGCTGATGGACATGTCGTCCACAGGTTCGATGGGCGGCTCTCTGGAATACACAACTTTCAGCTTCCGGATCCCCCGCTTTCTCAGTTCCCGCCGCATGACGCGGGCCAGGGGACAGACGGAGGTGCTGTATATGTCCGTGACCTCGAAGGCCGAGGCGTCCAGCTTGTTGCCCGCCCCCATGCAGCTGATGATGGGCACGCCGGCTTTCTCCGCCTGTTCCACCAGCATCAGCTTGCCGGTAACCGTATCGATGGCGTCGACCACATAGTCGTAGCAGGTGAAGTCGAACTGGTCTGCAGTCTCCGGACCGTAGAAGAGCCTGTACTTGTGTACGGTGGCGTCAGGATTGATGGAGAGAACCCGTTCCTCTGCGACGTCCACTTTGTATTTCCCCACTGTCTGGCGGGTTGCCAGGATCTGGCGGTTCAGATTCGTGAGGCAGATCCGGTCGTCGTCGATGAGGTCCAGCGTCCCTATGCCGCTTCTGGCCAGAGCCTCGACAGTATATCCGCCGGCGCCGCCCAGACCGAAAACAGCGACGCGGGCATGGAAGAGCCGCTCCATTCCCTCCTCGCCGAGGAGCAGCTGGGTCCTGGAGAACTGATTCAGCATTTGCAATTCCTCGTTTCTCTCTGCGTCTGTTCTGCCGTACCTCAGAGGGTCAGCCAGGGTCTCCGCTCCCTCTCCTCCGCGGCCGCCCGGACGGGGATGTCCACGGTCAGAAGCCGGGGCGTGCTGTCTGCCAGGCAGAGGAGGCTGCCGTCCGGGCCGGCGGCCAGGGACTGACCGGCAAAGGTCACGCTGTCTTCCGGCCCCGTCCTGCTGCACATGGCTGCAAAGACGGTGTTCTGGTATGCCTGCACCCGGATCTCCCAGGCAAACAGTTCCAGAGGCTCTCCGATGATGTTGGCGGCGGGAATGATGACCAGGTCAGCCCCCTGGGAGGCGCAGGAGCGGATGCCGTCCGGCAGGTGCCGGTCGAAGCAGATCACAATCCCTACTCTGCCGAAGGGGGTTTCGTATGTCCGGAACCCGTCCGGGAACGGGTCGTAGCAGTCCTGCTCGTAAAAATGCTCCGCCTGGGTGATGTGCACCATGCCGGAAATGCCCTGAATGTCTCCCTCGGAGTCGATCATCAGGGAGGTATCACAGCGGCGGCCGTCCAGTTCCAGGTAGATGTTGGGACTGGCCCACAGTTTCAGCCGCCGGCAGGCCTCCCGCATGCAGGTGATCTCCGGACCGTCCAGGGACGTGAGCCAGGGCCAGGTGCACCTGTGTGCATGCTGGGGGAAGAAGGGACAGAACTGCAGTTCCGGAAAGAAAATCAGGTCAGCCCCGGCCTCTGCGGCCTGCTCCATGTAAGCAAGAGCAGAATGCAGGTTTTCCCGCACAGAGGACGTCATCTGCATCTGGGCCATGGCAAGTCTCATTTCTGCAGCACCTTCCTGGAAAGAGAGCCGGCAGAGCAGCGGTCCGCCGGCGGGACACGACAACTATAAACCAAGCAACCAACTGGGTCAATAGGGAATTTGAACAGAAATCCGGCAGCTCTGCACTGCCCCCGGACGGAATGAAAAGAAAGGAACAGCAGCTGCTTTCAGCCCGCTGTTCCTTTTTTATTGACCACATTAAAACCTAATGAGTAAAATTCCTATTCGTCGTCTGATATAAGCGGCTCCTGTGACAAAGATATGATATCATCGATCATTGAAGCTTCGAGTTTGGAGAAGGTATCTTCCAGTTTCAGCACCGCCTGGTACTGATCATCTGACATGTCGTCTCTGTACATTTCATAGTACGGCATGGACTCCCGGTGTGACCTCCGCATTTCATAATAAGTTCTGATGTAATCACCCAGGTCTATGTCTGTGCCGTTTATGTCCACGTCCAAAATGTCCATCTCCCCGCAGAAATGAATCAGCCGCTGCAGCAAGTCTAATGCAGGGACTGCAGGAAGTCAACAAACGGGAGTTCACTCCCCGCTTTACGCGATGTTTTTTAACGGAATCTTAATGATGAAAGCGTACTGCTGTGAAAAAGCAGCGAACCTGCTGACTGCGGCGTGCGTTTGAAGAGACCGGCACGCTCCGGCCGGACCGCGGGGACCCGGCAGCGGAGAACGCATGGATTGTTTCAGGGAGGGCCGCAGTTCAGGGTTTACCAGTCCAGTTTCTCATCGGAGATCCCGGTCAGGATGCGGACCCGGGAGAAGAGGGGAGCAAGCATTTCGTCACAGAAGGAGTCTCCGTCAAACTCGGCGTCCTGGACCTCCCCGCTGGTGTATTCGGCGTGAAAGCGGTAATGGAACTGTTCCGAAGGGGAGGGGTCCTCTGTCATCCAGCCGGCGCGCATCTCCTGCTGCAGCCGCTCCAGCTCGGGAAAAGGGATATCCATCCCTCCGAAGAGCTGGAAGATGTCCGGCTCCGGTTCTGTATCCTGACCTGCAGCTGTGAACAGTGCGTCCAGCCCGGGCAGGTCCTCTGCCGCTGCTGCAGCGGGAGGACTGAAGGCCCACATGGGAAGTTCCAGTTTCTGCACCGTCCAGCGCAGAAGGCGGCGGATTCTGTCCTTCCCGGGACAGGCCCTCACATCCGGCCAGTCAGGGTCGAAACAGACCAGTTCCGGGGGTCTGGCTGTGATGCGCAGGTACCTGCGCTCCGTGACCTGCTGTCCGCTGTCATACTCAGCGGTTCTAACCACCTCGGCTTCCAGCACTCTGAGAACAAGACTGTCCAGTCTGTCTCTCCAGGCAACTTCCCAGTCCCGTTTCACGTATTCCGCCCAGGCGGCCTCCCGCACCTGGGGGTCGGGACTGCGGATGCCATGGCGCAGGCGGGTCCGCTTTGCCCGTGACAGTCCCGGGCTGCGCTTTTTTCCCATCTCAGGTTCCTCCCCGGGCACTGCTCATGTCTCCAGCCGCGCCTTGATGCTCTGCCGGGTGTTCCGGCTGTGCCTTCCAGGCCGCGGCGGCGGCCTCCTCGGCGAACTGGCGGCTGTACAGGGCATGATAGGAGCCGTGCTTCTGAAGGAGCTCCCGGTGCGTACCCTGCTCCACGATGCGGCCGTCTTTGATCACCAGGATGATGTCGGCCCTGCGGATGGTGGAGAGGCGGTGGGCGATGAGGAAGGAGGTGCGTCCCTTCAGCAGGCGGTCCACTGCGTTCTGGATCAGTTCCTCTGTCTGAGTGTCGATGGAGGAGGTGGCCTCGTCCAGGACGAAGATGCGGGGGTCTGCCAGTACGGCCCTTGCAAAGCTGATCAGCTGCTTTTCCCCGGTGGACAGGCGGTCGCCGCTCTCTCCCGCTTCGCTGTCCCACCCGCCGGGAAGTCTGCGGATGAACGTATCGGCAGAGACCGCCCGGGCCGCGGCTTCGACCTCCTCGTCCGTGGCGTCCAGACGGCCGTAGCGGATGTTCTCACGGATGGTGCCGCTGAACAGGTGGGGGTTCTGGAGCACATAGCCGATGCTGGCGTGGAGCCACAGCTGGCTCCGCTCCCTGCAGTCCACCCCGTCGATGAGAACAGCGCCGGAAGTCGGCTCGTAGAAGCGGCAGGCCAGGTTTACAAGGGTGCTCTTGCCGGCTCCTGTCTCTCCCACCAGTGCCACCGTGGTGCCGGCCGGTATGTGCAGACTGAAGTGGCTGAGCACCTCTCCGCCCCCGTCCGGATAGCGGAAGCTCACATCCCGGAACTCGATCTCCCCCCGGACCGGGGGCCAGTTCTCCCGCCTGGGGCTGAAGACGTCGCCGTATTTCTCCGTCACCTCCGGCGTATCCCTGATCATGGGCTCCTCGTCCAGAAGACCGGTGACCCGCTCAATGGAGGCCTGGACGGAGATGAACTCAGCGATGTTGGAGGCCGTCTCCTGGACGGGCTCAAAGATGCTGACGGCATAGCTGATAAAGGCGGAGAGGGTGGCCAGGTCCAGTGCACCTGCCAGAGTCATCTGTCCGCCCCGCAGAAGCACAATGGCTGCTGCGGCAGTGGAGAAGAACAGCACCAGGGGGATGTATACGGCGCTGAGGCGGGCGGCGCGGATCCCCGCCCGGCGCATCTTCTCCGTTGTGTCCGTGAAGGCCGCCGTGGAGGAGTCCTCAGTGACCAGGGTCTTGATGGTTTTCGCCCCGGTGATGCCCTCGTTGAAGGCTCCGGTGATCTGGCTGTTCAGTTTCCGGACCTTCCGGTTCCAGCGCAGGATGCGGTTCTGGAAGTACCAGGTCAGCAGAGCGAGGACGGGGACGATGGTGATGACCGGCAGGGCCAGGCGCCAGTTGAGAGCCAGCATGGCGGCAAAGGCCCCCAGGACGTAGCACACAGCCCACAGGATGTCCGTCAGATTCCAGGCCAGCATGCCGGCGATCCGCTGGGTATCGCTCATGATCCGGGAGAGAATCCAGCCCACAGGGGTTGTGCTGTAAAAACTGAGGGACAGGGTCTGCAGGTGGCGGAACAGGTCCCGGCGCATGTCCCGGCCCACATACATCTCCACCTTCATGGAGCAGCGGCCGAAGACGATGACGGTGAAGGCCTGGGCAAGGATGACGGCAAAGTACAGGAGAAGGAAGGGGCCGAGGCCCTTCAGAGTGTTTCCCTCGATAAAGCGGGCGACAGCGGTGCGCTGGAACAGGGGCAGGATGACGTCAATGGCTGCGGCCAGTCCGTTGAAGATCAGCATGCCGGCGAAGAACAGCCGGTAGGGTCTGCAGAAGGGCAGGATCCGCTTCCAGATGGACAGGTCCAGGTCCCGGGTGTATTCCTTTTCCTCAGGGGCGGCCACGGCTCTCACCTCCCGGCTCCTGCGCAGGGTCCTCTGACTGCTCCAGGAGCAGCAGGTCGTCCCGGTTCATTTGAATATCGCAGATATCCCGGTATATGCCGGGTCTGCTGCTGAGTTCTGCATGGGTTCCCATGTCGCTGACCCGGCCCCGGTCCAGGACCAGGATCCTGTCTGCCTGCATCAGGGTGGTGATGCGGTGGGAGATGAGGATGACGGTGGTACCGGCCAGGTCCTTCTGAAGTGCAGCACGGATGGCTGCATCCGTCTCCGCATCCACGGCGGAGAGGGAGTCGTCCAGCACCGCCACCGGGGCGTTCTGGAGCAGCATGCGGGCGATGGCCACCCGCTGCTTCTGTCCGCCGGACAGGGTGACGCCCCGCTCTCCCACAACTGTGCCGTATCCGTCCGGGAACTGGCAGATGGTTTCATCCACACAGGCGGTGGCGGCGCAGCGGCGGATCTCCTCCATGGAGGCATCGGGGCGCGTGGCCGCAATGTTCTCCCGTATGGTCTGGCTGAAGAGGAACGGCTCCTGGAGGCAGAGGCCGATCTGGCGGCGGAGGCTGGCGCGGGTGAAGCGGGAGACGGGAATGCCGCCGATGGTGATGCGGCCGCTTCCCTCCGGCAGGTCATAGAGGCGGTCCAGCAGGTGGACGAGGGTGCTCTTCCCGCTGCCGGTCCCGCCGAGAATGGCGAAGGTGGACCCCTGGGGGATGGTAAAGCTGACGTCCTTCAGCACATCCGAACCGTCCGGATAGCGGAAGCTGACATGTTCGAAGGCGATGTCGCCCCTGACAGGCAGATCCTCTGCATCCGGCGCATCCTCCTCCCGGGGTGCGTGGAGGATGTATCCCACCCGGTCCAGGGAGACGCTGGCCTTGCTCATGTCGGAGAGGACATGTCCCAGCATGCGGACGGGCCAGGACAGGGACTGGCTGTAGGAGATGAAGACAATAAAGTCCCCCAGGGTGATGTCCCCGTGCACCGCACGGACAGTCCCGGCGGCCACGATGGCCAGCACCTGCAGGCAGGGGATGAAGGAGCCCATGGCCCAGTGGATGGACATCAGGCTGCCCAGCCTTACCCAGAGGCTGGAGAAGCGCTCGTTCTTCTCGTTGAAGCGCTGGACCTCGAACTGCTCCCGCCCGAAGGCGCGCACCACCCGGACCCCGGTCAGATTCTCCTGGGCTGCCGCGGTGACCTCCCCCTCGGCCTCGTCCGCCGCCTTGAAGCGGCTGGAGATGCCGCTGTAGAAGAAGACGGATGTGATGCCGGAGATGAGGAGAAAGAGGAGGGTGATGAGGGACAGGGGTACGTCCATGCTGAACATGAGGACAAGGCAGGTGACGATGAGAAACACCGTCCGCACCACCTGTGTCAGCTGCTGGCAGACAAAGGTCCGGATCACGTCCACATCGGAAGTACACCTCTGGATCAGATCCCCGGTGGAGTGGGCCGTGTGCCAGGCAAAGCTCAGATGCTGGATGTGTTCATACAGGGTGTCGCGGATGGACTTGATGAACCGCTCGCTGCCGGCTGCAAACAGCATCCTCTGGCCGAATCCGAACAGACTGCGCAGGGCGGCTGCGGCCAGCACGGCAGCCGCTGCCGCGACGATGGCCCGGGCCGGCTCTGCCCGCATGACAGCCAGCCAGGCGTCCGGCAGGAAGGGCTGGGGCTCGCTGCCCAGAATGCTGTCCGCTGTGATGCGGAATATCTGCGGCGTCACTGTGAGGAGAACGGTGTCCACGCAGGAGCAGAGGAGCCCGCCCAGCAGAAGCCAGACACAGCTGCGGAGGAAGCGCCAGATGAGGGCTGCCCTGGCCCGCAGCGTCAGATGAAATGGTTTTTCTTCCATGACTGCCTCCCTGGATCAGGGACAGAAAAACCGAACTCTCCCCGGCAGGGAAGGGTTCGGAATTTCTCGGTATGATGCCGGTGGCCGGACTCGAACCGGCACGGATATCCGCCGCATTTTGAGTGCGGTGCGTCTGCCAATTCCGCCACACCGGCAAAGCAGGAGCTATTATACAGGAGCCGGGGCGGGATTGCAATAGGCAGATTTCAGATTTCCTCAGCGTCAGGGGATAACGGTTTTCGCCGCATCCATGTCATTGGCCACCAGGAACAGGAAGCTGTCCCCCTTCTGCTGGATCAGGGCATTCTCCAGTTTGGGGACCTCCTCAGGACCGTAGGTCTCATAGTCCTTGATGAGCCCTTCCTTATAGTGCTCCAGCGCCTCCTGAACCTTTGCGCAGCGCTCCTCGGAGGTGCCGTCTTTCCAGGAGAACACCATGACAGAGACCTGGTCGGTAGCGCCTGTGGCGAGCAGGGAGGAGCACTCTGTCAGTTCATCCCGGGCAATGCCGTATTCCTCCAGATGGCAGCGCATGTACATGACATCTGCATCCACTTCTCCAAGTTCCTCGCAGAAGGCGCCTGCGTTTTCAATGGCGGCTGTCAGTGCGGTGTCGAACACCTCCGG
>CAYYHY010000003.1:25000-32004 GCA_964471855.1 uncultured Oscillospiraceae bacterium | reverse complement strand
AGAAGGCGCCTGCGTTTTCAATGGCGGCTGTCAGTGCGGTGTCGAACACCTCCGGCGCCTTTGCAGAGGAGGCACTGCCCCCTGAATTCCCGCCGCTGCTGTTTCCACTGGTTCCGCTGCTGCTACTGCTGCAGGATGCAAGGCAGAAGAGAAGAGCGGCGGAGAGGACCGTACAGAATATCCGTTTCATAAATCATTCCTCCTGTATCAGCCCACAGGTCCAGGCATGGCGGTGGGGTCACCAGCCGGCATGCCGCCCGGGTAGGCAGCGGCGGGGTCCACGGTATGGGCCCGGATGTACGCCAGAAGTTTCTGAGACTGCTCAGGTTTCAGATGGATGCCGTCGTTGGAGGCGTCATCCGGCAGCGAGCCGTTTTCATCGGCGAACAGGCTGTAAGCGTCGAGGAGTATAACCTGTTTCTTCTCTGCCAGCTGGGCCAGTTCCTCATTGAGGAGGCGCAGATGGTCGTTTCTCAGATATTCGCTGCCGCCGTTGGCCTTAATGATCCCCTCGTTGAGGGGGATGAGATTTTCCAGATAGATGACCGCACTGGGCTCCAGGACGCGGAAGCACTCAATGGCGCGGGAGATGTTGTCCTGGTAAAGGTCGTCATTGGGATAGCCCATCTCATTGACACCCAGGCTGAAGTAGATTTTGCCGTAATGCTTCAGGTTCAGGGCGTCAAACACGGTGAGCTCCGTGCCGTTCTGCTCGATGTAGGGGGTGTCAAACATGCGGTAGGAGTTCATCCCCACTGAGGTGAGACCGTCCCCCGCAGTGAGACCGCTGAACATCATGAAGCTCTCCATGCGGGAGTCGCCGATAAAGACGGCATCTGCAAAGTAGCTGTCATCCACAGGCGAAGATTCCGGTGCGGGCTGCGAGAAGTCGTAAATCTGCTGCGGCGGCTCCTGCGGAGGGACGGAGCTGGCAGAGCCTCCCGGGGTGGAGAGGTCCGGAGGGACCGAGGAAGAGACGCCGCTGGAGGTGGTTCCCGAGCCCGGCGCAGAGGTGGAACTGCTGGAATCGGAATTTTTCCCGCAGGCTGTGAGGCCCGCAAGGAGGAGGGAGCCGGCTATGAGAACAGAAACCGCACGGCGGCGGAAATTATTATATTCAGACATGACAGAACACTCCTGTCTCGTATATGCTGCACCTGCAGCCTGCAGTCCAGGGAACAAGAGAGCCTCTCAGGATACCTCCGGGCTGGAATTTGCAACTCCTATTCTAGACATTTCCCGGTAAAAAGCAAGGAACAAAATCGTAAAATTTTCGTCCTGAAAAGGTAAACGATTTGTTTCCGAATCGTTACAGGGAGAGAGGCAGAAAAAGGTTGACATCAGGGGGACCGGGTGCTAAGATTGGCTTGCTTTAACGTGCTAAAGTGAACGTTGCAATGACTGGAACTGCCCCGGGGGCTGTTCCGCGAGAGGAGATTTTCCCTTGGATCTGACAGTAATCCCGGGAAAGCTGAGGGGACATGTAACGCCGCCGGCCAGCAAGTCCCAGGCCCACCGGGCGGTCCTGGCCCTGGCCCTCTCCGGGGGGGAGGGCAGACTGAGCAACCTCTCCCTTTCGGAGGATATCCTGGCCACCCGGGACTGCGTGGAAGCTCTGGGCAGCGGCACAGGCATCCCCCTGCTGCCCTGCCGGGAGAGCGGCTCCACCCTCCGTTTCCTGATTCCGGTGGCGCTGGCCCTGCGGGGAGGCGGGAGATTTACCGGCCGGGGCAGGCTTCTGGAGCGCCCCCAGAGCGCCTATGAGGAGCTGTGCAGGGAGCGGGGCATCTCCTGGACAAGGACAGAGGATGCCATCGAGGTCCGGGGCACGCTGGATCCCGGCATCTTCCGCCTGCGGGGGGACATCTCCAGCCAGTTTGTAACCGGTCTGCTCTTTGCCCTCCCCCTGCTGAAGGGGGACAGCGAGATTGTCATGACCACCCCGCTGGAGAGCAGAGGGTATGTGGACATGACCCTGGATGTGATGGAGAAGTTCGGGGTCCGGGCAGAGAACCTGGACTACAGGCGGTTCCTGGTGCCCGGAAACCAGCAGTACCGGGCGCGGGATATGACCATCGAGGCGGACTGGTCCCAGGCGGCCTTCTGGCTGGCTGCGAAGGGGACCGGGAGCAGCGTAGAGATCGATGGGATGAATCCGGACTCCGTCCAGGGGGACCGGGTCATCCTGCAGTACTGCGACCAGCTGTCAGAACCCGGGGAGGCTGTCATTGACGTGTCCCAGTGTCCGGATCTGGTGCCGCCCCTGGCTGTCTGCGCCGCTCTGCGGCCCGGCCAGGTGACCAGGCTTGTCAATGCGGCCCGGCTGCGGATGAAGGAGAGCGACCGCCTGGCTGCGGTGACCGCCCTGCTGAACAGCCTGGGGGGACAGGTGGAGGAGCAGGCGGACAGTCTGACCATATACGGAAGGGCGGAACTGGAGGGCGGCGTGACCTGCGGCTGCTGCAATGACCACCGCATCGCCATGATGGCTGGGATTGCAGCCACATGCTGCCGGAAGCCCGTCACTCTGCTGGGGGCGGACTGCGTATCCAAGTCATACCCGGAGTTCTGGGACCACTTCCGGTCGCTGGGAGGAGAAGTGCATGTCCTCGTACATGGGTAAGAACATACATGTGAGCGTCTTCGGCCAGTCCCACGGGAAGGCGGTGGGGGTGACGGTGGACGGACTGCCCGCCGGCGAACCGGTGGACCTGGACGCTCTCAATGCCTTCATGGACCGGCGGCGCACGGGGAAGAACGCCCTCTCCACCGCCCGGAAGGAGGCGGATGTGCCGGTCTTCCTCTCCGGACTGGAGCAGGGGAGGACGGTGGGGTTCCCCCTGTGCATCATGATAGAAAACAGCGACCAGCACTCCTCGGACTACTCGGAGCTGACCGACAGACCGAGGCCGGGCCACGCGGACTTCACCGCCCGGGAGCGCTGGCAGGGATATGCCGACATGCGGGGCGGCGGCCACTTCTCGGGGCGCCTCACGGCGCCGCTCTGCGCTGCCGGGGGCATCGCCCTGCAGATCCTGGCCAGGAGGGGCATCCACGTGGGGGCCCACCTGCTGAGCGTCGGCTCCGTACAGGATCAGCCGTTCCCTCTGCTGCCGGATGCGGACCTCTTTGCCGCCGTTGCGGCGAAGCCCTTCCCCGTGCTGGACGACGCCGCGGGGGAGAGGATGCAGCGGGAGATTCTGGCGGCCCGCCAGGAGGGGGACAGCGTGGGCGGCGTCATTGAGTGCGCTGCCACAGGCCTTCCCGCCGGTCTGGGCTCCCCCATGTTTGAGGGGGTGGAGAACCGGCTGGCAGCCGCCCTGTTTGGAATCCCCGCCGTGAAGGGTGTGGAGTTCGGGGCGGGATTTGCAGCGGCCCGCATGCGGGGCTCGGAGAACAACGACCCCTTTGAGATGCGGGACGGCCGCGTGGTGACCTCCAGCAACAGCGCCGGAGGCATCCTGGGGGGCATTACCACGGGCATGCCGGTGGTTGTCCGCCTGGCAGTCAAGCCCACTCCGTCCATATCAAAAGTTCAGCATACAGTCAGCCTCTCCGCAGGAGAGAACGCGGAGCTGTCCGTCCGGGGCCGCCACGACCCCTGCGTAGCCCACCGGGCTGTTCCGGTGGCGGAGGCGGTCACGGCCCTGGTCCTGCTGGACCTGCTGCTGGACGCACCGGCGGTGCTGCCGGATTCAGTTTGAGCATACGGCCGACACGTGCGGCATATCGGGAGGAAACATGGAAGCAGGACAGAAGAACATCATGCTCATCGGCATGCCCGGCTGCGGAAAGACCACCATCGGCACGGCGCTGGCTGAGAGAACAGGCCGCCCCCTGGTGGACCTGGATGAGGAGATTGTAAAGACGGAAGGCCGGCCCATACCGGAGATCTTTGCCTCCGAGGGGGAGGAGTACTTCCGCCAGGTGGAGCACCGGGTACTCTGCCGCTGGGCCGGGGAGAGCGGATACATCATATCTGCAGGCGGAGGCATCGTCACCCGGCCGGAGAACATGGAGCCCCTGTGCAGAAACTCCGTGGTTGTATTCCTGGAGCGGGATCTGGACCTCCTGCCTACGGACGGGCGCCCCGTGTCCCAAAGCAACCGGCTGACCGATCTGTACAGCCGCAGATTTCCCCTCTACATGCAGGCCTCGAATATGAGAGCGGACAACAACGGCACGGTGGAGGAGACAGTGGATCAGATACTGGCGCAGCTGGAGCTGCAGTGAGTGAGGAACAGGGAAGGGAAGAACTGTGAAGACAAAGCTTCGCATTGCCGCAATTGCTGTCCTGGCCTGCGTCTTTGTGGTCAGTGCAGCGAATATCATCCGCATTAACTACGACTACGCCCAGGCGGACAAGATGACCAGCGAGGCGGAGGAGAAGGCCAACGTGCCGGAACTGAAGAAGGAGACGGAGGAGCCGGTCCAGACGCAGGAGCAGAAGAAGACGGACCCCTACCTGGAGCAGATGAAGCAGATCGACATCACGGCCCTTAAGCAGGAGGGGGCGGATGTAGTGGGCTGGATCATCATTCCGGATTCCGGCATCTCCTATCCGGTGGTGCACGGGGAGGACAACGACTTCTACCTGACCCACAGCTGGAAGGGAGTCCGCAACGGCTCCGGTTCCATCTTCATGGACTGCTGGAACACCAGCGACATGACGGACTTCAACACCCTCATGTACGGGCACCGGATGAACAACGACGGCATGTTCGGTCTGCTCCACAACTATGAGCAGGAGAACTACTGGGTGGACCACCCCCGCATCTACTACCGCACGGAGACAGCGGTCTACGCCTACGAGGTCTTTGCCGCCTGCCAGTCCGAGGTGGCGGGCGCCACCTACACCAGGGAGTTTCCTGACGAGCAGAGCCGCATCGACTACATCGACGCCATGCTGGAGCAGTCCTCCATCGATACGGGCATTGTCCCCACATCCTCCGACCGGATCCTGACCCTCTCCACCTGCATGTACAGGAACCGGAAGGATATCCGCTGGATTGTCCAGGGGGTGCTGGCGGAGTCGGAGAGCACCGCCGGCGGGGCCTCGGACCTGGCCTTTGAGACGGAGACTGTGCCCCAGACCTGACAGGACGCAGACAGGACCGGAGACGCACAGAATGGTGCGGTCCGGTCCTGTTTCTGGTTCAGATTCGGTTCCGTTTCTGCAGCTGGATGTACACAGCCCGGAAGATGGAGGAGGAGAGCATGGCGCCCACGGAGAGGGCGGCGGCCACCCCCAGGGTGTGCACCAGGGTCTGCATGAACAGACCTGTGTTCCGGCTGAGGGCGTAGCGCATGGCGTAGTAAATGCCGGCCCCCGGCACCAGGGGAAGCAGAGCCACCTGGAGATAGCCGGTGACAGGGCAGTGGCGGAGCCTGGCCATGATCTCGGAGTACACCCCTACGATGAGGGCGGCAATGAAGGCGGCGCCGGTGTCCGAGCCGGTGAGGTTCTCAAAGACCGCGTAGATGAAGCTGCTGAGGGCGGCGCCCAGGGCGCACACCAGCACCCCGAAGCCATGGATGTTGTACATGAGACTCATCCCTGCGCAGGAGCAGAAGCCCCAGAGGGCGAGGAGAAGATAGGACTTCATTATGGAGCGCCTCCTTTCAGAGCGCCTGACCCAGAATGAGGGCCAGGATGGAACCCAGGGCGATGGCGGTGGAGATGAGAATGACCTCGGCGGAGTGGCTCAGGCCGCTGATGATGTCCCCGGCCATGAACTCCCGCATGGCGTTGGTCAGGGCCATGCCCGGCACCAGAACCATCAGGGAACCGACGGTGACTGCGTCCAGGCTGGTGCTGAGACCGGTGCGGACCATGAGCACGGCCAGACTGCAGGAGAGGAAGGAGCAGAGGGCAGTGCGGACAAACAGGTTGGAGCCAAGGATGCGCCAGCCGAAGACCTGGGCGATGCCTACGGCCAGACCGCAGATGCCGGCCCCCACGGCGTCCCCCAGATTGCCGTCAAAGAAGAGGGCGAAGAAGAATGTGGTCAGGACGTAGCCCAGCAGGCGCACGGGGATGGAGTTCTTCCGCTCCTTCGGAAGGGCGGCCACTTTCTCCAGAGCCTCGTCCACGGGGATGGGGCTGCGGCAGAGGCTGCGGCACAGGCTGTTGCATCGCTCCAGCAGTTCGATGTCCGTGCCCTTCTGGGAGATCCGGGTCAGGCGGGTGATGCTCTCCCCCTCCGGCGTGGTGACGCAGACGATGAGACAGTTGGGTATGCAGAAGACCTCCGGCTCTGTGCCGTAGGCCGTCAGCAGCCTGCGGATGGACTCCTCGGTCCGGTAGATCTCCGCCCCGCTGGCCATCAGCCAGCGCCCCAGTTCGGTGCCCAGACGCACCAGTTTTCCGCAGTCAGTCAAAGACAAACGGCTCCTTTCATGCATTTTAAGCCTCTGCAGGCAGGGCAGCAGGCGGGAGATGCATCCGGTGCTGCCGCCCGCCGATTATACTGAAAGGAAAATGAGAAGTCAACCGCCCGCGGCGGTCTCCCGGGTCAGGGCGGAGTGGATGCAGATGCATCTGCGGGCAGGGATGGCCCGGACCTGCTTTGCAGAGGAGCGGCCTTCATGGCAGCATGCCTGAGGCGGCGCAGGGCAGTGCAGAGGAGGTGGGAAAATGGACAGTTTGCCGGAAGCGGGCGGCAGGACAGGAGAACTGGCCGAAAAGTTCGACGCTGAATTTAAGGCCGGCACCTGCGACATTGCATCGTTCAAAACCATGGACGAGCTGGAACTTCTGCTGTCAGGGCTCGCCGGAAACAGCACGGCAGACGTCTGCAGGGATCTGTTCGAGAGGGAACTGCAGAGCATGGACGAGCGGGAAATGGTCCGCAGGGCAAAGGAGGAGATGGCCGGCCAGGGGATTCAACTGAGGAACCACGGAAAAGTCAGGAGGACGGTCATGACCATGTATGGTCCGGTGACCTTGAAGCGTACTGTGCTGATTCCAAAAGATGATGATTCGAAGCAGAACCTGCTGAATC
>CAYYHY010000003.1:0-24900 GCA_964471855.1 uncultured Oscillospiraceae bacterium | reverse complement strand
AAGCGTACTGTGCTGATTCCAAAAGATGATGATTCGAAGCAGAACCTGCTGAATCTGCGCGGGTGCAGGCAGGTGGTTCCCCTCGACGAATACCTAGCGATTGACAGGATTCCTCTGAAGATGACCCTTAATCTGCTGCTTGTCTGTGCTTGTCTGGGACAGAAGGAAGGCTCTTACGGGCAGGCAGAGGAGGCTCTTAAAGGCTCCAGAAATGTAGAATTAAGCGATTGTTCAATACGGTATGCGACAAACTATGTGGGGAAGCTTGTGTATGAGCGGGATACGGTCAGGGCAGAAGAGGCAAAGCAGAAATTTTTATCAGGTGAACTGGAATGCCGTCATGATATCGATGGCACGCTGTACATTGAGACAGACAGCGCGATGTTCTGGGCGGTCCCGGAAACAGCCGGCGAGTATGAGGAATCCTTGACCGGCAGGCGCACCTGGACAAGGCCGGAAGGGAAACGGCAGTCCGCAGACAGCGAAAACTCCACAGAGAGAGAGGTCAGGCTGGGAGCTGTCTTTTCGTCTGACAGCATGGAGGACAGCACCGGCGAAGATGGTGAGATACATCACTGCGTTCAGCAGAAGGATTTCGTTTCCTGCACTGGGCCTGAAAGTGAGTTCCAGTGGATGCTTCTTGAGTGCGCAGTGAGAAACGGCTATGGGAGATACAGGCATGCTGTGATACTGAGCGACGGCAGAAAAGAGACAGCAGTCATGTCCCGGGAACTGTTCGGAGATGCAGTCCGGATACTGAACCTGCACCATCTGAGTGAAAATGTTTTTGATTATGCAAAAGCGAAATTCAGGGGAAATGAAGAACTGTACAAGCCATGGGCTGTTGAAATCCTTAATCTTATGGAAAACGGCGAGTGGAAGTATGTACTGGATCATGTTCTTGCAAAGGAAGAGAAGTACAGGGACACTGTGGATCTGTACCAGTACATTCTGGACAATCAGGACTCTGTCGACTATCCGCTTTATAAAAAGATGGGGTTCTGCGCTGGAAGCGCTGCAGATGGGTGTATCAGCAGAACTCTGATGCGGGTACGGATCAGGCCGTTCGGCATGAACTGGAATCCACAGTCATTCCAGCATGTCATGACCCTGCGCTGCAAAGCTGAGGCAGGCTCATGGGATGAAGATGTGGTCCGGTATGTCAGGCAGTATCACAGGCACACCGGGATTCTGTGAATTTCACGAACAGCACATTCCGCACGCAGAAGCCATGCCCTCCAAGGAAAAAAGACATCCGGAACTGGCAGCAGAGTGCCCTTCCGGATGTCTTCGCTGTTTATGGGGGAACACATGCAGGACCTGGCTGCAGGCGTGCTGTGTCTGCGGCCGGGTGCTCAGTGCCAGTGACGGGGTCCCTCCTGCTTCCGGCGGGTGCGCCAGCAGGCGTCACACAGCCGGCCCTTGTGGTGGAGGGGAAGGGCCCTGCCGCAGACCTCGCAGAAGCGGATGTTGTTCCGCAGCCGGTGGAGGAGGATCTCGTTGATCTCGTCCGCAACCTGCTCCCGGCTGTCGTAGAGCCTGTCCTCGTCCAGGGGATAGCCGAAGGTGCGGGAGAAGGAGAAGTACAGGTCCAGCTTCCGGTAGTGCTGTTCCAGCATGGGGAGGGTCCGCTCCTCCTCGCTGAGAGCGGGGGGATCCGGGGGCTCGCCCCGCTGGTGGGCCTGGAGGTACTGGAAGAACAGCTCCCGCAGACCCTCGTCCGTCTCGTCAAAGGGTATGTTGGCCGCCTTCAGCTCCTGGTCCTTGGGGAGGATGATCCCCGTCTCCCGCATCTTTGTAATGAGGGCGATGTAGCGGGTGATGTCCAGCTTTACATAGGGCTCCACAGTGGGCATCCGGTTCCACTCGGTGAGCACCTCCAGCAGGTCGAAGTCCACCTGCAGGACCAGGTCGGAGAAGCCCGCCACCGCCTCCTGGAGGGGCGGCACCGGGGTCTCCAGGCCGGCGCGGATGATCTCCAGATTCTGGGTTGCCCCCACGAAGCCCTGGCTGTACATGCCGTAGCGGCCGGCCCGGCCGGCGATCTGCCGGATCTCCTCCGGCTTCAGCTGCCGGCGCTCCGTGCCGTCGAACTTCTCCGTCTCCGTGAAGATGATGCGGCGGATGGGCAGGTTCAGACCCATGCCGATGGCGTCTGTGGCGACCACGTACTTCATGTCCCCCTGGAGGAAGCCCTCCATCTGCCGGCGGCGGGTGGAGTAGGGGAGGGCGCCGTATATGATGGCCGGCTCCTTCCCGTTCTGGCGCAGGTCCTCGGCGATGCTCAGCACCCCCACCTTGGAGAAGGTGATGAGGGCGTCTCCGGGCATGATGTGCTCAAAGTCCACCGTGTGGCTCATGCAGATGAGAGGCGTTCTGCGCTCGTGGGTCACCACCTCCCAGGTGTCCCCGCAGCTCTCGATGAGCCGGATCAGCAGGGACCGGGCCTCCGGGGCGGTGCAGAGGTGGACCTCCGGAGCCAGGACCCCCAGGATGGCCTGGGTCCAGGCGTAGCCCCGGGTTCTGTCAGCAATCATCTGGCACTCGTCGATGACGGCCACGTCGTAGCAGGCCTTCAGATTCAGCTTTTCCGCCGTGGCAGCCACGTGGGTGTCGTCCTCGCTGACATCCTCCTCCTCCCCGGTGGTGAGGCTGCAGCGGATGCCCGCGTCCAGCAGAGTCTCCTGGGCCTCCAGGGCCAGCAGCCGCAGGGGAGCCAGGTAGATCCCGGTCTTCGCCCGGATCAGCCGCTGGTATCCCTCGTAGGTCTTGCCTGTATTGGTGCCCCCCTGGTGGATGATGAACCGCCGGTGCATGGCCCGGGCCTCCGGGTACTCGTCCTTGGGATTCAGGGCCACCAGCAGGGAGAGGCTGGTGCGGATGGCGGCCGGTACATACCAGGTGGACCAGACGGAGGCCAGCCCGTCCTGGAGGAGCTGGAGGACCGGGAAGTCCTCCCGCCGCACCATGCTGTCCAGATCCGCCTCCGGCTGGGCGTCGGTGAAGTTGTTTGCCGTATTCTCCGCCGTCACGTAGAGGACGGAGACGTAGCGCTCCGCAAGCCGGGAGGCCAGGGGGCTGCGGAGGTTCCTGGCAAGCCAGGTGTGGGCCCGGAGGAAGTTGCGCAGCACGGAAGGGAGAGCGGCTGCATTGAACCTGCGCTCCAGGGCCAGAAACTCCTGGATCCAGGCGCTGGCCTGGGAGGGGCGGACGTTCCGCTCCCCGGAGAGGGTGGAGAGCCGGGTCATGAGCCCCTGATGGTAGCGCCGGGCCAGAACCCAGTACAGACTGTCATTCCCGCTGCCCGCCTCCCACGCCTTTGTCAGGAACCCTTCCACTCTGGCTGCATCCGGGAAGGGCTGACCCGCCGGGGCGGTCTGCTGCTGCGGGGGCGGTTCCGGCTCCGGTCTGTTCCGGCCCGCGGAGGCGCGGAACAGGGGCTTCAGTTCCGCCGCCAGCACGTCCTCCCGCCTCCAGGCCTTCACGTAGCCCCCCTGCTTTCTGGGGAGGTACTCGGGTTTCGGCAGCAGGGCCATGCGCAGCTGCCGGTTCCAGCCCCGCTCCGTCAGGGTGGAGAGAGTCCAGTACGCGCCGCTCTGAAACTGGGGGTCCCGTATGCTGTATGCCATGCCCTCTCCTCCTCTGCAGACAGTATGGACTGCTCCCTGCCGCTGCGGCAGGGACCGATAACAGACAGGCTAAAAGCGCATTCCTGCCGGGCGGGGTTCCGGAACAGGGATGCGCTTTGTCGTGCAGCCGCCGGTGCGCTCAGGGCGTGCCGGGCATGGTCTCAATGTCCCGGATCAGGGCGTCCGCCTCCTGGTCCGTGGTGGCCCAGCTGGTGCAGAACCGCAGGCACAGCCTGCCGTCCGGCATGCGCTCCTGGAGTTCGTAAACATGGTTCCGGGAGAGGAAGTCCGCCTGCTCTCTGGTGAGGATGACGAACATCTGGTTGGTCTGCACTGCGGCATGGAAAGGCACCCCTGCAGACTGGAAGGCGCTGCGGATGCGCATGGCCTGCGCAACCCCCTGTCTGCAGCCGTCAAACCAGGCCCCGCTGCCCAGCAGGGCAGAGAACTGGAGACCCAGGAGCCAGCCCTTGGCCAGCATGCTGCAGTTCTGCTTGATGACGCTGCGGAACATGGGCTTCAGGTCCGGATTTACAAGCACCACGGCCTCGCCGAAGAGGGCGCCGCACTTGGTGCCGCCGATATAGAAGGCGTCCGTGAGACGGGACAGGTCCGCCAGACTGAAGTCGCAGTCGGGGGAGCCGAGTCCGTACCCTAGGCGGGCCCCGTCCAGGTAGAGATACAGGCCGTACCGGCTGCAGACCTTCCGGAGCTCCTCCAGTTCCGCCCGGGAGTAGATGGTGCCGAACTCGGTGGGGCAGGAGATGTACACCAGCTTCGGCCTGGTGACGTGCTCCGGGATCTCGCTGCGCCGGAAGTCCTCCGCCGCCTGCTCCACCTGTCTGGCAGTGAGTTTGCCCTCATGGCCGGGGACGGTGAGGATCTTGTGTCCGCAGTGCTCCAGGGCCCCGGTCTCGTGGCAGTTTATGTGTCCGGAGTCTGCGCACAGGGGGCTCTCCCAGGGACGCAGGGCGGCGGAGATGACGCACACATTGGCCTGGGTGCCGCCGGCCACGAAATGGACATCCGCATCCGGACAGCGGGCGAGGTCCCGGATCAGACGGGCTGCCTCTTCGCAGGCGCCGTCGATGCCGTACCCGCCGAAGCTCTGTCCGCTGGTCTCCTGCAGGGCCTTCAGCACAGCGGGGTGGCAGTTTCTGCTGTAGTCGTTGTTCCACCGGTACATGGGGAACCCTCATCTCCTCGGAGTCAGGATCACATCAGGGGGGCAAAGAGCCGCAGGATGCTGCGGTAGACCTGCAGCAGGATGTTCAGGTGCTTGAACTTGCGCAGGGTGTAGGGCTCGGATTTGGCCAGGGTGGCGTCGAAGTCCGCCTTGATGTCGGCGATGCAGGGGGCGTTGCACATCCACACGCCGTCCTCGAAGTGGAGGAACAAGCTGCGGTAGTCCAGGTTGACGGTGCCCACGGTGGCGTACTTCCCGTCTACGATAAAGTTCTTGGCGTGGATGAAGCCGGGTGTGTACTCATAGATCCTGACCCCCGCCTCCAGAAGAGGGGGGTAGTGGGCCCGGGTCAGTTCGAAGACGTAGCGCTTGTCCGGAATGTGGGGTGTGATGATGCACACGTCCACGCCGGACTTGGCGGCGTTGCAGAGGGCCGTGTTGGTGGCGGTGTCGATGACCAGGTAGGGGGTGGTGATGCAGATGTACTTGCGGGCGGAGTAGATCAGGTTCAGGTAGACTGTCTGGGCCACGGCCTCCCGGTCCAGGGGGGTGTCCGTATAGGGCTGGACGTATCCGGCCCAGGGTCTTGCGGGAGACGCGGGGGGACGGTAGGTGCTGTAGTCCAGGGTCTGATTGGAGACCTGCTCCCACATGGAGAGGAACATGACGCACATGGACCAGACGGCATCCCCCTCCAGCATGATGGCGCTGTCCTTCCAGTGGCCGAAGCGAACCTGTTTGTTTATGTACTCGTCTGCCAGGTTGATGCCGCCGGTGAAGCCCACCTTTCCGTCAATAATCAGGAACTTCCTGTGGTCCCGGTTGTTGAACCGCAGGGACATGACGGGCAGGTAGCGGTTGAAGACATGGCACTGGATCCCTCTGGAGCGCAGCTCCTCGTCGTAGTTCTTGGGCAGGGAGAACATGCAGCCCATGTCGTCGTACATGAGCCGGACCTCCACCCCCTGGGCCGCCTTCCGGGTGAGCACGTCCAGGATGGTGTCCCAGAAGATCCCGTGGCGGATGATGAAGAACTCCACGAAGATGTACTTCTCCGCCTTCTCCAGTTCCTCCAGCATGCGGGGGAACGCGTCGTCCCCCAGGGCGAAGTACTGGGTCTCCGTATTGGTATAGGCGGGGCAGGAGGCGTTGCGCTCCAGGTAGGCGGACTGCTTGGCGGCGTCCGGGTCCAGAAACGCCAGGTCCTCGTGCTTGAAGTCCTCCTGCAGGGCGGCGGAGGATTTCTCCAGCAGCCCCTGCATCCGCTTCACAGTGCGCTTGGGGAGGGTCTTCCGGCCCACCAGCAGGTAGATGACGCCCCCCATGACGGGGAAGGCCAGGACCAGGCAGAGCCAGGCGATCTTGTAGCCGGGCTCCATGCGGCTGCTGACGATGGCCAGAGCCGCCATGATGCTGACAAGAATCAGGAGCCAGTAGTATTTTCCAAAGGAGAAGTAGATCAGGCCGGCCCAGAAGGCGACCTGGGCGATGATGGCAATGGTGACAATGACGGACCGGTGAAACAGGAAGGTGAAAATCTTTTTCAGACTGACCGCCGCCTTTCTGGGAAGTTCAGACTTTCTGGATGGAGCAGTCCATGCTGCTCCCCTCCAGGACAATGAGACCGTACGAGAGACGGCTGGTGCCTGGGTTCATGACCGTGAGCCCGTCATCCGTCCGGAAGCACTCCGCTCTGTGGGTGTGCCCGAAGAGCAGTACGGATGCGCCGGCCTTCCGGCCCTCCGCGATGGCCTGCTCATAGCCGGACTTGACATGCCAGATGTGGCCGTGGCTGAGCAGAAACGTCTTGCCTCCCAGGGTGATGCGTCTGACCAGGGGTTCCGTGGTCCAGCCGTCGCAGTTGCCGGGGACCGAGCACACCGGAATGTCCGGGTATGCGTCCCGCAGCCGCTCTGCGTCCTGCTGATAGTCCCCCAGGTGGATGATCTGGTCCGGCTGGTGCAGGTCCACGGCGCCGTACATGCCGGCCATGGAGCGGTGGGAGTCAGAGAGCACAAGGATTTTCACAGGGTTCACCTCGGAAAAGGACAGACCGGTCAGGACTGGACGGTGTGGAGCACCGTGCCGTCCGGCAGGGTGAAGGATGCATCTGCGGGGCAGGGGGTGGTGACAGGTCCGAAGGCGGTCATGCGGTACACAAGGGTGCCGGACTCCTCCGCCTCGGCGCACACCAGAAGTCCGCTGTCCACGCTGACCCAGAAGCGCTCGGTTCTGGGGGAGCCCTCGGCCTGGACCTTTGCATAGATGCAGGAGATGTCCTCCAGGGTCTGGTAGGAGGCGTCCACAATGGATTCCGCAGGGATGCTGAGCACGGTCTCGTAGGTGGGGATGCCCTGGGTCAGGTCGGAGGTCTGTCCGTCCGCCGGCATGGTCCGGTACGTGTCATATCCGGTGTACCAGTAGTAGAGGGTTCCCTCCCCCGTGATGTCGTGGCGGACGTCGCCGCTGGGGAGGGTCTGCTCCGTCAGGGTCCAGCCCCCGTCGGTCCAGAATCTGACGGAGGCGCTGCGGGAGCCGCCGTTCCAGTAGGTCTCCACCGTCAGGTCCCGGGAGCAGCTGGAGGTGCGCACCAGGGTGGCGATGACGTCCTGTACCGTGGCCGGGGTGACGGATACGGGCATGTACTGTCCCTGCCCCTGGACAGAGGACGAACCGCCGGAGGAGGCCTCCGGCGTCTCCACGGAGGGAAGAACAATGGCCGGTCGGTCGGAGCCGAAGAGGCTGCGGCCGAAGCTGGCCAGAAGAGCTCCGGCGATGAGGACGATGACAGCCAGGGCGATCAGCAGCCGGTTTTTCTGTTCCAAGTCCTCACCTCGCAGCGGCATCAGGGCAGAAAGGGTTCAGGGGGTTCCGGCCGCAGACCGAAGCGCCACTCCACGGCGTCTGCGATCCTGCGGCAGGCGTGGCCGTCCCCGTAGGGGTTGACGGCACGGGCCATCTTTCTGTAGGCGGCGTCATCGGAGAGGAGGCGGCAGGCGGCCCGGTACAGAGGCTCCTCCTCCACGCCGGCCAGTTCCACCGTCCCCGCCGCCACGGCCTCCGGCCGCTCGGTCTCCCGGCGCATGACCAGCACGGGCTTGCCCAGGGCGGGGGCCTCCTCCTGGAGACCGCCGGAGTCTGTCAGCACCAGGTGGCTCCGGGCCATGAGGTTGTGCATCTCGTCCACCGCCAGAGGGGCGATGAGGTGGATGCGGGGGTGTCCGCTTAAATACCGGCGGGCTGTCTCCTGGACCACGGGGGCCAGGTGCACGGGGTACACCAGCTCCGTATCCGGGAAGGTGTCCGTGATCCGCCGCAGGGCGGTCATGATGTCCGCCATGGGCTTCCCGTAGTTCTCCCTGCGGTGGCAGGTGACCAGCAGGATTCTGCGGCTGCGCCAGTCCAGCCGGTTGAGCAGGGGGTTCTGGAATACGAAGTCCTCCCGCACCGTTGTCTGAAGGGCGTCTATGACGGTGTTGCCGGTGAGGAAGACCCCCTCCGTGATGTTCTCCCGGGCCAGGTTGTCCCGGTTTGTAACGGTGGGGCAGAAGTGGAGCTCCGCCAGGTCCCCCGTCATCCGCCGGTTCATCTCCTCCGGGTAGGGGGAGTACCGGTCCCCGGTGCGCAGCCCCGCCTCCACATGGCCCACCGGGATCTGGTGGTAGAAGGCGGCCAGGGCCCCGGCGAAGGTGGTGGAGGTGTCCCCGTGGACCAGAACCAGGTCCGGCTTCGCCTCCTCCAGCACCCCCTCCATGCCCAGCAGGCACTTGGTGGTGATGGTGGAGAGGGTCTGCCGGGGCTCCATGATGTTGAGATCATAGTCCGGCTTCAGATGGAAGATGTCCAGTACGCTGTCCAGCATCTCCCGGTGCTGGGCCGTGACGCAGCAGAGGGCCTCGATGTCCTCCCTGCGGCCCAGTTCCAGCGCCAGCGGCGCCATCTTGACGGCCTCCGGGCGGGTGCCGAAGACGGTCATGACCTTTACTCGCCTGCTCATCGGTCGGACTTGTCCTCCTCGCCGAAGAAGTTGTCGCTGCCCTCGATCTGGGATCTGCCCTGGGGCCTCAGTTCCCCCGGACGCCTCGTCTGCTGCTGCTGGGGCGGAGGAGGTTCGCTGGAATCTTTGGGCGCCTTGTCAGAACCGGACGTGCTGTGGCTTACAAAGATATACCACGCCATGCCGCAGGCCAGGACCACGGCCAGCAGGAACAGCATGGCCCGCAGCACCCCGCCGGTGGTGAGAATCACGGCAGCGAGACCGAGGATGGCGCTGATGATGTACAGGGTGGCCACGGCCTGCTTCTGGGAGAAGCCCATGTCAATAAGGCGGTGGTGGATGTGCCCCCGGTCTGCGGTCATGGGGGACTGCCCGTGGTAGAGCCGGCGCACGATGGCGAACAGGGTGTCGAAGATGGGCAGGGCCAGAACGAGAAACGGCACCGCGAAGGAGATGATCATGTGGAACTTGAACAGTCCCTGTATGGAGATCACGGCCAGCACGTAGCCCAGGAAGGTGGAGCCCGTGTCTCCCATGAAGATCTTGGCGGGGTTGAAGTTGTAGGGGAGGAAGCCGATGCAGGCCCCGGTCAGGGCGGCCGTAAGGATGGCCACGTCCGGCTCCGCCAGATTGAGGGCGATGACCAGCAGGGTCATGGAGCTGATGGTGGATACGCCGCAGGCCAGCCCGTCCAGTCCGTCGATGAGGTTGACTGCATTGGTCAGACCCACGATCCACAGGACAGTAAAGGGGAAGCTGAACCAGCCCAGATCCAGATACCGGTTGCTGGAGAAGATGTTGATGTTGGACAGGAACTCGATCCGGTTGCCGCCGAAAACGGCGATGAGCGCCGCCACGATCTGGATGCAGAACTTGAAGCGGGCGCTGAGGGCGTGGATGTCATCCACAATGCCCAGTATCACAATGACCACGGAACCCAGCAGCATGCTCCGCAGCTGTTCGGTCAGAGGGACATAGATGAGGACACTGAGAATGAAGCCGAAGAAGATGGCCAGTCCCCCCATGCGGGGGATGGGGTGGTCGTGCATCCTGCGGCTGTCCCGGGGCACGTCCACTGCATGCACCCGGTATGCAAGGGAGCGCACCACAGGGGTGGATATCAGGGCGACAATCGCTGCGGTGAACAGAGCCGCCGCAGCCGTTCCCACCACTTGAGGCTGTAAGGTCATAGAAAAATCCTCTTTGTCGGGGGCTGCGTCAAGGAGCCACGAATCCAATCTTTCTGTAAACTTTCCGCAGGGTGCGCATGGCGGTGCGGGATGCCTTCTCGGCCCCGGCCCGGTACACGCTCTCCAGGTAGCCCCTGTCCTTCAGGATGCGGGTGGTCTCCTCCCGGATGGGGCGCAGGCACTCGATGACCGCATCCCCCACGGCGGGCTTGAACTTTCCGTAGCCCAGACCGTCGAACTCGGTCTCGATCTCCCCGTAGGTCTTCCCTGTGACGGCGGAGTAGATGGCCATGAGGTTGGACACCCCGGGCTTGTGCTCCGGGTCGTAGCGGACGCAGTGCTCCGTGTCGCTGTCCGTTACGGCGCGCCGGAACTTGCGCTGGATGTCCTCCGGTCTGTCCATGAGGAAGACGCAGCCCTCGGGGGTGGATTTGGACATCTTGGACTCCGGTTCCGTCAGACCCATGATGCGGGCCCCGGTTTTGGGGATGTAGGGCTCCGGGATCTTGAAGACGTCCCCGTAGATGCTGTTGAACCGCTGGGCGATGTCCCGGGTCAGCTCCACGTGCTGCTTCTGGTCCTCCCCCACCGGCACGTAGTCCGGCTGGTAGAGCAGGATGTCGGCAGCCATGAGGGAGGGGTAGGTGAAGAGGCCGGCATTGATGTTGTCCCTGTGCTTGCTGGCCTTGTCCTTGAACTGGGTCATGCGGCTCAGCTCTCCGAACATGGTATAGCAGTCCAGCACCCAGCCCAGCTGCGCGTGGGCGGGCACGTGGGACTGATAGAACAGCGTGTTTTTCTCCGGGTCCAGACCGCAGGCGATGTACTGAGCCAGCTGCTCCAGAGAGCGGCGCCGGAGGTCGGCCGGCACCTGCCGCACGGTGATGGTATGCAGGTCGGCCATGAAGTAGTAGCAGTCAAACTCCTCAGCTCTGGCAGCCCAGTTCTTGATGGCCCCCAGGTAGTTGCCGAGGTGCAGCTCGCCGCTGGGCTGGATGCCGGAAAGCATAACTTTTTTCGTCTCATCCATGGTGGGTGGCTCTCCTTTGTGAGGTGGTTGATGGGGACGGGGCGGAAAACAGGTATCTCCGCATGGTTTCTCGTATTCTAGCACAGGACCCGGGAGTTGGCAATGGAGATTCTGAAAATGGGGGCGGCACCGGAACCGGGGGGGCGCACCCGCGGATGTCCGGGATTGCTGCAGGTTCTGGAACGGCTGGCGGTGTACGAGAACCGGCGGTTTTGGACAGCAGGAATCCCGCCGGTCTGCATGCGGCAGACCGGCGGGACTGTCAGGGCTGTGAAATTCTGACCTTCTGCAGATCAGGATTCTGCAAGGCTGCTGTCGCTGCTGTTCTTGATGCTTTCCTGCAGCCGCATGAACCGGGCCACCATCGTGCAGGCCTCGGCACGGGTTGCAGTCCCCGTGGGATTCAGCACCGTATCGCTGACACCCATCATGATTCCTGAGCGGTATGCCCAGGAGATGGCTTCACCGGCCCAGGGCGCAATCAGATTCCGGTCTGAGAAGTCGGGGATCGTCGTTCCGTCTGCTGCCACGCTGTATCCAAGTGCCTGGGCATAGCGCCACAGCATGACTGCAAGTTCCTGGCGGGTGATGTCCCGGTCAGGGGCAAAGGCATCTGCAGAGATTCCCTTTACAATGCCGTTCTCAGCAGCCCAGGTGACCGGATCGGTGTAGTACATGCCGGCGGCCACATCGGTGAATGCCGGTGTGCCGGAGACACTCGGCTCTCCTGACATGCGGTACAGGATGGTGGCCAGCATGCCCCTGCCGAGCTTCATGTCCGGAGCAAAGGTGTTTTCTGATGTGCCGCGCATCAGCCCGGCCTTCAGAACAGCTGCAACGTCGTCGTAGTACCAGCTGCCCGGTACCAGATCGACAAAGTTCTCGGGTGCCGGGGTTTGAGGGGAGGGGGAAGGTTCGGGTTTGTCAGGCTTTGGCTTCTGCGGTTTCCCGGAGCCTCCGGAGCCGCCCGAACCTCCTCCGCCGGTATGCACGGAGGGATCGTACACTCTTTCACGGAGATTCGGATGGGTATTGTTCACCTGGCGGTGCCAGAGGGTGACCGGACTGTATGTGCTGGTTACCCGCTGGAAAATCAGTCTTGCGACCGGGCTGTTCTCTTCCACGCCCTCCAGAGAGACATAGGCAATGGCAACCCTTCCGGGGTCGCCTATGTTGATGGAGCGGTAGTCGCCAAGAACCTCCACGCTCTCCAGTTTGAGCTGGCTGGGGTTGTATTCCACTTCAATCAGACCGTTGGTGGAGGCAACCTGCCTGCTGTGCTCATCCATGGGGATGACTTCAATCGTGACGGTATTCTGCTCCTTGTCTGCCACCGCGGTGGAACGGGCAGGTGAGGCTGCTGTTCCGGCGGAAGTCAGGCTTCCGGCTGGATTCAGCCCGGAGGATTCAGCGCCGGCTGATTTGTCTGTCTTCGAGCTGCTGCTCCATTCCGTCAGCCTGCTGCTGGTCGGCGGAGCTGCAGGCCCTTTTTCGTTGCCTGCAGCTGTGAACAGAGTGACCGGCCAGTTGTTCATGCCAAAATCACCCAGGCGGGAAGCGTAGGCAGTTGTGGACCATTTACCGACCGTTACGTCAATGCGGATCAGGTGGCTGGTTTCGTCATCCTCCTTGTAGGCTGCCAGGTAGAGTGCCCCGTCATCGCCTGCAATCATGGAATAGTAGTAGAGACCCGAGGATGTATCTGTATAGAGTGCCAGATCCTTGCGGAGATTTGTGCTTGCTTTGCTGATGTCCTCAGGCTGAGAGATGAGGTAGCTGCCGCTGTCCCCATTCGGCTTGCACTGGAACGGCCAGATGTTGCCGGATGTATCCAGTATGAACACAGTTTCGGTGCCCTCATCGTTGACTCCTGCGGATGCAACGGCAGCGAGAGCCTCTGCATAAGGACCGAGCGCTTCAGTAAAGTCAATCGCGTGCTCCTCGTTCAGATTCATGGGGTCTGTAGGCAGCAGGAGATTGGTGCCATAGATGGCGTAAACAAGAGGATGATCTGGGGTAGAGAGCGCACTGTAGGCCATGTCGACGACCGGCAGTTCACACGCTTCAGAGCAGGCCAGTTCTTTTCCGCTGCTGTCATACTTATGAACCTTGGTCATGCCGTCCAGGATATAAGCTTCTTTTGATTTGCTGTCGTAGGCGCCGGCTACAATGCTCATCTCTTCTTCAATGTTGCCGGTAATTGTGAAAGACGGGCTGTCTGCCAGATTCCAGCTGAAGAAATGAGGCAGTGATTCTTTGTCCATTACAGTGCCAGTTAGAGTAACATTCACTTCATTGACAACAACATGACAGTCAGCTTTTATATCCGGTTTTGCGTTGGATACAGCGTGAATAGTTGTTTCGCCCTTGAAATTGGCAGTAATAAGCCCGTTCTGATCAACAGATGCAATATCCGCATTGTCTGAGGACCAGTTCAAAGAGGGATCGGCGAGGTTCCATGGATAAACTTCTGCTGTCAGCTGCTTGCTGCTTCCCTGCAGGAGTGCAAGCTCCGTATCAGAAAGAAGGATGCTGCTGACCGTTCCTCCGTCAATATCCCAGCCGCTGTTGGTCTCGCTGTTGTCAGGGTAGATGAGGCAGCTGATGAGGGGTGAGGAAAATTCGTGAGATTCTTGCGTCTTATCAGTCAGGTCTGCTTCAATATAGTACCAGGTGTATCCACCGTAACCCAGTGAGTGTGCGGTTCCCAGCCAGCCAAGCTTTTTGGTGATCGGATCATATTCCATGCTCTGCAAGCCAAAGCAGAAATTGGGAGAACCTGGATTCTTCATCATATCCTTGTTCTGCTCTTCTTCTGTCATAGCATTCCAGGCATCATATTTCTTCCAGTACTCTTTCATCTCCTCTTCAATATTCAGATCATCGAATTTGAAGACTTCCGTCATTTGCCCGAGACTAATTGTTTTATCAGCATCAGAAACAGTTTCAGTTTCTGGAAGCGTAAAGGAATATACTTTGCCGGTTCCGGCAGAGTTGGTATAGAATGTCCCATCCTCGTCACAGGCAAGTGTATTGGTTGAAAAGGGCAGTGTGGCTACCTCTTCAACTTTGGCCGTGTATGGATCTACAGAGACAAGCTTTGTGGTATCTTCTTCCCGGCCGGTCGGGAAAGCAAGAGGCCGTTCAGCGATTTCCCACAAGTCTTTGTATTTCCGTTCTGTATACAGGAGCCCGTAAATTTTATCAGTCTTTGCGTTATAGGCCATGTCCGGCATGAGCCCCATTTTGTAGGAGGATGCCTCAATGGGAGGACCGCTGAGCTTCCCAACTTTGTATACGTTGGTAGGATCCTCGCCGTCTATGAGCCAGAGGTTGCCCATGTCCGTGCAGGCGACAATCATCTTTCCCTTCATGGTGGCGCCCCAGAAGCTTATGGAAGAATCCATGGAGCTGGACCATGCCTGGCAGGTACTCGGGCTAGTGCGGTCAAAGCTGAGCCATGTCATGGATTCCGGTGAGAATCCCATGACTTCGGGGAGGGCCTTGGGCTTGCCGATTTTCTGGTCCACATGTGCCATTGAGGTGTTCATGGCATAGTCCGCTGCCTCAATGTAGAACTCCTTGCCGTAGACATCCTCCAGGGGAAGACTGAATACCAGTGAATCGCCCTTCTTAGCCTCAAGATTCGCTTTTGCACTGCTCAGCACCCGGCTGTGGTTCTGGTTGCGGTCCAGCAGCCGGACGCCTGCCACGTACTGGTTGTCCTTTACGGTTACCAGAATCTCGCCTTTTGACTCATCGACCTTAACGCCAGTGATTACAGGGTTCTGGTTGTCCAGAACGCCGGTAATTCTCATAGTTGAGCCCTTGCCGGCTGCATTCCAGTCCGCTTTTCCGTCCCGGACATAGTACTCCGGGAGCGCGGTGAGCTGGAAGCTGATCGTGTCTCCCTCTTTAATTTCTTCCTCGTTGTTGGGCTCGTAATTGACCATCAGGAAGTGACGGTTCTTGTACCACTCGGACACATAGTAGGCGGCATCGTACTGTGCAATCTCTTCCTGGGTCTGCAGCACCTTGCCCGTTGTCTCGTTTTTGACGATGAGGCGGACAGCGGCAGCATTGCGGATCAGAGAGAAGTAAACTTTGGCAAACTTGTCACCGCTGACACCGCTGATTGCATTGCGCTCAGGATGATACACATCGTCAGCTTCGATGGGGTTGCCGCCAAAGGGCATGATGGCTGTGGGATCTGACTTGTAGCGGATGCCCACGTTGTTTGACATTTTTGCATAGTTGGAACCTGAAATGTCCAGGTAGGGGGATCTGGACTCCGTTCCATGGTAGTAGGCGGTCCAGGTGCCTATGTCAAACATGGAGGGGTCTGCCCAGCTGCCGTAGAAACCAAGAACAGGGATGGAGTGGCAGTCACCGAGAGTGCCCTCTTCATCCGTGTCGGCCTGTGCAGTAAGGAAGCCTTCCACATAGGCCCCGTTGGAGAACTCTTTGTTCAGGCGCGTTTTCTGTTCTTCAGTCAGTTTGACAGTTGCCGTAACAGTGGTGGTACTGCCGGAGTGAAGCACTGCCTTGACAGACTGCAGGTCCTTGAAGAACAGATATGCGTCGTATGTATCGACAGCTTTGTTGCCGTCCAGATCCGCATGGTCCTCATTGGAAATCTCGGTCCGCAGACCTGTGCAGAGATCCAGCAGAGCCTGGCCGTCTGATACATCAACATCGCCGTCGCCGTCAAAGTCCATGCCGGGGTCCATGGTGCGGGGGGTAATGACATTGCCGTCCACTGTCCATGTAACATCTGCAGTCAGCGGCATGGTAGAAGTGCCCATGTAGGTGTAGCCGTCCTCTGTGATGAGAGACTGGGTGAAGAAGTCAGCAGAAAGAGTATAGCTGCGGTCTTTGCCGTCCTTCGCCAGGTCATTCAGTGTGAACGAGACGGAGTAGATGCCTGTCCTCTGGGGATCGTCGCCCAGCTCAGCTTTTACCTTGCCGTCCGCTGCACTCGCAGTGGCTGAGCCGTCCATCAGGACGTAGGATTTGGCTGAAACGGCATTCCCAACGTTGGCCAGACCGGCACCCTGCCGGAGAACGGGATAGTAGGTGCTGCTGTTCTCCTTGACAGGTTCTGCTGTTGACATGAGCAGGCTCTGAATGAGCTGCCTGGTGCTGAGTCCGGTCGATTTTTCCAGTCCCTTTTCCTTGACATACTGTGCCATGACAGCAGCCATTCCGGCCACCTGGGGAGATGACATGGAAGTGCCGCTCATCTGTTCATACAGATTGTGGGCTTCTGTAGGCGAATCCTGTACGCCCGAGGCTCCGTTGGCACCCCATACGGAGTAGATGCTGCCGCCGGGTGCAGTGATTTCCGGCTTCAGGCTCAGGTCGCCCGGAACGCCCCAGCTGGAGAAGCTGCTCATGGTGTAAAAGTCAGGGTTTTCCTGAATCACAGTCGTGCTGCAGTCAATGACCATGGTTCCTTTGTAGTAGAGGACCTTGCCGTCTGCCCCTTTGACAGGTTCGGCACTGTCCTTCATGGTCCTGCCGCCGGCCATAGTGACTGTGGCGAAAGCCGCTTCTTTGCCACTGAAATTGTCGCTCAGGTCGGCTGTGATCAGAGCACCCGGCTCATTGTCATAGACTATAACGCCTTGGACACCGTACTTCTTTGGGTTGTCAAATTTCTTCTGGAAACTGATGTCTCCGCCCCGGGAACAGACAAAGAACTTTCCTTTCAGCACTGATTCTCCAAGAGCATCAACCTCATCTGCAGTGCCGTAGCCGTCTATCAGGATGTACTCGTGGGTACCCTTTTTGCTCTCCATGGTAGCGGGGACTGTCATAGGCGGATAGTTCCATCCGCCCTCAGCGTAGATCACGCTGGAGCCCCCGATCTTGAAGGAGGAACCGGTGAAGCCGCTGTTGTCAGCAGATGCCACGGTGAGGGCATTGGTGTAGGAACCGGGCAGACCGGTGGTGTCCATGTTCACATCGTCGGCATAGAGCTTCTTCTGAGGGGTATTGTCAGCCCAGCCGCCGGTGTTGCCGGCTGAAATTGTAACCACAACACCGCTGCTGGTCAGGTCGTCCATAATGTCCTGGTATGCGTTGGGCATGGAAGTGAACCCTGCACTGGAACTGCCGAGAGACAGGTTGACCGCGTCTGCACCGAGTACAATGGCGTCTTCAATGGCGACCATGTAATCTGAGTCGTATGCTCCGCCCGATTTGCCGAACACTTTCATCGCCAGCAGCTGAGCGTCCGGGGCGACGCCCTGCACATACACTTTGTCCAGTGCGGACACGTAGCCGGTTCCATCAGGGATAAACCGGTTGGCTGCCGCTATGCCTGACACGTGGGACCCGTGCTCGCCCTCGGAGTCATTCATGTGGGAAATATCCGTATCGCCGTCCACATAGTTGAATGCCACCGGGAGTTTGAGCGAGTTGTATATCTGGTCAGCACTGAAACTGCCCCGTTCAGAGATATGGAGACTGGAGAACTTCTCACTCAGTTCCTGGACATCCAGGAGGTCAAGATCGGAGATGTACTGTTCCAGGGAGATGCCTTTCTCACTGGCTTCCTGCTCCAGGGAGTATTTCAGTGCGCCGGCATCAAAGGAGATGTGTTCCGGGTCGATGCCGGTATCAATGACAGCAATGCGGCTTCCGGCTCCGGTATAGCCGCTCCCCCAGGCAGCAGATGTTCCGATCATGCTGCTGGAGGTTGCCATCTGGGGATTGGCCGGCTCACGCTGCTCCAGTACTGCAGGTTTGTACTGGGTTTCCAGAAATACATCGGCGACGCCGGGCATGCTCTTCAGTTTCTCCACTGCCCCGTAGGGGACATTGGCTGAGATGATGTTGGCGGCAAGGGTAAGATTCCAGACGACATCAAGATTTCCGCCGTCCAGGACATCCCGCTCAATGTTTCTCTGGATCAGTGCCTGCGTGCTGATCAGGGAACTGCGGTAGGCAATAGTTGAGACATCCTCCGCAGCCTCTGCAGCAGAAAGACCGGAACTGCTGGCCTTTTTGAGTGCGCCGGGGTCATTGAGAACAATGGATACCCGGACAATTTTACTGTTGTCCACAGAGATTGTCTCTGCGGAATCCTGCTCAACTGCCTCACGGTCAGTATAGGACCTTGCAGGCAGCGTCTCATCCTCCACGGTTTCGAAGGGAACGCTGTACGGTGCCGAACCGTTTCCCTCACTTGCCGCAGCAGGAAGAACCGTACTCACCAGCAGGACGGCTGCAAGGACAGCCGAGAGCAGGCGGCGGTGAGTACGCCCCCTCATTTTCATCTTCATCTGCTCCTCTCCTTATGATTCGCCTTCAACTCAGATCCCCTTCAGCCGACATGCAGTCACCACAGATGAGATGACAGGCATGCAATTCTGGTTGAAAACATGTGCCTTGTGCATGATATCATGATCTGCATCATAAGGTCAATAATTGACCTGAAAATTAAGGCTCTGCTGCTGATTTTCAATTTCATTGAACAATTAATTCAAAAATTTTCAAGCAGCAGAAATCTGACTGGTAATGGCGACATGTCCGACCGGAGGGAATGGAAGGCGTCAGATTAAACCTGCTCCTGCCTGATAATGCGAACTTCCCATGCCACGGTCTTATATCTGCCATTCGAACATTGATGCAGGCTATCAACATGATTCTTTGGGAATGCAGAAATAAAAATTAAAGAAGTTATAGAAACAGAAAAGAAGGACTGCATGCCTGCTGAGCATATCCTCAGGACCTGAAATATAACTGAATATATTGACTTTTCCAAATTCTGGTGCTATTCTGTTATGCACTGAGTCATAACAGTTTGCAGACGCAGTTCGTTGAGCTGCAAGCGCATGACAGGTGCGCAGCCGCTGTGACATGATTTCCACCCTGTAAGAACAAGACCGGAGGAGCTGTGCTGTGAGATATTCAGTGGTACGAATGGCGGCTGCTCTTCTGCTGTCCATGGTGCTGACCGCTGCCGCGGGATGCGAACTGGCCGGAGCAGCTGCGAAAGAGCCCCGGAATGCTTCCTGGGAGAAACTGCATCCATCTGCTGCGGCTGATGCCCGTCTGTTTGGGAAGGGCGGCACTCTCCGCAGGAAGAACCCGTCACCTTACAGGGACTCAGATACTGTCCGGGTCCTGATATATCTGGAGGACAGTGCCCCCGGTGCCGGTCATGAGCTTGAGACAGCCCGCAGGGACCCGCTGACCGCCAGATACCAGAAGATCATGACGCTCCCGCAGGCCCTCACAGCCACGCGCATTTCCAGGGAGGTCCTGGAAGGTGAACTCATGGATGTGGTCCAGAGCTATGGTCCACCTGTCAACGCCATCTCAGTTAACGCAGAGTTTAGCAAGGTTGACAGCATAGCCAAAGTGCAGGGAGTCAGGCAGGTCCTGCTGGAGCGCCGGTATGAGATCCTGAACAGGGGCAGAACACTGCCGGATGTCAAATGACCGGTGCGGGCAGAGATGCGGAGCACTCAAATTTGAGAAACTTGTTTCAGCAGCAGCTAAGAACAGTGAAAACCCGGCATTCGAAAATCAGCTGCCATACAGGCCTGTGTACACTGTTTGAAGGTGCACAGGTCTGAAGTTATATTTCTGCCTTCAGACGGAGCATGCCCCAGACCCATGACGGCTATCTGCCAGGACAGAAAAACCGTGCATACCCCATTCTGACCCCGTTTTATTCTGAAAAGATACTGAAGACAGGCTCTGCGGTTCACCTGCCGGATATGTTCTAAAATCGCACATATTTTTGAAATACAGGCATTTCCAGTAGGGAAAAGTTTAATTCTAAGGAATTTGAACCTGCGGCTCCGGAGGATGCCCCTGCGCAGGACCATCCGACCGCAGCAGGGGACCAAGGGAAAACTGCGGGAAAAAGTTGAAAAAACAGCAGAAAATGCGGCTGTTAAATAACAATACAGGCAGATTCCGAACCCGGCCGGCAGACCGGTTTCGTACTATGTTCTCTTATCGGAAAGCTGCCTGGGCAGGGCAGCAGAACTGAAAAGGAGCATGCCGCACAAGCGGTATGGCACTGGATGCAGCAGTGCCAGCCAGATCCTGACCCCAGTTGAGATGTGGTCAAAACAGACACTGCCCCTGCATCTCTGCAGAAACTGCTGGTAAAGATGCTGAATCCTGTTGATTTAAAGCACTTTAAATGGTATTCTTAACGTTAAAGCATTCGCCAAGCGGTCCGTCGCAGATGAGAACATTCTGCCCTGGCGTGACCCCATTTCCCTTTATGGCGTACTCATGCAGCATCATGCTGAACCTCTGCGGCCGCCTGCTGCACCGTGACTGGTTTCTGTCTGGAAAGAGCAGCACACTGCATGAGTACGGATGAACTCTTATGGATGCGGTACCTCCCCTCTCCTCGAAAAGACGGGTGTCTGCCGCTGAAATAATACACATTTCAAAGGAGGCAGACAATTGAGGTATTCATACAAACGTCGAGCGGTCGCTCTGCTGCTGACTGTAGTAATGACTGCCAGCTTAAGTGGCGGACTGGTCAGTGCAGCACCGAATGAGCCGCAGAACGTCACCTGGGAGGAACTGGACCCCTCCACGGTGGATGTTCAGCTGTTCGGGAAAGGCGATTCAATCCGGAAGGAGAATCCTTCACCCTACAAGGATTCCGACTCCGTGAGGGCTTTGATTTTTCTTGAACAGAACGTCCCAGCGCCTTACAGCGGCAGCGATACCATAAGCACAGACCCGCTGACCCAGGAATATCAGAAGATCATGACACTTCCCCAGGCTGTTACAGCCACTCGGATATCCAGGGAGGCCCTGGACGGGAAGAAGATGGATGTTGTCTGGAGTTTTGATATTGCTGTCAATGCCATCTCGGTTAACGTGGAGTTCGGCAAACTGGATGACATATCCAAAGTCCAGGGAGTCAAACGGGTTGTGTTGGAAAGGCGCTATGAGATGCTGGACGAGGCCAGCAACCTGACCAGCCAGCAGATGACCGGGGCGGACGGAGTGAAATCCGGCGAGGTTCCCTATTTCGGCGCCGGCACAAGCGTTGCTGTCATTGACACAGGTCTTACGGTCGGTCACATCTCCTTTGACCCTGCGGCCTTCCAGTATGCACTGGAGGAGGATGCGCAGAAAGCGGGATCCTCCTACGATGCCTATGTCTCCGGACTGGATCTCCTGACTCCGGAGAAGATCCAGTCTGTTCTGGACAAGACCCATGCCAAAGAACGCAATCCGGCCCTGACTGCGCAGGATGTGTATCAGAATGCGAAGGTTCCCTTCACGTTCAACTATGCCACCGGCACAACAGATGTGAGCCACCGGGAGGGGGACGGCAATGAGCACGGCTCCCACGTGGCCGGCATATCTGCAGCCAACCGGTATCTTCCTGCGTCCCAGGTTTACGATCTGGACGGAGACAAGGACTTTGACAAAACCGATGCCCAGAAACTGATGGACATGGTTATCAAAGGAGAGAAGGTAACCAGTCCCACCTATACGGATGTGGACGGAGACGGAGAACTGACAGCCTATGACGCATATCTTCTTCTTCTGAAGGCAGAAGAAGGGGATGTGGAGGAATACGTCTCTGCTGCTGACAGCGTACATGTGGACGGTGTGGCCCCGGATGCCCAGATCGTCGCCATGAACGTGTTTGATGAGACCGGCGGCACCTTCTCCAGCGACTATATTGCAGCCCTTGAGGACGCCATTACTCTGGGAGTTGACGTCTCCAACCTGTCTCTCGGCTCTCCCCAGCCTGCGTTTTCCAGCTCCCACATGGAGTTTGAAAAAGGCGCAGTGCCGGATGAGGATGGAAACACTCCGCTCATCGACGACTGGATCAACGGAGTTTTCAAGAAGGCTGAAGACAGCGGCATGGTGGTCAGCATAGCTGCCGGCAACTCCGGCAACTGGGCTGATGAGGACAATGCCTATCAGCTGATGTATGCTGACGAGGGCGGCGTAGGAAATCTGGGTGCTCCCGGCTCCAACACTTCGCCTTTCACAGTGGCCAGCGCCGACAACACCGGCTTCACATCGATGCAGAATACGGTGGCGTCCAATGCTGCCGGTGACAAGGAGACCGTGCTGCGTCCTGCTGACATGAGCGGCTCTCCCAGCACATGGAGTTCTCTTGACCCTGACGGTATGGGCGGAAGCTACGAATATGTGTTTGTAGGCGACCCCACACCGCTTCTGACCGGGTCAGGGGAGCAGACAGACCTGTCCATCTATGCAGGAGCTGCAGAAGACTTCAGCAAGGCGGACTTCAAGGGCAAGATTGCGGTCGTAGCCCGCGGCAACCAGGTCAACTTCATCGACAAGCACCAGTTTGCTGCTGCGGCCGGTGCGGCTGCAGTCATTGTGTACAACAATGAACCCGGCGATTTCAGCGGCACTGTGTCCGGCGGTACAGGGGCTGACGGCGAGGAGACACCCGGCACGACAGCCACTATCCCGATCGTCAGCATCTCGAAGGAAGACGGACAGAAGCTGCTGGAAATATCCGACAAGGGCACTGCCATCACCGGCAGGATAAGCATCATCAACCGTGCTACGACCCTGCCGCCCGAGCCGGATGCACAGGAAAAGATGAGCAGCTTCTCGTCCTGGGGCACAACGGGCGCCCTGGCGATCAAGCCCGAGATCACTGCGCCCGGCGGTTCCATCATGTCGGTCAACGGCTCAAACGGAAACCCGACGAGCTATGAGCTGATGAGCGGCACATCCATGGCATCCCCCCACAACGCAGGTCTGTCGGCTCTGGGTGTGGACTATGTGACATCTCCGGGAGCTGACGGGAAAACTGTTCTGCAGAAGGCGCAGGCCCTGCAGCCCGGCCTCACGGCAGGAGCCCTGGTTCAGTCACTGCTCATGTCAACTGCCAATCCTGTCATGGAGAACAATGAGCAGCAGATTGAGTATTCTGTGCGCAACCAGGGTGCCGGACTCGCCAATATCAGCAACGTCGTACATGCGAAGTCCTTCCTGACCGTAGCCGCAGAGAACGGCGGTTCGGGCGGAAAGGTCAAGGCTGAACTGGGGGATCTGGGCGGCGAACGCGCAGGAAACAGCTTCTCCTTCAAATTCACAGTCAACAACCTGACCAATGAAGCGCTTTCATACAGCCTGAAGAACTCCATTCTGACCACCGGCATGGTGGAGAAAGACGGACACAAGCTGACCACAGACGAGATGGAAAAGCTCGATGCAGCAGTTTCCTATGCCGGTCAGGGAGTCGACAGCGCCGCAGGAACAGTAACAGTTGCTGCCGGAAGCAAAACAGAGGTTACCGTCACCATCTCCATCAGTGAAGCGACAAGGAAGGCAAGAGCTGACAAGGGCTTTACCAACGGGTTCTATGTGGAAGGCTTTATCTACCTCAATGACGGCGACGGAGCCATGGCACATTCCATCCCGCTGCTGGGCTGGTGCGGCGACTGGACCAGTCCGTCCATGTATGATGTTGGGGATATTACGGAACTCTACTATGACAAGCAGACCCGCCCCAGCCATATCGAAGCGCTCGCGAAGAATGAGCTGAGCTACACGCCTGTGGGTGCGACGGAAGGCTATGACTACAGCGGCAACATCTACAACATCAACACTGACAGCACCTACCGCGACAATGAGTACATTGAAGACAGGAACTCGTACAACACGGCTGATCCGAAGTGGAAACTGTTCGCTGTGTTCCCGACTCTGATCCGCGCGGCTTCTGACTTTGATGTATTCATAACCGGAGTCAAGGAAGACGGGACAGCAGATCTGTCAAAAATCTACTATGAAGATCAGGCATATGTTAATTTCGACCGCTCCCTGTTTGCATCCTTCTACTACGACTCCGCTGCACAGTGGTACGACGTGACGGCCGATTACGGAATCGGGATCGACTGGGACGGGACAGATGCGGACGGAAACCTGCTGGCAGACGGCACGGAATTCATGGTTTCCTTTGTAGCAGTTCCGGAGTACGGCACTCAGGCGCCGGATTACGACAAAGAGGAAGAAACGGGTACAAGAAGTACAGATCTGAAAAAGTATATTGGCAACCCGGGAACAACCCTGTCATGGAAATTTACAGTTGACAACGAGGCTCCTACTGTTGTTGGAGAAGAAGAGAAGTTTACAGTTGATGAGAACAACATACTTCATTTCAAGGTTCAGGACGACCGCTATGTGGCAGCTGTCGTTATCATGAACGGCGTTACGACTGAAGATCCAATCGAGTATATTTATCCCAACATGGCCGAATCTGAAGAGGGCGGCACCAAAGAGATTACATATGATCTGAGCAATTACAAGGAGCAGTTCGGGAATAAAGTTGTTGTTGCCGTGTGCGACTATGCAAGCAATGAGACTTACTACGGCATCAACCTAAACGGCAGCGGCGAACCTTACGGAGAATTTACCGGCTTCCAGTTTGACGGCTGGGGCGGCAGCAAGTGGGTCTCCTTCGACAGTAATGTCAACCAGAACGAGACAAGTGTCTTTGCCTGTGAAGGAGTAGAATTTACCGCTGCAGAGTATGTAAATGGTCTTGTCTTTGCGCAGACAGAAGACGGCAAACTGTATGGAATCAAGTACGAAGACATGCTGGCTGACTCTGTAACTCTTGACCAGTCCTATATTACTACGCTGGAGAATGTTTACACAGACTTAACATACAATTATAAGGACGGTCTGCTGTACGGAGTTTATTCATTCGATGATCAACTTGGACACCAGACGACTATCGATAAGATCTATTTAACGGAAACTGAGGTAACGTACGAGTGGGGAGGAACGGATACATTACCCGCCTTTACAGTAGAAGAGGTTACAGGCAGACAGGATATTGTTGGATATACAATTTCAGCTGATGATGAGGGGAA
>CAYYHY010000002.1:25830-43359 GCA_964471855.1 uncultured Oscillospiraceae bacterium | reverse complement strand
ACCGGGTGGAGGGTGACAAGCACCCTGCTGACGCGCAGGTCCTCCATCTCCAGTACAGTGACAGATGCGTTCCTGAATGTAAAGGAGTCCCCGGCGCTGGGGAAGGTGCCGAAATTCTCCAGCGTCCAGCCGCTGACGTTTACGGACTCGGTTTCAATGGAGTCCTCGTGCCAGCCGGTCAGTTCACAGAGTTCCCCGATGGTGACGTCGCCGTTCAGCTCGTACTCGTGCTCGCTGCGCTCCACCACTTCGTCCACAGGCTCGTCAGTCTCGTCCCAGATGTCCCCCACGATCTGCTCCAGCACGTCCTCCATGGTAATGATGCCGATGGTGCTGCCGTACTCGTCGGTTACGACGGCGATGTGGGTCTGCTGCTGGCGCATCATAGAGAGGATGGCGGGCAGTTTCATGGACCTGTATACAAACACTGGCTGAATCAGGAGGGGATGCAGATCTGTCACGGGACCGTCCAGCAGGGCGCGGTAGTAGTGGTTCAGATACAGCACCCCGATGACCCGCTCCCGGCGCTCGTCGTAGACAGGCAGGCGGGAGTAGCCGGCCTCCTCCACGATCTGGCGGATCTCCTCCGGGTCGTCGTCAATTTCCAGGGCCTCCATGTCCACACGAGGGGTCATGACCTCGTAGGCGGAGATCTCTGTAAAATCCAGGGCGTTCTGGAGCAGTTCAGACTGCCCCTCGTCGATGATCCCCTCGTCCTCGCTGGTCTCAATGAGGTCGATGAGCTCCTCCTCAGCGGCCTCCGCCTCCTCATCCTCGGCCAGGGTCTCGCCCTTGAGGGGAGCGGTTATCAGGTTTTCTATCCCGCAGATCAGCCAGGAGACCGGCCGCAGAATGAACATCAGGAAACGGAGGGGGCGGGCCGCCGCCAGCGCAAACCCCTGGGAGTTGCGGCGGGCCACTATTTTCGGCATGGTCTCGCCGAAGATGAGAACCAGGATGGTGAGGATGACAGAGGCGGCGGAGGAGAACATGTCCTGTCGTGAAACGCTGGCGTCCGCCCCTGCGATCAGCAGGGCCATCAGGGTCGCCACGCTGGATGCGGAGATGTTCACCAGGTTGTTGCCGATCAGGATGACGGACAGGGCCTGGTCAAACTTGTCCGTTATGTACAGAGCAGTTCTGGCAGAGGGACTGTGGCTGGCCTCCAGCCTGGTCCGGCTGGCGGCGGAGTATGCAATCTCGGAGCCGGAGAAGAAGGCGGAGAAACAGAGCAGGACCACAATTGCTGCTGCATATGCCAGAAGTGTCACTGCGCATCCGCCTCCTTCCGTTCAATGCGGAGGGTGAGGATGCGGCGGCGGTCCATGCGGAGCACGGTAATCTTCAGATCCTTCCAGTCAAAGCTGTCTCCCTCGTGGGGTATGGCGTCAAAGGAGGTCAGTGCAAGGCTGACCATGGTTCTGTGGGACAGGTCCTCCTCTTCCTCCTCATTTTCACCGCCGGGTTCATAGCCGATGCGCTGGAAGCAGGCCTCCATGGTCAGGGAGGCGTCCACATCCCAGGTGCGGCTGTTTACCTGAACGCAGCTCTCCACGACTTCGTCGTCCTCGTCCCAGATGTCGCCGACGATCTCCTCCAGGGCGTCCTCCACGGTGATGACACCGGCCACTCCGCCGTAGTCGTCGGTGACGACTGCCATGGTGGCCTTGCGGCGGTTCATGGCCGGCAGAAGGTCGGCGATCTCGGTGCTCTCGTGGATAAAGAAGGGGGGATCCATGACGGACTGGAGGTCCGTACTGTCCCCGTCCTTCAGGTAAGCCTTGACGTACCGGCGGCAGGAGAGAATGCCGACAACGTTGTCTATGGTCTCGTGGTATACAGGAATCCGGGAGTGGCGGATGGATTTGATAAAGGTGATGATCTCCTGCGGAGGGGTGGTATCCTCAATGGCGTCCACATCTACCCTGGCTGTGAGGATCTCTCCCACTGTGCGGTCGCTGAAGCTCAGGGCGGACTGCACCAGTTCTCCCTTCTCAGACTCCAGGCTGCCCTCCTCGGCTATGTTCTCCACCATGTCGTGGAACTCATCCTCTGTAACGCTGTCCCCGCCTCTGACGAGAAGCGAGGCGGCTGCGTTGCCGATGGCGGTCAGCAGGACGGAGAATGGGGTGCAGATGCGCATGATGAGAATCAGGGAACCGGAGACGGCCTGAGAGAAGCGCTCGGAGTACTTCTTTGCTATGGTCTTCGGCAGAAGTTCAGCAAAGAAGAAGACGATCACCGTCAGCACCAGGGTGGTGGCTGCCACAGCGCTGGTGCCCCAGAGCCGGGCGGCCATCAGGGTGGCTGTTGAGGAGGCGAGAATGTGGGAGAGGTTGTTGCCGATCAGGATGGTGGACAGGGCCCTGTCGAAGTGGTCCAGGATGTACTGGACGTTCCGGGCGCCCTTGTCCCCCCTGTCAGCCAGGAGGCGGATGCGGACTCTGTTGACGGAACTGAGCGCAATCTCGCTGGAGGCGAAATAGGCGCCCATCAGAAGAAGTACAATAATGAGGAGGATGGATAACCAACTGTCCTCTGGCATGAGCCAATCACCTGAGCTTTCCTGGACGAAAAAATTATTGATATTATACAGACGTCTGCCCTGCCATGTCAAGTACTGCAACCAGAAACAGCGCCTGTTCCTCAGCAGGGAGAGGGCAGAAACGGCGCCGGGTTCTGTACTGAAAACGGGACGTCCGTGTTCTGCTGCAGGGGGAGAAAACCCGGAACGGCAGGGATTCATGAAACCGCAGCAGAAAGAAACGAGACCGGCCATGCCCGCTTTCCGGAGAAAACTTGCATAAGCCGGTCTTATCTGGCACCCTCGGCGCGATTCGAACGCGCGGCCTTCCGCTTAGGAGGCGGACGCTCTATCCTGCTGAGCTACGAAGGCATGAGACAGGGGGACATCCCCTGACAAGCCTGTCTATTCTACCCTGTATTAACCATGGTGTCAATGCATTTTTTGCGACGGTTCCCTCAGGACGGGAGACCCCTGAGCCGGCGGAGAAAGAGCCGGCCGCGCTCCGCCTCTCCGGCGGCCGGGTCCCGGGATGCAGCAGGGGGAGGAAGAAGCAGGTTCTCTTTCTCGGCAAACCACGCCAGGATGTCCTCCGGCGGGGTGGTCTCCAGCCAGTCCCTCAGGGACTTCTCCGCCCCGGAGTTCTCTTCCCGGCCGGTATCCCCGTCCCCGCTGCCGGTGCAGAGGTCCTCCCTGATGCGCTCTGCCGCTGCGGTGAAGGTGTCAGAGAGGCAGAGGCCGAAAAACCGGACCAGCCTCAGCCCGGCCTGAGCCGCCGGGTGGCTGAACCGCTGCCTGTCCCCCATGAGGTACGCCTCCATCTGCCGGCGTTTCCTGACCTTCTCCAGAGCCCTGGCGGCGTCCCTCTCTCCGCTGGCTGCCAGTACCAGCAGACCGAGGTGTTTCTTCGCTTCAGCAGCGGCGTCGTGCCTGAAGGCAGCCCGGGGCTTTCCTCCGCTGTCTGTACGGACCACCAGAAACTGTCCGGCCAGGGCACGGGCGGCGGGGGTGAGTGCATCTGCGCCTTCAGATATCTGCTCCCGCAGCCTGGTGAGGGCTCTGTCCAGAGCCAGGCTCTTCTCTTCCCGCTCCTGCAGGTTCAGAAAGACGTGCAGGTACAGGTGCCGGCCGGGCACCCCGTCTGCACCGGCGGACGGCGGATCCAGGGGGACAGTCACGGCACGGATGCCCGGTTCTCCGGGGCACAGACTCTCCGCATCCTGGAGACGGCCCAGAACTCTGTCCGCCTGGCAGCGCACCCAGTCCGTTTCCACGGGCACTTCGGTGATGAACTCAAAGGGCAGCTGCAGAAGGGAAGGGAGGCTGAATTCCGGCCGGAGACCGGCTTCTGTCACCACCTCTGTACACTTCAGGTTCAGGGAATCTGCCTGCTCTGCAGCCTGGCTGAACGCCGCAGCGTCCTGCAGAAAGCCGGGAACGGCGGCACAGCATGCAGGGTGGCAGCCGTCTTCGGTGCAGAACACGAAAAGCCTGTCCGGCTCGATGCATCCTCCCCCCGCAAACGCAGCGGACTCCTCCCGGGAGGGGATGTCAAAGACGGTGACCTTCCTGTCCTCCAGCCGCTCTGACCGGGTCAGGGAGAAGATGCGGACCGCGGAGGTGTCCAGACCGGCAAGGGTCAGCAGGTTCTGGATTTCCCCGCCGGAGAGAGGGCGGGTACAGGGCTCCATGGAATGTGCCAGCTGCCACCGGCCGATCCGGGAGACCGGCGCGCCTCCGCTCATCAGAAAGTACCTGGCCAGGGCGATGAGCTGCGAGGCAGTCTCCCCGTCACAGCTTCTGCGGATATCCTCGTCGATGCCGCATGCTGCCCCCAGGGAGGCGGCGAGGGACATCGGCTCAGTCTCAGGGATGGCCGCAGGCTGGTCTGCAGGTTCCGGGGGAAGAGCGGTACCCTTCCCGGATCCATTCGGGGCCTTCGGTCTGGTGGGGATGATCTCGTCCGACCCGGGAAGCTTCTTCCCCAGGAGCTTCTGCTCCCTGCAGGTGTAATATCCCTTTTCGCTGTCATATGCGCTGACACGGCGGTACACATATGTGGACCCGTTCTTCTGGCGCCGCTCGATGATGTCCGTGCGCTCCTGCCCGGATGCCTTCCGGCCCATGTGCACCGCCCCTTTCCCGGATGCGTGATCCGCCGTCCGACTCCGGACAGCGGGGAAAGATGTGAGGGTCAGCCGCAGCTTTCCTCTGCCGTTTCAGTCGATCCAGGTCACCGGGTTGCCGTGGCGGGGAAGAGGCGTGCGGACCGGCAGTCCGTCCTCCGTGTCCGCCCACCCCAGGGAGAGGCCGCCGAAGATCCGCTCGCTGTCCGACAGGCCCAGGGTGTGCAGAAAGTCCAGGATGACGGGGTTCTCGGTGAGCCAGCGCACCTGGTTGATCCAGCAGGTGCCCAGGTCCAGGGCGTTCGCCATGATCATCATGTTCTCCAGCGCGCAGGCGCAGTCGGCCATGGCATTCCCGTAGTCCTTCTGGTTGGCGGCGAGGATGAGGACGGGCGGGCTGTAGTGGAACACGTAGTGCTCCTTCTTCGCATTGCGGATGGCATTGGCCAGGGAGCGGTACATGCCCTCTGTGACCTCCATGGCAGCCAGTTCCTGCTTAACCAGCGCGGCCAGGGTGTCCATGACGGTCCGGCTGCGGATGACAAGGAAGTGTGCGGTCTGGCTGTTGCCGCCGCTGGGGGCGTACCGTCCCGCCTCCAGGACCTGGTCCAGGAGTTCCTGGTCAACAGGTCTGTCTGCAAAGCTGCGGGTGCTCCGCCGGGTGCGGATAACCTCAAATACCTGATCCATGCCGGCATCTCCTCCTGTTTTAATATGAGAATATTGTAATCCCTGCTCCATGAAAACGCAAGCGGGGAGCAGAGGAGCGGCGGGGTCTGCGGCGCACCGGCTGAGGCTGTCTTTAAACTGGAGACAGATCACATGATTCTGCCCCTGCAGCATGGACAGAAGAACCTCCGCCCGGCTGTGCACGGACGGAGGGCTGCATGATCAGGGTTCGATGGTCTGTACATCCTGCCAGTTCGGACTGGTGAGTATCTCTGCATCCTCTCCGAAGAAGGCGTGACCTGCCTCCTCATCCCCCTGAAGCCAGAAGGCAAACCAGGCGGTCATGAAGCCCGCAGACTGGCGGAGCATCTCCACATGGTCCGCACCGGTGCGGCGGGCTGCGACCCGGGGAACTCCCTTCGGCATGGCGTCGAAGCTGGCCCGGAGGCTCCACAGGGGGCAGAAGCCCTGTCCCTCCGGATCGGAGGCGTCCTCCGATGTCCCGGCATCGGTCTCCCCGGTGCCTGCGGTCATGAGGCAGGGAATGTTCACGGCGGAGATGTCGTAGTCCCACTCCGGTCCGAAGACATCCTCCCGGCTCCAGTAGGAGGAGGTGATGCTGACAAGGCAGAGGGCTGCATAGAGGGAGCCGTTCTCCTGCCGTGTCACTGCATTGACGGCGCCAACGCCGCCCTGGGAGTGACCTGCGATCCCGATGTGCTCTGTATCAACTTTCCGGTACAGCGGGCTGTCCGGGTCGCTGTTCAGGGACAGAACGAAGTCCAGGGTGGCAGCGGAGGAAGCCCCGGAACGGCAGTTTTCATCCTCATTGCCGGCGGCGATGAACCCCCAGGAGGCCAGGCGGCGGAAGATCTCCCCGTACAGGGAAGCCCGCATGCCGGTGGCGTTTGCCATGATCACCAGCGGGTACTCCCTGCTGCTGTCCTCCAGTTCGGACGGATACCAGACTGTATACTTCTGGCAGACAGTGTCCGGGGCCTCTGTCACCAGGGAGGAGACACGCAGAGGACCGTCGGCGTTATACTTCGTATCAAGCCCTGCGGCCGGTTCCGGCGGGGTCTCACTGCGGGCACCGGTCCCAGCAGAGCACCCGGCAAAGGCGAGCAGCGCAGCGCACAGGACAGCGCAGACAGCCGCCGCAGCCAGTGCAGTTTTTGGAACGTTCTTCACGGTCTCAGCAGGTCACCTCTCTTGTCAGACGGGCAGGTACCGGTCCAGATACTCCTCAATCAGCTGATAATACCGGCGGTACTCCCTGCTGTCGTTCTGGAGTCCGTGGCCGGAGTGGGGGAAGACGATGCAGTCGTGGGGGACGCCATGTTCTGTCAGCGCTCTGTCCTGCCGCACGGAGGCCTGGAAGGACTGGACCCTGTCACAGGCCTCGTATGCCATCAGGGAGGGGACTGTGCTGCCGTTTACCCACAGGAGGGGGGAGATGTCCCTGACGGCCTCATCATACGCCGGCGTACCGATCATTTCGGGGGTGATCTCCCTTCCGGCCATGACGCTGAAGAGTCCGGCCGCTGCGGTCGGGGTCTCCTCCGTATCCCCGTCAAGCCCATAGCAGGACCAGTCCCCGGGATAGAAGCTGGAGGGCCCCGCTCCGCCGAAGACCATGCGCACGGGGACCGGGGAGATGTCCGCATCCCGGTATGCATAGAGCATGGCCAGACAGTGACCGGCGGAGCCGCCGGAGATCCCCATGTCAGCAATATGATACCCCAGTTTCTCTGCTTCTGCAACAGCTGCCGGGATGCTGTCCCGGATCTCCAGGGACTGGGACAGGACACTGGCCTGGGGATGGGCTGCATCCCGCAGGGTACAGTTGATGCCGGCGGCCACATACCCCTTCGAGCACAGCCATTTCAGCATCTCATGGTCATCCGCCTTGTCCCCCGAGGTGAATCCGCCGGCGTGGAGGCAGACCACCAGGCTGAAACTGTCCCTGGACCGTTCAGCCGGTACACAGAGGTCAAACCGGTTTGCCTCCCCCTCGCCATAGGGCAGGTTCCGGTACACCGTTCCGACGCTGCTGTCCCAGTTCACCCTGTAACTGCGGGCCCAGGAGGGAGGGAGCGTTCTGCTGACCGCCCCGGCCAGGAAGACAGCGAAAAAATGGCTGCACCTGCCAGCATCCGCCTGAGTCCCCCTTTCTTCCGGTCATGTTCCGGCTGTTCCTCTTTCTTTCTGCTCACAGGAAGTCACCTCCGAACAGGGTGCCGCCCGGCAGCAGGTTCAGGAAGGCCCGGACCGCAAGCCGCCCCAGGACGAAGCCGGCGGCGGCCAGCACCGCTGCAGCGAGGATCCATTTATGCTTCATGTCTCACTGACCTCCGAAAAACTGGGTGCTCTGTCTGTCCTTCAGACAGAGCGGTGAAACATCTGTATCGCCGGTACAAATGTATCATTTCCACAGGATGCCGTCAAGGGAGGAGAGGAAAACGGGACAGAAGGGGAGATGTGTGTCACCGGTGGCGGCTGCGCTGCGGCGGGTACCCTCCGGGGCGGTTCTTGACAGCATGACCGGGGCGTGCTATCCTTTCGCCGAAACATCTGTTTCGCCGGTGCAGTGCCGTCAGGAGAGGAACATCAGATGGAGCAGGAGAAGGAACATGTGTCCCCCATGAGCAACGGAGGGCGGAATGCATATGTGGTCAGCCGCATCACCGAGGCGATGCTCTCCCTGCTGGAGGAGAAGAGCCTTGAGGAGATCTCTGTCAGCGAACTGTGCGCCAGGGCGGAAGTCGGCCGCTCCTCTTTCTACAGGAACTTCCAGGTGAAGGAGGATGTGCTCCGCCGCCGCATCGGGGAGATATTCACAGGGTGCAGACTGGAGGGCAGCGGGGACCGCCCCCTCCATGAGGTCCTGCTGGCGGTGTTTACCTGCCTGGAGGGTCACCGGGATTTCTGCACGCTGCTGCAGAAGCGGGGCCTGGTGCACCTGATGAAGGACGTCATACTGGACCTCTGCGGTCTCAGAACCGGTCAGTCCAGGGAGGAGGCCTATGCAGCGGCCTTTGCAGCCTACGGGCTGTACGGCTGGGTGGAGACATGGATTCAGCGGGGCATGGTGGAGAGCGCACAGGAGATTGCAGACATGTTCCAGGCGGCGGGTCTTTAGACCTTCCTCAGAAGCTGCGGGAAGGCTCTGATTCCCACAGGCACACCCGCTGATCATTCAAAAATGTATCTTGAATTGTTACTGTTCTTCATGTATTCTTTTACCGTTGCGGAGGAAGGACTGATTCATCCGGTATTGGCTGAATCTGGCAGGACTGGAACAGTTCTGCCAGTACTGCCGGCTGGCTGCTCCTGAAGTGAACCGCGCGGGGCCTGCTCCGGTACAGCCGGCTGGTGCCTCTCAGATGTGACATACTGGGGGCAGTTCATTTGCTTTTAAGGAAGATTACCGCTCCGGAGGCGTCATTCCGGACCAGACTGCTGGGAAGGATCTGGATCGCCTTTTCGGTGACGGTGCTGGGACTCGTCTCCGGTCTTGCCGCCCTCTGGATTGGGGCCAACTCGTATGCCACTCTGGACGGCAGCGAGATGTTCAGTTCCTATTTTAAACTGCCGCAGCTGGTGTTTCTGAACCTGCTGATGCCCCTGCTGGTCATGTGGGCAGTCTTTCTCCTTACGGACCGGGCCTGGCTGGCGTTTCCCGCAGCTCATTTTCTGCCGGGCGCCATCGCCCTGGTCAACTTCTACAAGATACAGTTCCGGTCAGATCCCTTCCTGGCGGCAGATCTCCGTGTGGCAAACGAGGGCATGGAGTTTGCCGGCCGCTTTGAATTTGACCCGGTCTGGCCGCTGCAGCTGGTGCTGGGCACTCTGGCAGCCGGCACGGTGCTGGCGCTGCTCCTGGTACCCCGGAGCAGAATCAGGGTGCGGGAGCGGCTCTTCTCCGCTGCCTCCTGTGCGGCGATGGCCGCAGTCTGCTTCTCTGTCTTCTATCTGGACAGCGGCATCTACGAGCAGATCGACAACGGGGAGAACATCAATCCCCTCTTTGACACCCATCTGTACATCTCAAAGGGAAACATCTACTCCTTCCTGTACAGCAGCAGGGAGCTTCTGAACATAACCGACGAGGTGCATGACATCGAGTCGGGGGAGGAGACCTTCCGGGACTATCAGGATGCGGACATACCGGAGGACAGGAAGGTGTCCGTGCTGGGAATCATGCTGGAGGCCTTCGCAGACTTTACGGATTTCCCGGTCCTGGCGGACAGCCCGGGTGTGCAGGAGGCGTATGCCCCCTGGCATGAGCTTTCGGACAGGAGCGTATCCGGGCGGCTGCTGACCAATATCTTTGGCGGCGGTACCGTCGATACGGAGTGGGCCTTCCTGGCCGGCTACTCAAAGCATGATGAGTTTACCAGACCTGTGGACTCCTATGTGTGGTATCTGAGAAACCAGGGATATCAGACCTTCGGGAGCCACATGCATGTCAAGGACTTCTACGACAGGGTGAATATCAACCGGTATCTCGGGTTTCAGGAGTACTGGTTCAGCGAGAACCACTACGCTGCCTATCTGTCCCCGGAGAAGGCCGTTGCAAGGTCGGATGATCTGCTGGTGCAGACACTGACAGACCAGCTGAAGGAGAGAATCCAGGACGGTCCCTGCTTCTCCTTCTCCGTATCGCTCCAGAACCACGGTCCGTATCTGGACACGCCGGATTACGAGAGGGACTGGCTCGGACCGGATGTGGTGCTGGAGGAGGACGACAGGAACATCCTCAACCACTATCTCGACGGAGTATCCAAAACCTGCGCGGACCTGGCAGGCATGGTGGATGTGGTAGAACAGATGGAGGAGCCGGTGGTCGTTGTCCTGTTCGGCGACCACAAGCCCTGGGGCGGAAACGGAAATGAAGTATACAGGAACCTTGGCATAAACTTTGACACAGCTACCCTTGAGGGGTTCTATGAGTACTACGCGACCCCCTATCTGATCTGGGCCAACACGGCAGCAAAGCAGGTGCTGGGGAATGACTTCACGGGAGACGGCGGGGACTTTTCCGGATGCTACCTCATGCCGAAGCTGTTTGATCTGTGCGGCTGGGAAGGTCCCGGATTTATGCAGCTGGTCCGCAATGTGCGGGAGATCACCCCGCTGCTCCACTCCTCCGGACTGTACCTGAAGGACGGGGAACTGACAACGGAACTCCCTGCCGATGAGGAGAATGCCGTGCAGCAGTTTCTTGATGCCCAGTACTACAGGGAAACAGAGGTTGTGCCCGAAGGGGCCGGCAGCATCGGCAGTGAAGAAAGTTTCCTCGGCGATCCGGTGGAGGTACCCGGCGCAGCCGGGAGTACATCCAGCATTCCGGCGGAAGTACCTGGAGGTGCTGAGAGCATCCCCGGCGGCACAGGGGAAGTGCCCGGCGGTACAGATATCCAGCCGGGCGGCGGAACCGGAAACCAGGGAGGCGGAGGAACAGGAACCAGACCTGGCGGTACAGACAGATTTCCAGCATGGCCCTGGTTCAGACCCGGAGGAAACGGCGGAAATCAGGGCGGCGGTACTGGAAACCCGCCCGGAGGGGAATCCAGCGAGCCGGCAGGCTCAGAGGAGATCCCGGCCGGCTCTGAGAGTCTGCCCGGCGGTCCGGACGTATCCGGCGGAACAGGCACACCGGAGGAGCCGGGAGATGTGCCTGACGGGTCAGAGAACGTCCCCGGAGTGCCGGGAGTTCTGCCCGGCGGGTCGGAAAGCACCCCAGGGGATCCTGGTACTGTGCCCGGCGGAGACGAACCCGTCCCGGAAGACCCTGGAACTGAGCCGGTCCCTGAAGATCCGGGAACCGTGCCTGGGGGAGATGAACCGGTCCCAGGAGAACCCGGAACTGTACCTGGCGGAGACGAGCCGGTTCCTGAAGATCCCGGAACCGTGCCGGGCGGGGACGAGCCGGTTCCCGAGAATCCCGGAACTGTGCCGGGCGGGGACCAGCCGGTTCCCGAAGATCCCGGGACTGTACCTGGCGGGGACCAGCCGGTTCCTGAAGATCCAGGTACTGTGCCCGGGGGAGGCGAGCCGGCCCCCAGCGAGCCGGGGACCGTGCCCGGCGGCGGGGTGACTGAGCCCGGCGGTATCCCACAGGGCACCCAGCCTGCAGATCCTGGAACTGTGCCCGCAGTCCCCGGAGGACAGGAAATCCCGCCTGCAGAGATGCAGCCATAAAAAGCAAGCAGCGCCTGCCTGTTCCCGGCTCAGATGAGCTGGCGCCGCAGGCAGGCGCTTTTCTCACAGCATTTCCCCTCTGCCCCGGCGGCAGAGGGAAAGCATGATACCATGAAGGGCGGATGACAATGAGTACAGAGAGCAGCGCAGCTGCCGAAGCAGATGTCCTGCTGGTCGCATTCTACAACAAGAAGGCTCTGGGGATCAGATACCTGGAGGCCGCACTGCTCCGGGGCGGGTACAGAGTCCGGACGGTGTACTACAAGGACTTCAACAGCCTGCATCCCCGCAGGACCACGGACAGGGAGCTGGAACTGCTGAAGCAGGAGATTGAGACCTGCAGCCCCAGCCTGATCGGGCTGTCGGTGATGAGCTCCATGTACCTGGACACTATCAACGCAGTGATCAGCATGATCCAGAACAGCTTCGACATCCCTGTGGTGTGCGGCGGGGCCTTTGCGACCATGTTCCCGGAGTACTTCCTGGAGCGGAAGGTTCCCTATGTCATCCGCAGCGACGGCGAGGATGCCATGTGCAGCCTGGCTGCCGCCATGAAGGGGCCGGAGGAGAGCCGCTCGGAGAACGCGGAGAAGATCCCGGGGCTTGTGTTCATGCGTGGGGATACAGTCGTAACAAACCCCATCGGCGCACTGCCCAATGACATCGATGTGTACGGAATTCCGGTGGTCCACAGCAAAAACGCATGCTTCATCGATGAGGACAGGCTCGTGCAGGGGGACCCCCAGCTGGACACCCTGAGCTACGAGGTGATCGCATCCCGGGGCTGCCCCTTCACCTGCTCCTACTGCTGCTGCGAGAACCTGCGGCGGCTGCTGCCGAAGGGCGTGCGGGGTGTCCGGACCCGGTCGGTAAAGAGCATCATAGACGAGCTGAAAGAGGCCAAGAAGGAGTGCAGACACATTGCGTTTGTGCACTTCTATGATGAGATCTTCCCCAATCTCCCCGGCTGGGTGGATGAGTTTGTGGTTGAGTACAAGAAGCACATCAATCTGCCCTTCACCATCTGGACCCACCCCAAGATGGTGGACCCCGAGGTGCTGAAGAAGCTGGTGAAGGTGGGTCTGACGGAGGTTATCATGGGCATCCAGTCCGGTTCGGAGCATATCCGCCGGGATGTCTTCCACCGCTACGAGAGCCAGCAGGACATCATCGACGCCACCCGCATTATCCGGGAGTCCGGGGTCTTCTGGTGCAGCTATGACTTCATGCTGCAGCACCCCTTTGAGACCATTGAGGACCTGAAGGAGAGCTACTGGCTGGCCAAGAAGATGGTCGGACCCTATGAGCTCCAGCTCCACGGGCTGAACTTCCTCCCCGGCACGGACATTGTCCCCATGGCCATCGAGGCGGGCTACTATACCGAGGAGGAAATGAACGCCATCATGTACGCCCCCATGGAGGAACAGTTCGGCGTCTACTGGCGCCGGGAGACCTCCCGGGAGAGCGACCTCTGGTACAAGATGCTCTACTGCCTCCAGTTCAGCAGCATCCGGAAGAAGATTGAGACCTTTGAAGAGGATCCCCTGCCCCACGGGGAGGAGATTGACAGGCTGTACGAGAAAGCCCAGAAGATGGCCCGGGTCCGCTACGTTGGAAAAAAGGGGCGGGTCGTCCTCCGCCGCATCCGCCTGTCTGTCATGCCGTAAAAATCAGAAGCAGAATGATACAGCGCCTGTCCGCTGCCGGTTCCATGGGACCGTGACAGCCGGCAGGCGCCGTTTGCGTATTCAGACCGGAACAGACATGCACCCGGCGGGATGCCGGGTGCATTTGGAAAGAGACAGGATCAGCCGTTGAAATAGGTGTACAGGCGGTACATGGTCAGGATGCTCTGCTCACGGGTGTACTGCTGGGTGGGGTTGAAGTTGTTCCCGTCGCCCTCCATGACACCGGAGCCGTATGCAAGACTGACTTCCTTCGCGGCCCAGTCCTTGATTGTGCTGCTGTCTGCAAAGGTCAGCGGCTTTGCGGTCATGGGCTTGCCGGCGACCTCTGCCAGTCTGGCCAGGAATACAGCCGCCTGCTGGCGGTCGATGATTCCGGCAGGATTGTAGTTGCCGTACTGATCACCCTGCACAACGCCAAGAGATCCGAGCTTCTGCGCGTTCTCGTCGCTGGTATCGGGGAAGGTTTTGCGGTCAGTGATCTCTTTGCCGGTGACGGTCTCGTAGAGGGTCACGGCAAGAGCAGCAAACTCACCGCGGTTGATGTTGGCGGTGTACTTGCTCTGGAGGCTCTCAGGGACGAGACCGAGGGAGACGGCCTTGCCGACCTCTTCTTCAGCCCACTTGCTGGGTGTGTCAGAGGAAGGATCGGAGGGGGTGGAAGGAGTGCCGGAGCCGCCGGCACCGGCGACAGTGTAGGAGACACTCTGACCGTTGCTGAAGGAGACGGCGACAGTATGGGTGCCGGATGCAAGTACGCTGCGGCTGACGTCGCAGGTGTAGGGGTAGTCGCTGCTGGTGCCGACGGTCTGTCCGTCAACGGTGAAGGTGGCGGTCAGTTTTGTGGGTGAGTAGGTGTAGGCTGTGAAATGGATGTCACCGTCAGGGGTGTCAGCCAGGTTCGGACTGTCAGACAGAGGAGTCAGGTACAGACCGGCGCCGTTGTAGTCGCTGCGGTAGTTGCCTGCACCGCTGACAGCATTGCGGACCGCAGATGTGATGGTCGGATTGTCATAGAAGGTCAGGTTTAACAGGGTCGTATCCGGTGCTGAAGGGTTGTAGTCGGAGTTTACAATGGCCTTGACCCGGGGATACACCATGGGGAGGAAGGCCATGGCTTTCTGCATGCGCACAGCGGCAAAATCAGTATAGTCCTGACCGTTCAGTTTGTTGGCGGTTCCGCCTTCCGTCACAATGACAGGCTTGTTGTGGAGACCGGCCAGATTGACGACCTGCTGAATGTTCAGCATGGGGTCTGCGAAGATTTCGCCGCGGCCCAGGAATTCATCCTGTTTTTCACCCTGACCGGCTGACGGATTGTAGTAGAGGGAGACGCCAACCCAGTCCACATACTGGTCGCCGGGATAGAAGGTGTCCATGTCCACCCTGTGTGCAGAACTGAAGTTGGGGGAGAAAACAAGAGCCACATTGGGGGCGGCGGCACGGGCGATCTGCGCAATATGCTGATAGGCGCTGATGAAGTCCTGAGGTGTCGTTGCTGTGGTCCATACGTTGCACTCGCCGCCGATTCTGACGAATACAGGGCATGTGAAGGTGTTCAGATACTGGAAGAGCTGCTGCAGACTGGCATCATACTCGCCTGCAACCACTCTGGGGCAGTCGGCGCCCTCATTGTCAAAGTTCAGGTAGAGCAGGAAGGTATGCTGACCGTCTGCCAGAACAGGATTAAAATTGTACTCGAATTTGCTGAGAGGGGTGGCCGAGAAAGAGTTGGTTCCATAGTAGTGACCGATAATGGACTCGTTTGATGCCTCCTGAGTATTGAGGTTGCCGTAGCTGCCATCAGGCAGGAACCCTCCCAGGTCGGTGCGGCCGTACAGGACCCCTCCGTTGGGCTCATATTTTGCGCCGTACACAGGATAGCTCTGCCCGGGCTTGGTGGTCAGAACATACAGCTGGGTATGCGGGCTTCTGTCCTTCCAGACGCTGTCTAAAGTGGTGGTGCTCTCGTCTGCCAGCGCTGCAGCGGGGAGCAGACAGAGAACCATGACCAGCGCCATGAAGGCGGACAGAAGACGCTTTGTCAGCAGTTTCATGAATAACGATACCTCCTTGTTTGTTGGAAAAAGTGCCGGAGAAATTGTAGCAAGCAGACAGTGCAGTGTCAAGACATTGAACACCTTGTTCAGCGGCACATTCACGGCGCCGGCTGGGAGGAAACGGCGCAAAGCCCTGTGCAAGTAGAAACTGAAGGGATCTGCTCCTGGCTGAACCGTACAGATGCGTGCTGGGGTCAGGGGTACCGCCCCGGCAGAGATGACACTGGGAATAAAGCTGCCGGGACACAGCACATCCGTTTCTGACAGAATCTGTGCCGCCACGGAAGAGGCAGATCGCCGGTTCAGTGCCGCGCCCGCATGTGTCCCCTGAGAACAGGGGCAGTTCAAAAGTGCGACTGCGGGGCACATCTGGCATGCGGTCCGCCGGGGGTGATGCCCGCCGTCAGGCTTCATCTATTGAGCACTCCAGGCGATGCCCCTGGCATGGGGGATGCCGGTACCTGCGCCTGTTCCAAAAGGGGGGTGCTGCCCCCTTCCAAAAGGAACCGGGAAGGTGTATAATAGGAAAGCGAACTGCTGTTCATGCCCCGGTTCAGCCGGGCGCAGGCATATTCAGCAGGAATCGGGCAGACCCTCCGGCTGAGCTGCGGTCTGATTCTCAAATTCAGGAGGTATGCCGGGGGATGAACTTTACCGGAGCTGTTGCGGCACTCTGCCTTTGCATGTCTATTTTTAATTCGGTTCCAAACCTGACTGCGCAGGGGGTACAGATGATCCAGTCAGTCATGGGACAGTCCTCCAAATCTGAAGCAGTGGCAGAGCCGTCGAAATATATAATGCATGCGGGCGGCATCACGGACTGGGGCCTCGCGGGCAGCAGCAGCCTGGAGGCGATGAACCACTCTTACCGGCTTGGCTACCGGTACATCGAGGCGGATTTCAACTGGACCTCGGACGGGGAACTGGTTGGTGTGCACGACTGGGCCACAAACTACTCCCAGGACGGCAAGCCGCTCTCCATGACCCAGTTTGAGCAGGAGCGCTCCATTAAATGCAACTACACCTCACCCACGCTGGCCGAGCTGGCGGCCTGGACACTGCTGCATCCGGATGTGAAAATCGTAACGGACATCAAGGAGCGGAATGTGGAAGGCGCAAAGGTGATTGCGGAGCGCTATCCGGCGCTCAGGGATCAGTTTATCGTCCAGATTTACAGCTATGCTGAGTATGACGCCGTCAAGGCCCTGGGGTTCAACAATATCATTCTGACAGTCTATGCGATGCCGTACAGGGACAAGACCAATGCAGGGAAGCTGCGGGATTTTGCCCTGAACCACAAGCTGGCCGGTCTGACGTTCCCGCTGGAACTGGCAGAACTGCCGGACTACATTAATATCCTGAACCAGGCCCGGACGCCCCTGTATGTGCATACGGTCAACGGCGCAGAGGAACAGAAGAGGCTGCTGGATCTCGGCTGCTACGGAGTCTATACCGACTACGGCAGGGGCTGACCGGCAGGAGAGAGGAGTGCTCAGTTTTGGAACAGGAACTGCGGGACAGCATGGGCAGGACGGAGGCTGAGTTTCTGGCCCAGTACCGTCCCGGCGACTACAAAAAGCCGTCTCTGACAGCGGATATGGCTGTCTTTATCAGGGGAGAGGGCAGCCTGAAGCTTCTCCTGATCCGGCGGAAGAACCACCCCTGCATCGGCCGCTGGGCCCTGCCCGGGGGCTTTGCCGAGGAGGGGGAGAGCATTGAGGAGACTGCAGTCAGGGAACTGAAGGAGGAGACCAGTCTCGACGGTGTGAGCATCGGTCCGGTAGGCTGCTTCAGCAGTCCGGGACGGGACCCCCGGGACTGGGTTGTAACCCAGTGCTTTGCAGCTGTGATCCCCCAGTCCAGGGCAGACGAGATACAGGCCGGTGACGACGCGGCAGATGCCCGCTGGTTTGATCTGCAGCCAGCCCGGACAGCAGACGGCTGGACGGAGGTGTCCTTCCGCTCCGGTGAATTCTCCTTCACTGAGAAATTCAGTGTCACCTCCGTGAAGCTGGGTCCCGCCTGCGAGAATGTGACTGTAACAGTTGCAGAAGAAGGCGGGCTGGCCTTTGACCACAGCAGGATGATTGGCATGGCCCTGTACCGGCTCGGTCTGATTCCGGCATAATACAGAAAAAACCAGCGGCTTCCCGCCATGACAGACGGAGGGCCGCTGGTTCTCATTATTTCGCTGGAGGTTCTGCGCTTCCGGCTTTTTTCTTTCTGTGTTTCCTGAACATGCCCCAGGCAGCGGCCAG
>CAYYHY010000002.1:0-25730 GCA_964471855.1 uncultured Oscillospiraceae bacterium | reverse complement strand
CGGCTTTTTTCTTTCTGTGTTTCCTGAACATGCCCCAGGCAGCGGCCAGCAAAGCAGCCAGAACCAGTGCGGCGGCTCCCGCCAGTACGGGGACCGGGAGGGACTGCACAGCAGGTTCTATGCAGAAGGTGGCGGAGGGTCCGTCCATGGTGAGCATCAGATAGCTGCCGTTGACCTTGAAGTCCACGCCTGTCCATTTTCCGTCCCTGAGGACAAAGACCTTTGCAGAACGGCCCGAGCGGTTGAGGAGCCGGACCGGGACGGAGGAGACGGAATCCGCACCCTGAAGGGATACGTCCCACACGTCGGCGTTATCTGCCCCGCCGGGAGGCGGCTCGCTGCTGTCCTGGACAGTGAGGGTGACATCCTCTGTAAACTCACCCTCTGCCAGGGCCAGGGCCTTCTCTCCGTCTGTTTCCATGCTGGCGGCCACGGTGACCCAGGGGGTGTAGACCGCCTCTACGGTCAGGCTGGAAAGCCGCCCGGAGGTGTCAAACGCAGGCCATGCGCCGTAGAAGCCGTCCTTCTCGGGGACAGGGGGCAGGCTCAGGGCGCTCAGGTCCTGCCCGTACTGGAAGGGAATGCTGGCTGTCACCTCACCGTCTGCCATGAGGGTCAGGGTAAAGGTGAGAAACTCCTCCGGAACGCCGTATTCAGCGGCCAGTACCTCATAGCTGACAGGGGCGGCGATGCCGCTGTAGCTGATGCCGTCAATACCGGCTGTGCCCGTGTCGATGAAGCGGTTGTTTCTGAGCTCGCCGCTGGCTGCGTCTGCATTCCCGGCGATGCTGCCCACGTGTTCCGTACCCTCAAGAACGGCTGAGATGGCACAGCAGTTTGTCATCCGGTCGGCCCAGCCGGCGATGCCGCCAACATGTTCCGTGCCGGAGAGATCCGCCCGGGACCAGCACCAGCGCAGAGCGGAGTCCGCATAGCCTGCAATGCCGCCTACATAGCTGCCTGTGCTGGTGACATTGCCGTAGTCCTGGCAGTCGATGGCGGTGCCCAGGTCCATCCTGCCTGCAATCCCGCCGGAGCAGTCGCGCTTTGCAGTGACGGTGCCCCGGTTGATGCACTTCTGGAGGATGGCCTTCAGCTCATAGGTGCTTCCAAACTGGATGCGGGAGACGTCGTCCTCCGGGTCCAGGCTGTATTCAACGGCTACGGCTCCGGCTATCCCGCCTACATTGCGGTCCCCCTCGATGATGCCCGTATTGACGCAGGAGGCGGTCTTGCCCATGCGGGTGGCGTCGATGTCCGCCTCGCTGTTGTCCCCTACGATGTCCTCGGGGGCTGCAGAGGTCTGGACCTCATCCACCGCATCCACCAGGAGGCTGAAGATCCGGTCCACCTGCATGCTGATGGCCCGCAGATCTTCTGTAAGCGTATCCCCGGCCGTGCCGACGGCCCCGCTGAGGCCGCTCAGGCATCCAGAGACCTGGGAGAGGGCTCCGAAGAGGCTGTCGCTGGCGTCCCGCACCGGCTGGCCGAGAGGGGTGAGGCTGACCGCACTGTCGTCCGCCAGAACAGCCACCGTATCCCGGATCACATCAAAGGCATCCTTCAGATGGCGGCTCAGTTCCGCGCCGGCGTCCGAGGCGTCCGTGAGACTGCCCACCATCTCCCCCAGCTTGTCTGTCAGGGGTCCAACCGCAGCGATGGCGCCGTCCAGTCCTGCCAGGGCGTCATCCAGGTGCTGCATGCCGCCGCTGAGGGCCTCCGTGGCGCTGTGGGCTGTATTCAGTGCTGCCTGTACGTCGGTCCAGTTGATCTCCAGGTTGTCCTGTATGGAATCCAGAGACAGGCCTGACTTGTCAAGGGCATCTCCGGCCTGCTCCAGAGCTGTACCGAGACTGGCCAGTGCGTCTCCCGCATCCCCCAGGGCCGTTCCTATCCGGTCCAGGGATTCCTGCAGGGAGGTGTACCAGTCCCTGATGTCATCCATGACGCCGGGGTCCACACCGGGGATGCCTCCCTGGGAGAAGCCGGGGTCCACCACATCCTGATCCGGTACGGTGTCTCCGCCGGGCTGGTCAGGGGTTTCTGTTCCGGGATCCGTGCCGGGGTCAGTTTCTTCTCCCGGCTGGCTGGGGGTCTCCGTGCCGCCGCCTGTGCCAGAGTTCGTTTCTCCGTCTCCCTGACCGGGGGTCTCTGTGCCGCTGCCTGTGCCAGGGTCCGTTTCTCCGTCTCCCTGACCGGGGGTCTCTGTTCCACCCTCAGGTGAGGGCTGCGGTTCCGGATCAGGTACCGGCTCCGGCTGCGGTTCGGGCTCTGGATCCGGTGCAGGGGAGGGCGTCTGGGGACGCGCCCGCTGGAGGGCATCCCGGAGAGCGTGAAGTGAGGAGCGTGCAGCCCGGAGGGCGCCGCCCACCTCGCGGATGCCGGCGGCCAGGTTCCTGAAGGCGCTGCGCAGAGCATCCGAATCATGGACAACAATCGACTGCTTCAGGGAAGCGGCGGCGCTTTTCAGACGGGCTGCGGTCTCCCGCAGGCTGGTGCCGGTGCTCCGCAGGTCTTCAATGGTGCCGCGGATTTCATTGAGGACATCCTCCGCCAGGTCGTCCGATTCCGCCAGGGCGTTCATGGCCTCGGACAGGGAATCCGCCAGGGCCTCCAGACTGCCGGCCGCGTCGGAGAGGCTCTCCAGACCCGGGTCAAGGGACTCCATGGCCCGGGTCAGGGCTGCGCCCAGGGTATTGATGGTCTCAATGTTTGTATCTGCAAAGTCTGTGATGCTGTCCAGGAGCGACTGCGTGCTGTCCCGGGCCAGGTCCGCCGTGTCCCCCAGAGAGGTCAGCTGGAGGGAGATGTCCGACCGGGAGGCGCTTGTATGGGTCAGGGCGGTATCCACGAGGGCGGTGAGGGCCTCGATCTCCTGGCGCAGCTGTTCCAGAATGTCGCTCTGCACGGTGAGGATGATATCCGGCTCCGCCTGTCCGACGATGCCCCCTACATCCTTTCTTCCGAACACGGCGCCGCTGCTGGTGCAGTCGGAGATGAATCCGGACTGGCGTCCGGCAATGCCGCCCACATTGTATCCCACATGGCTGTAGCCGATGGTGCCGGCATTGGTGCAGCTCTGGATGATGCCCGAGGAGCAGCCGGCGATGCCGCCGGTGTCCGTGTGACTGATGATGCTGCGGTCTTCCTCGCTCTCCGCCTCAGGGGAGGTGATCTGGTCCAGAACCCCTGCAGCGTCTGTGCTGAGGGCAGGCTTGGGGTCGGAGGTGTTGACGGAGGCGCTGTTTTCACACTGGAGAAGGACCCCCAGATTGTTTCCGCAGATGCCCCCTGTACTGTTGGAGGCGGTGACAGCCCCGGAGACCCGGCAGCCGCTGATCTCCCCGGAGGTCTCATTGCGTCCGGCGATGCCCCCTGTATTGGTGCTGCCGGTCACCTGCCCGCTGAAGGAGCAGTTCTGGATCCGGCCGAAGCTGGTTCCGGCGATGCCCCCTGTGTCGCTGGCTGTGCCGTCCGGCTCCACAAGCCCTGTGACGTTCAGGTCACGGACCACGGCTCCCTTCTGGATGTAGCGGAAGAAGCCATAGCTGGACCCGGCGTCCCGGATGCTGATGCTGGATATGGTGTGACCGTTGCCCAGGAATGTGCCCCCGAAGGTAGGGATGGGGGTGAAGGCGCTGGTGGCGAGGCTGATATCGTTGGCCAGGGAGAAGGTCTTCCCCCGGGACCAGGTGTCCAGACTGCAGTTTTCCGCCATGGCCTGCAGATCTTCCGCCGTGGAGAGTATGACTGTGGTGCCCGCAGCCTCCGCCGCAACGGTAGAGGGAAGAAGGGAGACGAGCAGTGCCAGGCAGAAGAGCAGGGAGAGGACCCTGCTGAGGCTTCTCTTACGAATCCGCACCGCTGTCAGCCTCCTTTCCAGGTTCCGGAAGGGGAATGTCCGGCGGCGGCTCCTCCGCATCCTGGATGCTTCCGGAATAGACTGCTGCATTGACGGTACCCCGGACTGTGCCGCTGAAGCTGGCGTCCACCATGCCGCTGATATAGCCGCGCACATGGCCTTCCAGGCGCATGGCGCCGGTGCGGTTCTGTACGGGCAGGCGGGACTTGAGGGTGAAAGCGGTCTTCTCAATGATGACGTCGCCCAGCATGAGAATCTGGGGCAGGACGAACATGACCAGGAAGATGGAGATGAAGGTGCCGCGGCCCAGGCAGATGCCGATGGAGGAGATGGCCGGGGAAGAGGACAGGAATCCGATCAGGATGCCTGCGGATGCCAGGATGGTGCCGGATGTGATGATGGTGGGGAAGGCCTCGTTGAGGGATTCCACCACCGCCTCCTTCAGAGGCATCCGGGTCTTCAGATCCTGGTAGCGGGTGGCGATGACAATGGCGTAGTCGATGTTGGCGCCCATCTGGATGGAACTCACCACCAGATAGCTGAGGAAGAAGATCTTGTCGTCCATCAGGGTGGGGAAGGAGAAGTTGATCCATACGGAGCCCTGGATGACAAGCCCCAGGAGCACGGGAAGACCGGCGGACTGGAAGGTGAACATCAGGACGATCACTACAAAGATGATGGTGAGCAGGCTGATGACAAGGTTGTCGTTGGCAAAGGAGTCGGACAGGTCCTGGCTGCTGGTGGAGTCGCCCACTACGAGGAAGTCGCTGTAGTAGGTGCCCACGATCTCATGCAGCCTGTCCAGGAAGGCAAAGGTCTCGTCGCTCTCCACCGGGACGGCCAGCTGGAGCACCAGGCGGCTGTACTCGGTCCCCTTCAGCTGCCGCTGGGCGTCGGAGAGCTGCACATACAGGTCGTTGATGGTATCCGTGAGGTCCTCGTCCAGGGTCAGGTAGCCCTGCTCCATGCGGTCATGGACATAGAGGAACATGTCGATCAGGGGCACCTTGTAGGTGTCCACCCCGGAGATCAGCTGACCGTAGGTCTCCTGGTTCACGGCATAGCCGGAGTACAGCAGACGGGCGGCCTCGATGTCCAGGTCCGCCAGTTCGGCAAACTGCCGGGGGGTCAGCCCTTCCGTCAGCACATACCCGTCCCGGGCCTCCACGTTGGCCAGACCCAGCACGGACTCCACCTCCGGCTGCTCCTTCAGCTCCTTCAGGAGGCGGCCCTCCCGCTCGTAGTCGCCGGCCTTGACCAGGACGGCCAAGGTGTTCTGGGGGCTGAAGGTTTCGTTTACCTTCTCCTCGGCGATCTGCGCATCGTTCTTTGTGAATGTGCTCAGACCGGTCTGCGTAAAGGCATAGGGGCAGCGGCTGGAGAAGTAGAATCCGCCCACCAGGGCGATCAGGAAGAGAGGAGGCAGGACATAGCGGAGTTTGACCACAAGCCTGCCCAGCCCGCTGATCTTCGGTACAAAGTTGCGGTGGTGGGTCCGGTCGATCAGGGAGCTGAAGCTCATGAGGAGACCGGGCATGAAGGTGAAGACGGACAGCAGGGACAGGAGGATGGCCTTCATCAGGACAATGCCCAGGTCCCGGCCGATGCCGAACTGCATGAAGCAGAGGGCGCCCAGACCGGAGAGGGTGGTGAGGGAGCTGCCGGATATCTCAGGGATGGACTTGCTCAGGGCGGTGATGACCGCGTCCCGGGCCTCCAGATGCTCCCGCTCCTCGCTGTACCGGTGGCAGAGGATGATGGCGTAGTCAATGGCCAGGGCCAGCTGCAGGACCACCGCCACCGAGTTGGAGACAAAGGAGATCTCCCCCAGCAGGAAGTTGGTGCCCTTGTTCAGCAGTGCGGCCAGCCCGAAGGTAGCCAGCAGGACGGGGACCTCCATGTAGGTCTGTGAGGTGAACAGCAGCACCACGACGATGATGACCACGGCCACCACGATGACAACCTGCATCTCCTCGTCCAGGGTCGCTGACATGGAGTTGCCGGTCTCCCCGGTGACGTAGGTGTCGTAGGGGGCCAGCAGGTCCTCCACCTGCTGCAGGGCATCCAGGCTCACCTGGTCCTCGGCAGTGCCGTCATAGGTGATGCTGAAGAGGGCGGCGCCGGATCTGTAGTGGTCCTCCGTATTGTCGAATTCCGCGGAGGTGACGCCGGGGATCTTTTCAATCTCCTCCTGGAGGAGTTCCCCCCGCTCGAAGGAGATGTTGTCCACCATGATCCGGTTGGTGCCGAAGGTGACAAACTGATCCTCCATGCAGGTGAGCCCCTGGCGGGTCTCGGTGTCCGCGGGGAGGTAGCTTGTGAGATCGTCGTTGACAGCTACCCACCCGGAGGAGAAGAGGCTGAAAATGGCAAGCCCGATGTAGAGCAGATAGAAGGCCTTGCGCTTGTCTACGATGAAGGCCGCGACCTTCATGACGGGATTCTTTTTGACGGCCGGCGTGTCTTCCGCAGCAGCCATGCAGAATCCGCCTCCTTTCATGCAGGGATTGCATTGTGCAGGACAAGTATAAGATTCCTGAAGCCCGGCTTCAAGGAATCCGAGGTAATTTTAATGTGCTCTTGATACAGACCCTCCGGATAAAAGAAAAACTTCCTGAAGCCCTGGAGCTTCAGGAAGCGTGTGGTGGAGACAACAGAACTCGAATCTGTGACCTTCCGCGTGTGAGGCGGACGCTCTACCGGCTGAGCTATGCCTCCATGTATTAAGAAACGGCTGTGAAGAAGTGGTGACCCGGACGGGACTCGAACCCGTGTTGCCGCCGTGAAAGGGCGGAGTCTTAACCGCTTGACCACCGGGCCGTATCTCACTGTATTATGAACGGACGAAAGATCCGTTATTTTATAAGGTAGCGGCACCTGGATTCGAACCGGGGACACTGCGGGTATGAACCGCATGCTCTAGCCAACTGAGCTATGCCGCCATGGGTCTCTGCGGTCATCGGGTGACCCCTCGCACAGGGCAAGTGGTAGTATAAACGATAGGTTTTCGCTTGTCAACAGGAAATTTTCCGGGCATCTCAAAATTTTGGGGTCCCTTCAGGCTGTCTCCCGCCCTCGGGCGGAGATGAAAAGAGGGCAGCGGACCCCGTTCAGACCCGCTGCCGGAATACAAAGTACCGCTGACCCAGGTAGTTGAGGATGACGAACAGACCGGCTCCGAAGAGCATGGTCACGTTGCCCAGCACCTGGCTGGAGACCTGGAAGGACTGAAACAGCACCTTCGCGGCCGGCAGGGCCAGACCGTATGCAGTCAGGTAGCAGAGGAGGATGTTGAGGATGAACCGGCACACGGCAGCCGGTCCCCGCTCGCTGCTGCGGAAGGTGAAATGCCGGTTGAGGAAGAAGCTGACCACGCTGCCGACGAGGTAGTTGGCGGCGGTGGACAGCCAGTAGCCGGCCTGTCCCAGGGCGTGGAGACCGGCCAGGTTGTAGAGTCCGAACATGACGCCGGATCCCGCTGCGGTGTTGACGACGCCCACGCAGAGGAAGCGGAGCAGAGTCGGGTCAAGGATCTGTTTCAGGTGTTTCATTCCTGTGCTGCCTCCCGGTTTTCTCCTGAATGATGTATTTCGGCCGGCCTTTCAGCTCTTCGCAGATCCTGCCCACATAGTAGCCCAGGACCCCCATGCCGGCCATGAGGATGCTGCCGGTGAGCAGAATCAGCAGGACGACCAGGGCAAGCTCATCTGTCCCGTGGCCGGAGAACAGATTCCACAGGGTGAAGACACCCAGAACGAGGAAGCAGAGAAACCCCAGGCAGCCCAGCAGGGATACGGCCTGCAGGGGTGCCGCCGTGAAGGCCGTGAGGCTGGTGACGGCGTAGCGGATGAGCTTGCGGATGCTCCACTTGGACGTGCCCTCCGCCCGGGGCTGCACTTCAAACTCCACCCTGGCGCTGGGAAAGCCGATCCAGGAGGATAGAGCCCGGAAGAACCCGTCCTTCTCCTGCAGGGTCAGCAGCGCCTCCACCGCGGACCTGTCCAGGAGGCGGAAGTCGGAGGCCCGGGCCATGTCCGTCCCGGCCGCCCGGCTGATGAAGGAGTAGAAGCAGCCCGCTGCGAGGGAGTGGAGGGGATTCTCCTTCCCCCGGCTGCGCTTGACGCCCTCCACCACCTGATACCCCTGCTGCCAGAGCCGGTACATCTCTGTCAGCTTCTCCGGCGGGTGCTGGAGGTCGCAGTCCATGACCGCCGTGCAGTCCCCGGCGGACTGGGCCAGTCCAGCAAAGATGGCGGCGTCCTTGCCGAAGTTGCGGGAGAAGCGGATCCCCCGGACACGGCTGTCCGTCGCCGCTTCAGCCTGGATGGCATCCCAGGTTCCGTCGGAGGAGCCGTCATCTACGAACAGAAGCTCAAAGGGGATGCCGGCATCCGTGAGAAGGCGGGTCAGGGTCTCCGCAGCCATGGGTACGGAGCGGACCTCGTTGCAGGCGGGCAGGACCACGGTCAGCAGACCGCTGCGCATATCGGTTTCCAAAACAGATCATCTCCCCGGCCGGTGATGCTGCTCATTGTAGCACTGGGGGCAGGACATGTCAATTATAAAGTATAAACAGCGAAATCCAAAGAGCTATTTCTCACAGAATACCTTAAGGTATCCTCCTGGGTTATTGCCGGTGCCGGCTCCCCGTGCTAGCATGACCCCCGCGTACCGGCACGGGGGCAGGAGCCCCCGCCGGAAGAAAGCGGGGATATGCTGTGACAGAAAAAGAGAGCCCGCTCCGCTGGTTTGCGGAGCAGGCGAAGAGGCTGGTGACAGCCATGGATGTGCGGGTGTTCGGCAGCGCCTTTGCGGCGGCCATGCTGGTCCACATGTACATGTTTACAAACAAGTTCCTCAACCACGACGATGTGGACGGACTCCTGGAGGGCTGTGAATCCGGACTCTCCTCCGGCCGCTGGCTTCTGCCTGCAGCTGCCGGGCTGACGGGGAATTTCAGCAGCTCCTGGCTCAGCGGGATGGCGGGGTCCCTGTGCCTGGCTCTGCTCTGTGTCCTGACTGTGCGGCTGTTCCGGATCCGGCAGCTGTGCCCGGCTCTGCTCATGAGCCTGCTCCTGGTTTCCTTCCCTTCCGTCACTTCCACCTTCACCTACATGTTCAACGCCGCCCCGGATTTTGAGGCCCTGACGGTCTCGGTCCTGGCTGCGCTGCTGATCCGGAAAGAGACAGTCCGCAGCTGTGCCGCCGGAATCCTGCTGCTCGGCTGCGCCATGGGCATCTACCAGGCCTATCTCAGCGCCACGGCGACACTGCTGGTCATGTGCCTGATCCTGGATGTCTGCGACGACCGGTGGGGCGGGAACTGGAAGGCATTCCTGGGAACCGCCGTCCGGCAGGTGCTGTGCCTGCTGGGAGGACTCGTGTTCTATTTTGCCGTTCTGCAGATGTGCCTGAAGGTCACGGGGACGGTGCTCTCGGAATACCAGGGCATCAGCAGCATGGGAAGGGTCACGCCGGTCTGGCTCCTGGAGCGGGCGGTCCTGGCCTTCCAGTCCTACTTCAGGTTTCTGACAGGCCGGCTGTATCCGGTGTTTCCCCGCTGGGCTGCAGGGCTGGTCTTCCTCTCTGCCGCAGCCGGCTTTCTGGCCGTGGGGGTGTACGTGGTGCGGGGAAGGCTCTGGCGGCAGACGGGTATGATGGTGTTTCTCTTCCTTCTCTGCACTGCCTTCCCCGTGGCCACCATGCTGCCCTACCTGATGACCGGGGGGAACATCCATATGCTGATGCTCTACCCGGAGGTCTTCACCCTGGTCATTCCCTCTGTCATTCTGGACCGGCTGCGGACAGATCCAGAGCGGATGCGTGACGCTGTGCAGAAAGCGGTTCTGCTGCTGGCGGCAGGGCTTGTCCTCCTGGAGGCGGTGCTGGGCTGGCAGTGCATCCTTGCGGACAGCCGGGCTTATTTTGCCATGGACATAACCTGTGAGAACGTCTATGCCTTCTATGCGAAGCTGACAGCAAAGATTGAGATGTACCCGGGATATACCCCTGACACTCTGGTGGCGCTGGCCGGAACAGCCAAGATCCCGGAAACCGTCCCGGACCCCGGCATGACGGGGGTACTGGTGGGGGAGCAGGCGCTGAATATGTACTCAAGGCGGAGGCTGATGCTGTATTTCCTGGGGACATCCATGTGCTGGGTGGATGATGAATGGGAAAAGGCGCTGATGGAGACGGAGAAGTTCCGGAGCATGCCCTGCTATCCGGCCCAGGGTTCCATCGACATGGTGGAGGGAGTCCTGACAGTCAAGTTCTCAGAGGCGGACTGGACAGCGGAGGACAGCGGGGGGCAGGCAGTCCCCTGACGGGGGTCTTGCCATACGGCTCCCGGTGTGTTAGTATTCCTCTGCCTGTGAATCACTGACATGCCGGCAGGTCTCTGCCGGCGGCATCTCCGGAGGGGGCGCGGCAGCATGGAAGAAAAGAAGGGGAACCCTGCCAGAACCATCGGCCTGGTGATGGTCATCACCCTGCTGGGCAAGGTGCTGGGTCTGTACAGGGACAGGCTGCTGGCGGTCCACTACAGCGTGGGGATGGAGGCCAGCGCCTTCTTTACAGCCAGCCGCATCCCGAGGGTGTTCTTTGACGCTGTTTTCGCCTCCGCGGTGGCCTCCTGCTTCATACCTGTATTCAGCGAGTATCTGACCAGAAAGACCAGGGAGGAGGCGGAGCGGTTTGCCAGCTCCTTTATTACGCTGATCTGTCTGGCCACCGGAGTGCTGTCCCTGGCGGGGATGATTTTCCCTGCCCCTCTGGTATCCATCTTTGCGGACTACTCCGACCCGGCCACGGTTTCCCTGGCCAGGAGTCTGACGAGGATCATGTTCCCCACGGTCTTCTTCTCCGGGGCGGCCTTCTCCCTGGTGGGGGTCCTTCAGGCCCAGGACCACTTCACCATGCCGGCCCTCATGTCCACGGCCTCCAACCTGGTCATCATCGCCTACTTCTTCTTCCTGGACAGGAAGTTCGGCATCTACGGCCTGGCGGCCGCCTACCTGCTGGGCTGGGCGGTGCAGTGCATCATCCTCTTTCCGCCTCTGCGGAAGCTGAAGTTCCACTACCGGCCGCGGCTGGAGCTGCGGACGGAGGGGATGAGGAAGGTTGCAGCCCTCATGGCGCCGGTCATGGTCTCCTCCTGGGTGCAGCCCATCAACCTGGTCATCAGTTCCCGCTTCGGTTCCCGCATCCTCAACGGAGGCGGAGTGGCGGTAATGGAGTACTCCAACAATCTCTACCTGGTAATAACCGGCGTCTTCATTCTCTCCGTCACCAACGTGATCTTCCCCCGGCTCTCCCGTCTGACCGCCGGCGGCGAGGAGAACGCATTCCAGGACACCCTGCGGCAGACAGTCCATACGAGTCTCTTCTTTGTGCTGCCCATGACAGCCGGTCTGATGACCGTGTCCCGGCCGCTGATCTCCCTTGTGTACGGCGGCGGACAGTTTGACGCCCAGTCCGTTCAGCTGACGGCGACTTCTCTCTTCTGGCTAAGCCTGGGGATGTGCGGCTATGCAGTCCAGAACATCCTGACCCGGGCTTACTTTGCCAGGCAGGAGGGGAAGGCTCCCCTGCTGGCCGGTGCTGTCTCCATTGCAGCAAACTACATCCTCTGCCGGGTGCTGATCGGTCCTCTGGGGGTGACAGGGCTTGCCCTGTCATCGGCTATCTCCTCCACCGTCTATGCGGTGCTGCTGCTGGTGCCACTGGAGCTGAAGGGGGAGGGGATCCTGAGCGGCGGCATGGTCCTGGACTTTTTCAAAATGCTGGCGGCCTCCGCCGTCATGGGGGTCTGTGCCAATGCGGTCCTGAAGATTGTCTCCAGCGCGGTGCCGGCGGGCAAGCTGGGGGAGGTCATCTCCCTGGGCGCATGTGCGCTGACCGGTGTTGCTGTTTACTTTATCCTGGTCCTGGTTCTCAGACTCCAGGAGGTGCAGCTGGTGCTCTCCGCGGTGCGGAACAGGAAGCAGAAGTGAAAGAAGGGGGATGCCCCGTGACAAGGGTGCTGAACGTCATCAGCGATACGAACATCGGGGGAGCGGGCCGGGTGCTTCTGAACTACCTGCAGTCCGCCGACCGCAGTCAGTTTGAGATCATGGTGGCTCTGCCCCGGGGCAGCCTCCTGGTCCCGGAGCTGGAAAAGCTGAATACGGAGATCCACGAGCTGGACGGTCTGGCGGACCGGTCATACAGCAGGGAGGATGTCCGTCTCCTCAGGGTACTGATCCGCCAGCTGAAGCCGGATATTGTCCATACCCACGGGGCCCTGTCCGGCCGCATCGCCGGGCGTCAGGAGGGGTGCAGGGTGATATACACCAGGCATTCTGCCTTTCCTGTCTCCGCAAAGCTGCGGTATCCGCCGGGGCGGTGGGTCAACAAGCTGGTCAACGAGCACTATGCGGACCACATCATCGCCGTCAGCCCGGCGGCGGCACAGAACCTGACAGATGCGGGCATCTCCCCCAGGAAGATTACGACTCTCATGAACGGCGTCACCCCGGTGGAGCGTCTGCCGGAGGAGAGCTGCCGGCAGCTCCGGGAGCAGTGGGGGCTGAAGGAAGACGACTTTGCTGTCGGCATTCTCGCACGCCTGGAGCACTACAAGGGGCACCTGGACATCCTGGAGGCGCTCCATCTTCTGACCGGGGAGGGCCGCAGGGTGAAGCTGCTGATTGCCGGCTCCGGCGCCTTCGAGGAGGACATTCGCAGGCGTACGGAGGAACTGAACCTGCAGGATCAGGTGGTCTTCCTGGGATTCCTCAATGACGTGGCAGGCTTCCTGTCCGTCCTGGATCTGCAGCTCAACGCCTCCTACGGGACGGAGACTTCCAGCCTCTCCATCCTGGAAGGATTCAGCATGGGCCTTCCTGCCGTCGTCAGCGACTACGGCGGCAACCCCTGGCTGGTGGACGAGGGCAGAAACGGCATGCTCTTCAAAACCAGGGACTCCGGAGCTCTGGCCGCATGCATCCGGCACCTGATGGACAGCCCGGAGGAACTGGCTGCCATGGGAGAAGGGGCCAGGCAGGTGTTTGAGGAGCGGTTCACCGGGCAGATCTTTGCCCGAAATGTGGAGGATGTGTACCGCATGGTCATGCATAAAAGATGAAGCTGCGGACTGGCAGCGGTTTGCCGGCGGTCTCCCTGCTTGGACGATCCTGACTTCCATATAATGAGCAAAAGCAAAAAGATTTAAGAGATAATGAGCAGAACAAACTAAAAGAATCTGAATTTGTAAATATAAAATTGAACCAGTTGACAAGGGGAGCTGCATATGAAACGTAAAATCCTGTCCGCCCTGCTGGCTGCGGCGATGCTGTGCGCCATGGTTCCTGCGGCAGCGCAGGCAGCAGACCCGGTTGCCGATGCCCTGGCACGGTACCGCGTCATCGTCAGTCAGGCCGGCTCTTATGAGTTTGCCGGCTTCATACCCACAGGGGAGTACAGATATGCACTGGTGCAGATGGAGCCGGGGGACACGGTGCCCACTCTTCTTCTGGAGCAGGCAACAACAGAGTACATCTATTTTACAAGAGTGTTCAAGTACAGTCCGGAAAGCGGGCGTGTAATTGCACCTGAAGAAACATTGATGTCGGGTGTGGCGCCGGTCGGCGGCTTCCGTGGTACAGTTGACATGCAGGGGGATGGAAACGGCATCTGTGAGACGACATGGTGGAGCGGGACTGGTTTGGCGGATATCAACCGGGTAACGCTGGCGGGCGATACGCTGAAAAGAGAACTGCAGTGGACAGGCAATATATTCGAAACCCCCGATGAGCTGACAACGGTTTCAATTGACTGGCACGACATCGCTGACACATCCGCACTGAACAGCTGGTCGTCGGGGAATCCGCCAGCGGTGCAGGCATACATCTATGATGTGGCGGATCCAGGAGCGGGTACTGTCCTGCAGCCGCAGCTTCTGACCGGTGTGCTCGACCTGAGTTCTGAAGTTGATGCTGTGGCAAAAATGTTCGCCGGCGTGACGGCGGGGCAGAGGCGGACTACGACGGGTGCTGACCTTGTCACCCTGTTTGCAGAAGAGGCTGCAGCCAGAGCAGCCAGCATGTCTGCGCCTGGAAGTGATATCTCCATCAGTGCTGCAGCGCTTCATGGCATGGCTCAAACTGCGGTCTCCGCTGCTGCAGCTGCTGAGAAAGTGCTTGCTGCGGGAGAAGTGACAGTCGCACGGCACGTCTCAAGCACAGTGACTTTTGTCACCTCTGAGACAGGACCTGTAACTGTACGCATCGCTCCGGACATCCTGACCGCCGGCTGTGACAGGATCCGCATTCAGACTCCGGCCTATTCACTCACCTTCAGGGTGGCAGACCTTGAACCTGACCTGAATGGAATCCTTGCTGTTACTTCCGAGGTCACCTCCTACGGTACCGTCAGAATCACCCTGCCTGGAGGTCCCCTGACCAGTCCTGCAACCCTCTCCATTGTCAGTGACTCCGCATCTCCGCAGGACACAGCTGTATTCAGCCAGGACACCGGTCTGCCCGTATCCAGCAAGTACAATCCCGCAACTGGAAACATGGAGGGGAAGGTGACCAGGTCCGGCAGATACACCGTCCAGACCAGCCAGAAGAATTTCACCGATATAGCTGGCAAACCTGCCGAGATGCAGAACGCAATCCGCGTGCTGGCCTCCAAAGGGATTATTGCAGGAACATCAGATACCACGTTCAATCCTGACGGTACTGTCAGCCGCGCAGAGATTGCAAAGCTCATAGTCTGTATCCTGGGGTGGGAGGACAGTTCAGCCGTATCCACCTTTGCAGATGTCCCTGCAAACAGCTGGTACAGCAGTGTGGCCGCAGTCAGCCAGCAGCGGGGGATTATCAGCGGCTATCCGGACGGCACGTTCCGCGGCGCAGCCCCGATTCCGAAGGATCAGATTGTGACCGTCTGCGGGCGTGTTCTCGAGAAGGCAATGGGCTACAGAGTGCCTGACTACCCGGAGATGTATCTGGTGGTGTACAGTGACACCCCGGCACAGTGGGCACAGCCCATGGCGGCCCTCTGCACAAAAGAGAACCTTGTTGTGCAGCGGCAAGACGGTCAGTTCATGGGAACCGAAAACATGACCCGGGGTGACGCAGCTGTATTTCTGTACCGCCTTTATCAGCGGATCTGGTAGCACCTGCACCTGGAGACGGCGGACTGCATGACTGTGAACTGAGCAGAAAGAGGAAGCGGCGCCGCTGCCGCTTCCTCTTTTGAAGATATGCCCCGCGGTGCAGCAGCAGCCTGGCTTGAACAGATTCCGAATGGGATCTGCTGGGATTGCCGCCTGTTCTGCATAAAATTCGAACAAAAAAATAAAGGACGGTTCCTTAAAGGAACCGTCCTTTTATGGCGCAGCAGGAGAGATTCGAACTCTCGGACGGCTTTTGACCGTCACACGATTTCCAGTCGTGCTCGTTATGACCACTTCGATACTGCTGCATCGTCATTGCTGCCGGGGCCACCGCAGCAGCATTCACGATTATAGCAGATAATCCGAATCCGTCAACCCCTTTTTCCAAAAAATCCACGCCTGGTTTTCCCTGCTGCCGCGGTACACAGCGGTGTGCCTGAGGGGAGAAGAAGAGGTCCTCAGGATGCTGAAACGCCCTCAGCCGATCCATGGGAGGGACTGCGGGCGAATGTCTGTCAGGAATTCGGACCGGGGAGCAGAAGGTTACTGCCTGCTGTTCGCCGGTCCATGCAGCCGTGCCAGGGCGTTCATCGCCGCCTGGACCAGATGGTGGAACAGGAGGCCCAGCAGGATGTTGAGGGTGAACAGGATGAGCCAGTGCAGCATGCCGCCCCGGTCAAAGGAGAACTGGAAGAATGGCCGGAGCAGACCGGTCTGGCAGAAGACGGTCACGTTCAGAAGATAGATCTCCAGGCTGCTGCTGCCGATCAGCCGCAGGAGCCGGCGCACCGCGCCAAGAGGCAGCTTCTCGAACAGAAAACAGGCAACCAGGCACATGGGGATAGTGGTGAGCAGGAATGCATGGCAGAGGGGGGTGTAGAGACCGGCAAACATGTCGTGACTGCAGGCATAGAAGGCATAGACGATGCCCGCCGCGGCGCAGGTCAGCCAGAACACCATGTCAGGCAGGCGGAGCTTCCGCTCCTCCAGCACAAAGAAACCCATCAGGAGACCGGTGAAGAATACAGGGATGCGGTACATGATGTCCATATACTGCCAGTATCCGTCCTGCATCAGCAGCTGGCACAGGAGGAGCCCCGCCGCGGCGCCCCCGGCGGTCCATGCGATGCGGTGCTCCCGGCTGCGCAGAAAGAGGAAGCAGGGGACGGTGACCGCATAGAGGAGGACTATGCCTGACACATACCAGTTGAAGGAGCCGGGGCAGCGGATCCAGTAGTTGAGGAGCAGGAGGTTCCAAAACAGGGAGGAGAGGAAGGCCTGCCCCTGGGACCAGAGGATCAGGGTATAGGGAACGGCAGCCGCCAGGTAGGCGGGATAGATCCGCTTCAGACGGCGCACCATGAACTCCCCGTATGTCTGCTTTCTGCCGTTCAGAGACATGACCAGTCCCATGGCTGAGACCGTGATGAAGATATCGACTCCGCCGAAGCCGGCACTCCGCAGACTGTTGAGCAGACCCGCCGGGAAGATCAGGTCAGTGGCATGAAACAGCATGACCCAGAGCATGGCGATGCCCATCAGCTCTGACCGGTATCTGCTCAGCACAGAGTAGCTCATGAATGCGCCTCCTGAAGTGAAGGCTGCCTGGATTCCAGCATATCCAGAAGCAGCTGCTCATTGATCCTGGAGGCCTGGGCCAGGGCGGCGGACTTTTCCTGCAGATGGTGCAGGACCTCATCGTAGCGGCTGAGAAGGGCGTCAGCCTGCCGGATGGCATATGCGGAGTCAAAGGCATCCACCCGGCCGGCGGAGGGGAGCTCCAGTTCCTGCAGGTAGCTCTCCACCTTCGGGTCGTAGACAATGCCCAGGGTGGGGACCGCCATGCGGGCAGCGAAAATCAGGGTGTGGAGGCGCATGGCAATGCAGATTTTCGCCTGTCCCAGTGCGCCCATGAGTTCCGCAGGGGTGCAGGGGGCATCCAGAAGGAAGGAGCGCTCCTGCATCAGACTCTGGACCTGTGTGGTGGAGGTGCGGTCCCTGGGGGGCTGCATCATGATAAACAGAATCTCCAGACCATGCTTCTGCCGCAGGTGGTCACAGAGCCGGGCCAGTTCCTGGTGGAAATTTCCGGTGCCCGGCCAGCTGCGCACGGAGACCGCCGCAAAGGGAGCCCCTTCCGGCAGACCGGCGGACTGCAGGAGCGCCATCGCCTGCTCCGGAGTGGAATGTTCCATGTGGAACACCGGGTCTGCCGTCACATGGAGGTCGGTCCGTGAGACCCCCATGCTCACCAGTTCGTCTGCGGAGCTGTGGTCCCGGAGGGTGACCACGGTAGCCCGCTCCACCGCTTTCCTGACCATTTTCCGGTTCCGGGGATGCTGGACCGGACCGATGCCGTTGGCATAGAGCATGACCGGCCTGCCCAGCATCTGTGCCATGCGGATGATGGCCAGATAGTAGAGCAGAGAGCGGGTGGAGGTGGTGTCCTGGAGCAGGCTGCCCCCGCCCGAGAGGAGGGCGTCGCTGTGCCGCATGGCGGAGAACACCTTGAACACCTGGAAGCGGGGCACAGCGTTCAGCCCGAACTGGCTCTCGGTGAGGGCAGGGTCGTCAGACAGGGCAGTGAGGGTGATCTCGCTGCTGGCCTCACGGACGCCCTGCTGGATGGACTGGAGGATGGCGTCGTCCCCCGCATTGGAGAAGCCGTAGTATCCGCTCATGAGTACCTGGTATTTCCTGTGCCGTACCTGGTCGTAGACAGACAGACAGTCAGATGCCATGCGCCGTACGGAATAGTGCTCCTGGACAGTTTCCCGTCCGTACTGCCCCAGCTTCTGTCGCTCTGCGGGGGAGAGGCGGAAGACCTCAGTCAGGCTCTCCACCAGACTTTCGCCGGTGGAGGCGGGCATGCCCCGGCAGCAGAAGTTGCCCTCCATGGCGGCCTCCAGCTTGTCCGGGCCGAACAGCCCCTGGAATCCTTCGTTTCCGGCGATGACAGCCGGCTTTCCGGCGGCCATGGCCTCCAGGGCGGCCCGGGACACCCCGACGAAGACATCCCCGGCAGCCACGATCTCATTGATGTCGGTGCGGGGACCGGTCATGACAATGCAGCGGCGTCCCAGGGCTGCGTTGACATCCTCAGACCTTGCCTTCAGGCGTTCAAACACGTTGCCGCCTCCGGCGATGAGGAACTGAATGCCGGGAACCGCTTCGCTCAGCTGGGGTGCAGCGTCAATGAGCTGTTCGGCCACCAGCGCCCGGTCCGCATCCATGCGGCTGACGTAGGAGACAACGGGGGCGCCGGGGTCCAGGGCAAACTCCTCTGTGACTCTGGCGCCGCTGATTTCCGGTGAGAACTTGCTGTCATCAATGCCGTTTATGGTGACGGTGATGTGGGAGGCGGGGAGGCTGTACTCCCGGATCAGATAGTCCCGGATGTCCTCGGACACGGCGATGGTGCGCTGACCCCAGTTTGTCAGGTAGCGGAGCAGACCCCGGGAGTCGAAGACCCAGTGGGCCGTGGTTACAAAGGGAAAGCCCATGGAGTGCTGCAGGGTACCGCAGAGAAAGGCGGGGATCCTCGCATGGGCATGGACCACATCCGGCTGTTCCTGGCGGATGATCTTCTTCAGCAGCTCCCGGGCCTGCATCATCTCTCTGACGCTTCTCCGGTGGAGCGGCGCATTGTAGTGGCGGATGCCGGCCGCCTTTATCTCAGGAACATAGACGCCGCCGTTGGAGACAACAGCGACATCATGTCCCTCATGATGAAGCTCCTTGACAAGCTCCACAATATGGGTCTCGGCACCGCCGATGTCGAGACCCATGGTGGCCATAAGAATTTTCACAGAGATCCTCCGGACTGCTCAGCTGAGAATGGCGCTGATGACACCGGTGCACATGACATACTTTGTGCACAGATTGCGGTTGGAGTTGATGCCCAGAGGGTAAACCCTGTTCAGCTTGTAGGTTTTACCGTCGATGCTGCCGGAGCCCTCCACGGTGATGACCACATTGCAGCTGTCGTCTGCAGGCGTTTCTTCAACCACAGTGCCGTCATCAAACTCCATTAGAATGGAGGCGGGCAGCCGCTCCACCTTGGTTATCTTCCCCAGAGAACCGCCGGTGTCCGGCTTGTCGTCGTCATAGAGGAGATCCCCTTCGTGGATCGCGTCCGCCACATAGTTGCGCAGGTTGTGGAACGTGACCTGGTACACGATGGGCTTGTTGTCGCTGAACGCAGTGACTGTATTGTCGGAGGTCTTCACATAGAGACCGAGACCGAGGAGCACCACCATGGCCACCACAAGGAGGTCGATGATGCTGATCTTGCCGAAGAGACGGCCATTCCTGTCCAGAATTTTCACTGCTGCACCTCCTGTTCAGGCAGCCGCTCCACAGAGATGGCGGGACCGATGCTGGTGTACCCCTCGCCGCGGCAGTATACGGTCTTGCCCACCCGGATCTCATAGCCTCCGTCAATAATCAGGGCCCTGTCTGTGACCTGGGCCTTGGCCTCCACGGTTACAAGGGCATCCAGCAGGTTGGGGAGTTCCACCAGATCATATTTGTGGGTGACCTGGTTGAGAATGAGGTTGGTGGCCGGGACAGCCTCGACGCCCACGACCGTGCCGATGCTGTAGTTCTTGATGCCGTCCTCCAGGCGGTCGCCCACTTCGATGGCGTCGATGTCCTCCTTGTGCCAGCGCTGGAGCTGGATGGTGTAGCGGACTGTAGTGAGACCGCTGTCAGGAGTTTTCACGGAGGTGAAGTAGAATACAAGCGCCAGGCCCGCTGCCAGGGCAAGGCCGATGATGACTATGTCAAACGCGCTCAGCCGCAGGCCGGACCGTGGTTTTTCCCTTTTCATTGCATGTGTCTCCTTACTGTCGTTGGAAATTTGAAGGCTCACAGGCTGCCGTTACTGCTGGGTTTCAAACACGCCGCCGGCAGCAAGCTTTTCACGGCGGACGGCCAGGGCTCCGAGCACCAGGTAGACCCAGAAGAAGAGCATGAGCCGGTTGTTGTAGAAGGAGAAGTCGGTCATGGCCTGCACCATGAACCCCGCCGTTCCCGCAGTAATGGCAATCTGGAGCAGCCTGCTGTCGGGATTTTTCTCCCTGCTGATGCCGGAGCACATCATGCGGAAGAAGACAAACAGCAGGATGACGAAGACGATCAGGGCGCAGATGCCCACGTCGCAGACAATCTGCAGGAAGAGGTTGTGGGAGTGGGGGGCCGCTATGGAGTCATAGCTGTAGGCGGGGTAGACCAGGTTGAATGCCTCCGTGCCGGGACCGATGCCGCAGAGCCAGTAGTCCTTCAGCATGGCCAGGGTGCCCATCCAGATGTAGACCCGGTAGGAGGTGGAGGCGTCGCTCAGATTGCCGATGCTGGTGAAGCGCTCAATGACGGACTGCGGCAGCACGAACAGCATGGCCACCAGGGCGAAGGGGACCAGGAGAATGAACTGGGGGTGCCAGAAGATGAAGAACACGGCCCCTGCAAAGAGAAGTCCCAGCCAGGCGCCCCTCGAGAAGGTCAGGATCATGCACAGGCACATGGCGCCGCAGCTGCAGAACCAGAAGATCCTGGTGGGCCAGTCTCTGGAGCTGAGGAGCTTCGCTCCCCCCAGGGGGATGACCAGTATCAGGTACTGTCCCAGCATGTTGGGGTTGTCCAGGGTGGCTGAGACGCGGAAGCGGATGGAGCTGAACATGTCGCTGTCCACCCAGGCGGAGGACTGGTAGCCCCACTTAAAGATGTACTGCAGGATGCCGAATATGGAAATGAAGAGAGCGGCCACCAGTATCAGGTTGATGAGGGTGTCCAGCTGGCTGCGCCTCTGCACGGCATTGTAGAGGGCCAGGGAGAAGATCGTCAGACCGACGGTCAGAAGCCCAGGCTGCAGGCTCAGCTTCAGATCCACCGAGAAGAAGATCCCCACGGTGTAGACTGCGCAGTACAGGATAATGTAGCGGTTGATGGGGGACCAGGTCAGGGTGCGGTTCCGGTTCCGTACCAGGGAGAGAAGCAGGGAGGCGCAGCCCACAAAGCAGAGCGCCAGCACCACAAGGGAGTCCCGCCAGACACAGAACACCGGGGCAATGACGGCAGGGATTGCGCACCAGAACCAGACCTGGTTGAAGATGCTGCCCCTGAACAGCCGGTCCAGATGGAGCTTTGCATAGACCCAGCGCATCGCCCCCAGCACGATGAGCCAGAGACGGTAGAAGATGCTGCTCTCGGAGGCGGCCTTTGTCCATCCTGCCGGATGGAGGAACCACTGGACGATGCGGCTGTTCTGCCACTGCCTGCCGGCCCATTCGCTGAGCGCATCCACTGCCCTCCAGACGAGGCTGCCGTCCAGGTACTGTCTTGCCTGTTCCAAAACTTGAAACCTCACTTTCTGCTGCTGAGGAAACTGTAAAGTCCGGTCCCGCCTGCAGCGGAGACAGCACCGGACGGAGAAACACAGGCTGCATCCCCGGCAGCGCAGCCGGACAGACGCACACAGTCGAGACATTCTACATCAGAAGAAACCGCAGTTCAACCACAAATCTGCATGCGGCACGCAGTCTGGGCAGGGAAACAAAAGGCAGAGGTCCCCGTGGGAACCTCTGCACTGTCATCCGGGTCTTCGGTTGTGAGCAGGCGGCCGTTGCCGGTGAGCTTTGTCAGGGCCTCGTAGTCCCGCAGGATCAGGACCGCATCCGGCTGGTGGAGGGAGACGTAGTCTGCCAGGGACATGGTTTCGTAGTAGCGCAGATCCAGGGAGCGCATCTCGTCGAAGGAGAGATACAGCATGGTCTCCGCCAGATTTGTAAAGCTGTCGCCGGTTATCAGCAGGGAGGGGAGTTCAGGGCGGTCTGTGGTGACGATGGTCTCGCTGGCGTCGCCCCCCATATAAAAGGTATACTGGACATCTGTCCAGTTCAGCTCCGGGAAAGCGAACATGACCGGATATCCCTCCTGCCGGTTTTCCCAGTTCCAGCGGTGGAAGGGAACCGGATTGACCGGTTCAGCATACTGCAGGCGCTCGTCTGTGTGCCACATGCCGCAGAGGTATCTGGACCTGGAGCCCAGATAGGGGTTTTCCAGGGTGGATATATTGAAGGCGCTGCGGTCAAAGAGAGGGACGGTACCGCCGGACAGGCGGTTCATCTCCTTCATGATCGTCTCGCAGCCGGACATGGCCCCCTGCAGGGTCCAGTGGTGGTCCACCCGGGATATATAGGTATCCGGCATGCCTTCAGCCTGCCAGGTGTCCGTCAGGTCGATCCAGGGGACCCCCCGCTCATCCAGCATGGGGAAGAAGACGTCTTTCTTTTCCCTGAAAGACTGACCGGGGCTTTGCAGATAGGAGGGGTAGCAGTCTGCATAGAAGGCCGTCTGGCTGGGAACAGCTGCATAGAGAAACGTGCCGCCGTACTGCTGGACAGTGCTGCAGATCCGGACCAGCTGGTCCGCCTCCTGCTCCGCGTCCTGCCTGAGTTTTTCAGGGTCATCGGCCTCATAGTCCCAGAAGGGGAGCAGAGTACCGTTCTTCCCGTGGACAATGCCGTTGACCACGGGCCTGTGGAACAGGTTCAGGTCAGCCCATGCGCAGAGTTTCTGGATGGATACCCGCAGCGCCGCATGGTCCCGGTACCAGGCCTCCGCATCCTGAAACCAGCTGCCGTCTGCGAGGGTCTCTGCCTCGACCGCAGGCCACTCCGCCAGGTCGCGGTTCTCGAAGACAGAGGAAGGCTCCTTCGGGATGAGGACGGTGGCGGCCAGCACTGAAACCAGTGCCAGAATGAAGAGGGCGGAAAAGAGGATGTCAGCAGCTCTGCCGGAGCGCTGTTTTTTTCCAGTCTGTTTCATGGCTGTGCCACCTCAGAAGTTGTAGTAAAGGAAGGGACTGAAGGAACTGGTGACCAGGCGCATGTAGGACAGAACAAAGAGCGCGAGGGCGGCCAGTTTGGGGAACCAGATGCGCACCGGGCTGTCCTCTCCGAAGCGGTCTGCCAGCCAGGTCTTGACAGGCAGGCAGGCGATGATTCCGCAGAGCCACTCCGGCCAGAACTCCAGGACATAGTAGAGAGCCTGACCGCTGAAGAGGCCGTCCCCCATGCCGAACATGGCCTTCAGATATCCTGCGGCGGCGGGGAGGCTCTCAGCCCGGAAGAACACCCAGCCGATGACCACCAGGACGAAAGTGACCAGCCAGCGGCCCGCTGCCGGGGCCTTCTGCACCAGACCGGGCCAGAGATACTTCTCCCCCAGGAGCAGGAGCCCGTACCAGGCTCCCCACAGCACGAAGTTCCATGCAGCTCCGTGCCAGAGGCCGGTCAGGAGCCACACAATGCAGATGTTCCGCACATGCTTCCAGCGGGGTACCCGGGATCCCCCAAGGGGGATGTAGACGTAGTCCCGGAACCAGGAGGAGAGGGAGATGTGCCAGCGGCGCCAGAACTCCGTGATGGAGCGGGAGATGTAGGGGTATCTGAAGTTCTCCATGAAATGGAACCCGAAGACCCGGCCCAGTCCGATGGCCATGTCCGAGTAGCCGGAGAAGTCGAAGTAGATCTGCAGCGTATAGGCCAGCGCCCCCACCCAGGCCGCCGAAGCGGACAGAATGGACAGGTCGGTGCCGAATACGGCGTCTGCCGCCTGACCGAAGGTGTCAGCCAGCAGAACCTTCTTGGCCAGCCCGAAGCAGAAGCGGACGAGACCGTCCGAGAAGTCCCGGAGGGACTCCCGGTCCGCGTCAATCTCCTCCGCTATGTCTCTGTAGCGGACGATGGGACCGGCAATGAGCTGGGGGAAGAAGGAGACATACAGGGCCAGCTTCAGCGGATTCCGCTGGCACAGGTCCGGTGTGCGGTACACGTCGATCACGTAGCTCATGCCCTGGAAGGTGAAGAAGGAGATGCCCACCGGCAGGACCACTTCTGGGACCGGGATGTGGAGACCGAGGGCGTTGACCGTCTCCGCCAGGAACCCTGCGTACTTGAACCAGCCCAGAATAAGCAGATTTGCCGCCGTACTGGCGGTCAGCCACAGCCTGGCGTGGCTGCGGGACCGGGCCACCAGCATGCCCCCGGTCCAGTTGATGAGAATGGAGGTCAGAATCAGGGGCAGGAAGGCCACGCCTCCGCAGGCGTAGAAGCAGAGGCTGAAGACGAGGAGAACCAGATTTCTGGCTGTCCGGAAGCGTCTGGGGACCAGGAAATAGACAGCCAGAAGAGCCAGCAGCAGACAGAAAATGAACTCATAGCTGGAGAATACCATGTTTAAACCTCCGCAGACAGAGCTTCAGCGGACATTTTACAGCAGAAGAAATCCTGTTGTCAACAAATCGGGACCGGCCCGGGGCCGGCAGGGGCGAATGTTTTTTTGGCTCAGCCATTGAACGCGGCAGGACAACCTGCTATAATGGGTTGTCTGGTAACGCCAGTTATGACTTTATGAAAACCGCTCGGACTCCGGATGTGTCTGTACTGTCGGCATTCCGGAAGAACAGAATCCTGTAAGACAGAAGAAGGGGAACAGGCATGAAGAACAGATTCTCTCGGACGATGCGCCAGGTGATGGCGCTGGTTCTGGCGGCGGCTCTGACGCTGACACCGGCGATGGCTGCTGCGGGAACCCAGAAGCTGCAGACTAAGACCACCCTGATGGAGGGGCTCTCCTATATAAATACCGTGTCGGAGAATCTTTCAAACCGGATCGAGAGCTTCGCCTTTGAACTGACGCCGGGCAGTCCCGTCAGCGCCATCATGATGCAGGGTTCCGGCACCCTCTACGGCGGGGCCAACATCACCCGGGCCGTGACCCAGGCCCAGAAGCTGGGCTATACGGTGCTTGGCGCCGTCAACACAGACTTCTTCGACACCAGTTCCGGCGTGCCCATCGGCATCTCTATCGAGGACGGCGTCTACAAGTCTGACCCCGGGGGTGAGCCTGCCGTAACGGTGGACGCGTCGGGGAACTTCTCCCTGGTGGAGACACCGGCGGTGAACTTGCAGCTGACCAACATGCGCACGGCGGAAGTGGTTGTTCCGAATTTCCTGAACAAGGTCCGCACGGACAAGTGGGGCATCAACCTGTTCAATCAGGACTACTCCACCGTGAACACCCACACCGGGACCGAGGGCTGGTACGTCCGAATGAAGATTGTGGTCCCCGAAGGAGCGGATCCAGCCACTGCAAACACAAAGCTGACGGTCAACAGCACGATTGACCTGGAGGTCGTGGAAACAGTGGAATCCTCCACGGAACCCATGAACCTGGCGGAAGGCGAGTATGTGCTCACCTCTGCCACACCCACAGGCAACATCGGGACTTTCCAGAAGTTCCAGACAGGGGACATCGTCACCCTCACCACCAGCTGCTCAGATCCTGCCCTCTCCGCTGCCCAGTGGGCCGGCGGCGTCGGCGATGTGATGGTGCGCAGCAGCGCCGTTACGGATTCCTCCACCTGGGACTTCCAGTCCGGCCGCGCCCCGCGGACAGCCATGGGCGTGAAGGCGGACGGCACCATGCTCATCTATGCGGTGGACGGCCGCAACACCGGCTACTCCTCCGGTCTGACCGAGATGGACCTGGCGGAAGAGATGCTGGCCCGCGGATGCGTCTGGGCTGTCAACCTGGACGGCGGCGGCTCCACGGCCCTCTCCGCCTGGCTCCCCGGGCGCACCGGTCCCATGATCAAGAACATCCCCTCTGACGGTTCCCCCCGCTCCTGCGCCACATACA
>CAYYHY010000001.1:44807-47202 GCA_964471855.1 uncultured Oscillospiraceae bacterium | reverse complement strand
ATGCCGCTGATATGGCGTCGCAGGAAACGGCGAGGAACAGGTGTCGGAAGGTGTCCTGAAGGAATCAGGGCGGGACTTGCAGCTGGACCAGCGGGCCCGTGGTGTCGGCAGACGGTGCAATGATGCCGGTTCGGAAATCCATCATTTTTGGTTAAGAGGAGCCGGCAGCAGGGCTTCTGCTGGAATTCGGGCCGTACCTGCGGCATGCCATCCGGCAGGAAGACAGCAGAAGCGGGGCACCCCGAGGAGGAGTGTCCCGCTGCAGTCTCAATGAACCTGGATGTCAGTAAATCCGGCCCTGACCGCCGTTTCTGTTCTTCGGTTTGCGGTGGCGGTTCCAGTAGGCGGCTGCCCTGCGGACTCTGTGCACCACATAGAATATGAGGACCGCAACGAGCAGGATGAGCATGAGGGTGCCCCACTTGCTCATGAAGCTCAGGAACTGGGACTTCCTGTAGAGCAGCTCGGAGCGGGCTACACTGCTGGTGGCCACCAGGTCCAGGGACCCCAGCACGTCTCCGTCATAGGAAAGGGTCATGGTGCCCAGCACCTGTCCCTCGGAGACGGGGGCCTGTACGGTCGTATTGAAGAGGTGGATATCCGTTATAATGGCATCCTCCTCCAGATCCTTGGGGAGGGTGCGGGAAATGGAGCCCTCGGGTCTCACCAGGACTTCGTCTGCCTCCCGGCTCATGGTGACCTTTACGGAGGCGACAGGTTCTATGCCCCTGGCCAGTGTTCTGCGCTCGAAGTTGCTGAAGCCCCACTCCAGCAGTCTCCGGCTCTCGACGAACTGCCCCTGTTTGAGCTCGCCGCTTCCGTCCGTATCGATGGGACCGGACCCCAGAATCACAGAGATCAGGGTGATGTCCTTGTCCTGGGCCGCAGCCACCAGGCAGCGGCCGGCCTCATCCGTGGTGCCGGTCTTGCCGCCGATGCACTTGTCCCACACATAGCCGCCGTAGTTCCAGTTGGAGACCAGACCGTTGGTGTTGAACTGGGTGCGCGCCTCGTTCATGTTGGTGGCGGGCACTTCATACTTCGGAGTCATGACGATGGTGCGGAAGAGGTCATATTTCATGGCTTCCTTGAACATGAGAGCCAGGTCCCAGGCGGTGGTGTAGTGGTCGGGGTCGTGCATGCCGTGGGCGTTGGTAAAGTGCGTGCCCTCGCAGCCGAGCTCGGCGGCCCGCCTGTTCATGTGGTCTACAAAGGCCTCGACAGAGCCGTCTACGGCACAGGCGAGAATGTTGGCAGCCTCATTGGCGGAGGGGACAAGCAGACAGTACATGAGCTCCTCCACCGTCAGCACCTCTCCCACCTCGATGGCGGGATTGGAGTCAGAGAAGATGCCATAGAGGTCAGTGCTGAGCCGGCTGTCTGCGGTAACCGGCTGATCCAGAGTGAGCGTTCCGTCGGCGATGGCCTCCAGGACCAGCAGGGCGGTGAGGATTTTGGTGGTGGAGGCGGGGTAGGCCTTGTCATGGGCCCCCTTGTCCAGCAGGACCTCATTATAGGTAATATTCCAGAGCAGCGCATTGGTGCAGAGGAGATCTGGCTCCTCCAGGGCGGAGGCGGGAACGGGAGCCAGAGTCAGTGCAAGAGCAAGGAGAAGCAGGAGGGTAATGAGCCGTTTTTTTCTCATTGGCAGGTTCTCCGTGTTGTGGTAATATGTCTAGGCGGACCCGGACATTATAGCACAGCGGCAGAAGGCCCTTCAATACTGGTGACATAAAAACTTTCCAGGGCGCCTCTGCCCCCGGAGGGTCCGATTTCACTGCGGCTGCGTCTGCCTGCACTGCAGCAGCAGGAAAAAAGAGGAGACCGGCATGGCGAAAATACTTGTTGTAGATGACGAGCCTGTCATCGTCAAGGGGATCACCTTCAACCTGACTCACGAGGGCTACCAGGTGGAGACGGCCTCGGACGGGGAACAGGCTGTGGAACTGGCCAGGGAGGGCCGCTTTGATCTGATCATACTGGACCTGATGATGCCCAAGATCGACGGACTGCAGGCCTGCATGCGCATCCGGGAGTTCTCCAGCGTCCCCATTATCATGCTGACGGCCCGCAGCGAGGATACGGACAAGCTGCTGGGTTTTGAATACGGAGCGGACGACTATGTAACCAAACCCTTCAACATCCTGGAACTGAAGGCCCGGGTCAGGGCTCTGCTGCGCCGGTCCGGAGTGGCGGCCCAGCAGGGGGAGACCTCCGAGCTCACGGCCGGGCACATCCGCCTGGACCTCAACGAGCGGGCGGCCTGGAAGGGCGACCAGCATGTGGAGCTCACCGCCAAGGAGTTTGACCTGATGGAGCTGCTCATGCGCAACCCCGGCCGGGTGTACAGCAGGGAGAATCTGCTCAATGTGGTCTGGGGCTATGAGTACATGGG
>CAYYHY010000001.1:7782-44707 GCA_964471855.1 uncultured Oscillospiraceae bacterium | reverse complement strand
AGGAGGTGAGCGGGTCCCAGTGGAGAGCAGTTCGAAGCCGGAGAAGAAGGGGCGCATCTGGTTTTCCCTGCAGATGAAGTATGCAGCCAGCTATCTGGTGATATTCATCATTGTCCTTGTCCTGCTGAACACCTACCCCATCCGGGCATCCCAGGACCTGCTCTTTGCCTCCAAGCGGGACGCTCTGAAGGGCCAGGCGTCGGTCATGGCCTCCGCCCTCATGGAACTGGAGAGCCTGACAGCGGAGCAGGTGGGCAGGGTCATGAACTTCCTGGACACTGCCGGCATGGACCGGGTCCTTGTGACAGACCCCGCAGGGCTTGTCCTCTTTGACTCCCTGGAGCGGGAGGACAGCACAGCGGAGACCGGCGAAGCCCCGCCTGCGGCGGAGGCGGAAACCGGGGAGAGGGAGAAGCCCCTCTACCGCTACGCCCTCTACCAGGAGGTGGTCCAGGCCCTGCGGGGGAAGGACGTGTTTCTCTCCAGCTTCTCCGCGGAGAACCGGGCCTTCACCTCCATCGCCTCCATGCCCATCGTCTACCGGGGCATGATCATCGGCTGCATCTACCTGCTGGAGGTGGACGAGGCCCAGGGGCAGCTGCTGCTGAGCCTGCAGGAGAACCTGCGGAACATATCCATTGTGATCGCCGTTGTGGTAGTGGTGGTATCCTCCCTCTTCTCCCGCCTGCTGACCGCCCGGATCAAGGCCCTGCTGTCAGCCATCCGGGTTGTGGGGGAAGGGGAGTACGGGCACCGCCTCAATACGGACGGCCATGATGAGCTGACCCAGCTGGCCGAGGAGTTCAATGCCCTCACCGACCGGCTGCAGACCACGGAGGAGGTGCGGCGCCGCTTTGTGGCGGACGCCAGCCACGAGCTGAAGACCCCTCTGGCCTCCATCCAGCTGCTGGCAGACTCCATCCTCCAGAGCGACGGCATGGACGAAGAGGTTGTGCGGGAGTTCGTATCCGACATCTCCAGCGAGGCGGGGCGCCTGACCCGCATTACGGAGCACCTGCTGGCCCTGACCCGGCTGGACAGCCTCCCCGCCGGGGAGACCTTCCCTGTGGATGTGAAGGCGGTGGCCGCCAGGGCAGTGGACATGCTGGCCCCCGTGGCAGACGGGGCCGGGGTTACGCTGCATCTGGAGGGCCGGGAGGGGGAGCTCATCCGCTGCACGGAGGACGACCTCTACCAGATCTGCTTCAACCTGATAGAAAATGCCATCAAGTACAACGTGCCCGGGGGCTCCGTCCGGATCTCGGTCTGCCGGGAGGGGGACGAGGTGATTCTGGATGTGGCCGACACCGGGGTGGGCATACCAGACGAGGACCTGCCCAAGGTGTTCAACCGCTTCTACCGGGTGGACAAGGCCAGGTCCCGGGCCGCAGGGGGCACCGGGCTGGGCCTCTCCATAGTGCGGGATACCTGCCGCCGCCATGGGGGCTGGGTGACGGCCCGGCACGGGAATCCAGCGGGCACAGTCTTCAGCGCAGGCTTCCCGGTCTTTGTACCGGAGGAGAACCCCGGAGAAGAGGAGGAGGATCCGTGAGAAAGAACCCTGCAGCCCTGCTGCTGACCTGTCTTCTTCTTTCCCTGCTCCTTCTGCCCTCCTGCGAGGAGGCGGAGCCTGTGCCGGCGGGGTCCGTGGGTCTCTACTACCTGTCCGGGGAGGACGGAGGACCCGCCCTGGTCCAGGAGTTCTGGGATCCGGGGAGTTCGGAGGTGACACCGGAGTCGGTGCTCCAGGCTCTGCTGAACGGTCCCTACCAGGATGAGCACGCAAGCCCCTTCCCCCGGGGCACGGCCCTGGTCAGCTGCAGTCCGGACCCCGGTGACCCGGGATGCCTGAAAATTCAGCTGACCGAGCAGTACGGGGGGCTGACGGACGTGGCGCTGACCCTGGCGGACTACTCCATTGTGCTGACCCTGGGCCAGCTGGAGGGTGTGACCTCGGTGGAGATCAGCGCCTCCGGTCTGCCCTCTGCCTACCGCAGCCATCAGATTCTGGCACCGGATGAGGCGGTGCTGGAGGAACTGCCCCTGTCCTGAGCGGGGTACGGGCAGACAGGCTCCGGCCGGTTCCCATGGGAACCCTGAGCAGTCAGCCCCAGGGGTCAGCCAGCCTCGGCACCCTGCAGAGAATGGAAATTCCTTGCACTTTCCCTGCCTCTCCTGTATTATAGGGGGGCAAATCTGCCTGCGGAGTCTGCCAGGTGCTGGAAGACCCGCAGCAGGGGAGGAGATAGCTTTGATCAAGATTGCCCCGTCCATTCTGGCGGCCGACTTCACCCGGCTGGGAGATGAGATCCGCAGCGTGTCCAACGCCGACATGATCCACTTCGATGTGATGGACGGAAGCTTTGTTCCGGATATAACCTACGGAATCCCGGTGCTGCAGGCGGTGCGGCGCGTGACGGACCTGGAGCTGGACGTGCATCTCATGACCCACTTCCCGGCCCGGCTCATCGAGTCCTTTGCAGAGGCCGGTGCGGACATGATCTCGGTCCACGTGGAGTCGGACCACCCCCGGAGGATCGCCGAGGCCCTGCGGGAGATGGAGCAGTACGGGGTCAAGAAGGCCGTGGCTCTGCGTCCGAATACTGCAACCCGGGCCATCGAGCCCTACATTGAGCAGCTGGACATGGTGCTGGTAATGACGGTGGAGCCGGGCTACGGCGGACAGCCGCTGCTGGAGTACCAGCTGCAGACGGTGCGGCGGGTGCGGGCCCTTCTGGACCGGCTCAACCCGGACTGCGACCTGGAAGTGGACGGCGGCGTGCGGATTGACAACGCACGGCGCATCAAGGATGCGGGGGCCAATGTCCTGGTGGCCGGCAGCGCCATATTCGGCGGGACGGACCGGGCGGCGGCCGTGGAGACCCTCAGAACCATCTGACCGGAGAGGAGCCTTTGCTGTGAAAATCGGGTTTGGATCTGACCATGCGGGGGTGGAGCTGAAAAACTGCCTCATGGAGCATGTGAAGGAGCGGGGCTTCGAGACCGTGGACTACGGCGCGTACAGCCCCCAGGAGAAGGTGGACTACCCCGTCAAGGGCCGCGCGGTGGCGGAGGCCGTGGTGCGGGGGGAGATCGACAGAGGCATCCTTGTGTGCGGCACAGGGGTGGGCATCTCCCTGGCTGCCAACAAAGTGCCCGGCATCCGGGCCGGCACCTGCAGCGAGCCCTATACAGCCAGAATGATCGTGGAGCACAACAACTGCCAGATCCTGGCCATGGGAGCCAGGGTTGTGGGGGACGAGCTGGGCAAGATGATCTGCGACGCCTTCCTGGACGCCAGTTTCCTGGGGGGCCGGCATGCCCGCCGGGTGGACCTCATAACCCAGACAGAGAAAGACTACGGCCGCACGGTGCAGGAGACGGAGTGAAGACCGCTGTACCGGCAGAAATAAGAAACAGCAGCGCCCGGAATCCAAAAAGGTCCGGGCGCTGTTTCATATTGTTTAAGGGGGAAAAGACTCATGCCTTGCCGTGACCCCGGGCGGCGGTGAGGGTGTTCTCCATGAGCATGGCCCGGGTCATGGGGCCCACGCCCCCGGGGACGGGGGTGATGAATGCCGCCTTCTCAGCGGCCGGGGCAAAGTCCACGTCTCCGCAGAGCTTCCCCTGTTCATTCCGGTTCATGGACACGTCGATGACGGCGGCTCCCTCTTTAATCATGTCTGCCGTGATCAGGTTTCTCCTGCCGGCGGCGGAGACCAGGATGTCGGCCTGGAGGCAGGCCGCCTTCAGGTCCCGGGTGCGGGTGTGGCAGACGGTGACGGTGGCGTGCTTCTGGAGCATGAGCATGGCCAGGGGCTTGCCCACGATATTGGAGCGGCCGACGATGACGCAGTTCTGCCCCGCAGGGTCAATACTGTACTCCGAGAGCATGCGCATGATGCCCGCGGGGGTGCAGGGGAGGAAGAAGGGATCCCCGGTCATGAGCCGCCCGGCGTTGTAGGGGTGGAAGCAGTCCACGTCCTTGTCCGTGCGGATGGCCAGCAGGGCGGCCTGGCTGTCCAGCTGGGCCGGCAGGGGCAGCTGCACCAGGATGCCGTCGATGTCCGAGCGGGTGTTCAGCTCCCCGATCAGGTCCAGGAGCATGTTCTGCTCCGTCTCCTCCGGCAGGGTGTAGACCTCGCTGTATATGCCGCACTCGGCGCAGTCCGCCGCCTTCCCTCTCACATAGACCCTGCTGGCGGGGTTGTCCCCGGCCAGAATCACAGCCAGCCCGGGTTTGACAGACATGGCGTCCACCTGGCTGCGGACCTCAGACTTGATCTTTGACGCCAGGGCCTTTCCATCCATAATAACGGCTGACATTACTCGTCCTCCCCTCCGGAGCTGTCTGCATCATCACTGCCAGTATCTGCATCTGATTCCGTATCCGCGGGCTGCGCCGGGATTCCCTCCGCCTCCTGGGAGGCGGAGAGGGCCTGTGCGGCCTTCTTCTGAAGCTCCACTGTCTCCACATAGAGGACAGGGGGCTTTTTTGAAAATCTGAGGGTGAGGACCACCAGGAGGACCCCCGCCGTGATGCAGGCGACGGCGGAGATCAGCTGGGACACCCGCACCGGGTATCCAAACAGCTCCAGACCAAAGAGGTAGAGGCTGTCCGTGCGCAGACCCTCGATCCAGGTCCGCCCCAGTCCGTACCAGAAGAGGTAGAACAGGAAGCACTGGCCGTCGAATTTCCGCTTCCGCCCCAGAAGCCACACCAGCAGAAAGCCGGTGAGGTTCCAGGCGGACTCGTAGAAGAAGGTGGGGTGCACCCCCAGCGTGCCGGCCAGGATGGCGTCGTAGCCGGCCCGGTCCACCAGCCCCCGGCTGGAGAGCCAGGAGGCAATGGAGGGTCCGCACATGCGCCAGGGGACATCTGTGACGGAGCCGAAGGCCTCCACGTTCATGAAGTTGCCCCAGCGGCCGATGGACTGACCCAGGAAGAGGCCGTGAACCCCCACGTCGGCGAAGGCGAAGAAGCTGATCTTCCTGTACCGGCAGAAGAGGAACAGCACAATGGCGGAGGAGATGATGGCGCCGTAGATGGCCAGTCCCCCGTCCCGGATGTTGATGATCTGGGCCCAGTTCAGGGAGCCGTCCGCGTTCCGGTATGCCTCCAGGTTGAAGATGACATAGTAGGCCCGCAGGCAGACGATAGCGGGGGGCACGGCCCACAGCATCAGGTCGACGACCTGGTCCGAGGTGATGCCGAAGCGCTTCGACACCCGGCAGCAGAAGAGCGATGCCAGCAGGATGCCGGAGACGATGATCACCCCGTACCAGTAGATGGGGATTCCAAAGAGACTGAATGCGACCCGGTTCAGGGAGAAGCTGAGTCCCAGACCGGGGAAGGTGACGGCGTGTATCAGGTCAGAGGTTTCAGCAGCCATGGCGGACCACCCCTAAACCGGCCAGATGACAGAGAGGACGGAGCGCTCCTCTGTGACCCATCTGGCGATGAGGTCCTCTGCCTCCTCCTTCCGGAGTTCATGGAAGAGCTCTGCGAAGTCCAGCATGCTGTAGCCTTCGAAGAAGGTGCGGGCCTGACCCACGCAGAGGGCCTCGAAGGAGTTGAGGGACTGCACTCTGCTGCCGTAGACCCCCTTCAGAAGCCGCTGCCACAGGGCCTCGTCGATCCCCTCTGCCGCGATGCGCCGGGCTTCCGCCAGAATGGCGTCCCGGACAGCCGCGGGGTCCGGTCCCTCCCCGGCGGCGACCAGGAAGGAGCAGCCCCGGGTGGACTCGTATTCATAGCTGAAGTCCTGGTCAATGAGGCCCTCCCGGTAGAGCCGGGCGTACAGGGGGGTGGAGTTTCCCAGCAGGGCCTCCAGGGCCAGGTCGGCCACCAGGGCCGTCCGCAGGTTCCCCCTGCCGGTGCCCGGGTCGTCCCCCTTGAAGCCGGCCATGAACATGGGGCGGGAGACCGCCATGTGCTCCTCCAGCAGATGCCGGGAGGCCGCAGGGGGCTCCGGGGGACCGTAGTCCTTCTCTGCCACGGGTCCGGACTCAGGGGGCAGGATCTCCCGGGCGATCTGGAAGATGTGCTCCGGGTCCACGTCCGCCGCCACGCAGAGCACCATGTTGGCGGGGGTGTAGAAGGCCCTGTGGCAGTCATAGAGGGTCTGGGCCGTTATATGGGAGATGGACTCCACGGTGCCGGCCACGCTGTCCCGTGCGGGGTGGTGGTCGAAGAGACCCTGGACCAGGTTCATGTAGACCCTGTAGGAGGGGTCGTCCTCCATCATGCGGATCTCCTGGCCGATGATCCCCTGCTCCTTGTCCACGCTCTCCTGGGTGTACCAGGGGACGGATACAAAGGAGAGGAGGATGCGCAGGTTCTCCTCAAACCGCTCCGTGGACTCGAAGTAGTAGCCGGTGATGTCGGAGCCGGTGAAGGCGTTGGGGCTGGCGCCGCTGGCGGCCAGGGCCTGGAGGGCGTTGCCCTCCTTTGTGTCGAAGGTCTTGTGCTCCAGGTAGTGGGCCACCCCGGCCGGAGTCTCGTGCAGCTCCCCGTCCAGGCGGAAGCGGGTGTCCATGCCTCCGTAGCTGGTGGCAAAGAAGGCGTAGCCCTTCTGGAATCCGGGCTTGGGGAACACGAAGACGTGGAGGCCGTTGGGAAGGGTTTCGCTGCAGACCACCTCTCCCACCTGGGGATATGCGAGTTTCTCCATCGTCAGTTTTCCTCCTTTCCCTTCAGGAAGTAGACGGTGTCCAGCTGCAGCCTGCGGGCCACGGCGGCGACGTCCTCCGCCGTCACCTTCTCCAGGGCGGCGATGAGATCCCCGGGACCTGTCTCCAGCCCCGCTGCCGCCTGGGACAGCCAGTAGTCCTCCATGCGGTTCTGGTCGTCCAGGGAGGAACGCAGGTGCCCGATGGTGATGGCCCGGGCTCCGGCGAGCTCGTCCTCCGTGAACTCCCCTCTGCGGACGGCGTCCAGCTGGGCCAGGATCTCGTTCCGGGCGGCCTCGTACTTCTCAAACTCGATGCCGGAGGAGACAGCCATCAGACCCTTGCTGCGCAGCACCCGGGAGCTTGCATAGTAGCACAGGGACAGCCTCTCCCGGACGTTCATGAACAGCCGGCTCATGGCGGTGCCCCCGTAGACGGCGTTGCAGAGGATCAGGGCCGGGTACTCGGGGGACAGGCAGGTGATGCCGTCCGTCCGGAACCCCATGGCCAGCTTGCCCTGGGTGACGTCCATGGATTCCTCTATGTACCGGACCTCATGGCCGGGTCTGGGGGTGACCCGGGTGACGGGCATGGTGCGCTCCGGGTTTACAGGGAGGCGGGCGAACACCGGCCGCAGGGCGGCGGCGACCCGGTCCGGGGCGGCGGAGCCGCAGTAGATGATCTCAAAGACGGCGGTCTTCAGCATATGCTGATACGTCTCCCAGAGGGAGGCGGGGGTGATGGCGGAGACCGTGGCCACGTCCCCCAGCCGGCTCGTGCCGTAGTCCTCGCCTGCGCACATGAGCTCCAGAAGCCGGTGGCTGGCGTAGCTGCGCTTGTCGTTGACCCGGGCGCGGATGCGGCCCAGCTGGTTGTTCTTCTCGCTCTCGGTGTACTCCGCAGAGAAGACCCCGTTCTCCGTCAGGGGGTCCAGAAGCATCTCCCCCGCCAGCTGGGCGGCCTGTTCCAGGATGGTCTCCCCGCTGAGGGTGTAGGCGTCATCCAGAAAGCTGCAGACAAAGCCCGTGCACAGGGCCTCCCCCTTCTTCCGCACGGTGGGCTCGATGGAGCCTCCGTAGAGGCTGTCCAGCGCTGCCGAGATGGCCTCCATGTCCGGGAGATTCCTGGTGCCCCGGCTGAGAACGGAGGGGACCAGGGCGCAGGCGCCTGCGGTCTCCCGCTTCAGGGGCACCAGCATGGTGATGGAGAAGACGGCGCTCTTGAACCTGTCCGTGTGGATGGTGCGCAGGGTGATGCCGGGAAACAGTTCCCGGCGGTCCATGTCCGGCATACAATCAGTTCCTTTCCTGAGGCGTTGCAAGATGCCCCCATCTTAGCAGATACGGCCGGGAAAGTAAAGGGCGGACGGGCTGAATTGCCTGTGCCGGAAGGGAACCGGGGCGCGGCGGGAACAGATTCCGGGGGAGAGGTTCCCGGAAGGAACTGAGGCTGAAATCTTAGCAGTATCTTAACCTGCAGCTGCAAGATGACGGCCGGGAGGGGCGGCTGTCTGGAATCAGGGGCACAGGACTGGCTGAACCGGTATTTCACGGAGAATATTCACAGAATATACAGCAGTACGGGGCAGAGAGAGCTGGATGAAATGCCAGAAACTTCCAGACTGCATCCGGGCGGGTGGAAAGGGTGCAGAATTACATACTTGAATGACAGGAAAACGGACAGTATAATTCCCGTTTGAAACATCCCCGCGGGAAACATGTGCAGCAGACGGGGGATTCCGCCTCAGGGATGAAGAGCGCATACCGCCTTGAGTCTGCGGCTCCGGACTGTACATCGGGGCCGGAAATGCGGGAACAAAGCGGCGACAAGTTCGTCAAAGCATCCGAAATGCCTGCTATGCTGTGAACAGGTTATTAGAGGCAGAAGCTTCCGCAGCCGTCTTCCTGTGACGGAACCTGAGACGGCTGCCATGCGGACTGTCTGCGGCATCCGGGCCGGTCCCCGGGGTGCGCAGGGCAGTTCTTCATAATGAGAGGAGAGAGATCATGGACGCGCGTTCCGTCATGTACAGCATGGAAGTGTTCGATGAGATTGAAGAGGCCGTGCAGTCGATGGGCATGACCGTCCAGAGACTGGATCTGGACCTGTGCAAGGGTGTCCCCACGGCGCTGATCGGATTTGAAGACGAAATGCCCGGCTGGAGGGTGGCCTGCAACGTGATGCTGACCCACGCCGACCACATCAACACCGGGTTCCTGCAGCTGTGTTCGCCGCTGACGGCCCCCGCGCCGGAGAGGCGCCAGGACCTGCACGCCTATGTGGACGCGGTCAACGAGCAGTTCATGATGGCCTGGCTGTCCGTGATGGGGGACTGCATCTGCATCAAGCACGTGACCGCTCTGGAGCCGGAGGAAGAACTGCCGGCCAGCCATTTCCAGACCACGCTCATGATCTTCCTGCGGGAGATGGAACTCCTGGGGGACGATGCCCGGATGCTGGCCAGCGGCGAGCTGTCCCTGGAGGATGCGCTGAAGAACAGGCAGGTCATCGCCTGAATCCCGGATTCATATATTCTGCAGTCCGCCGGACCTCCTTCCGGCGGGCTGTTTTTCTTTCCCGGGAACGGGAAAAACTTCGGAAGATGGCAGGCAGTTCCGCTTGACAGGAGCGGGCGGGCTGTGCTAAACTCTCCCGGTAAAGCCGCGGGGCTTTACAAACCACACAGGGAGGCGGGGGAACTTGAAGAGCCAGGCCTACCGGATGACCATGCTGTACGATTTCTACGGCGAGGTTCTGACGGAGCGTCAGAAGGAGTTCTACGACCTCTACTACAACGAGGACCTGTCCCTGGGGGAGATTGCGGAGAACTACAGCATCACCCGCCAGGGCGTCCGGGACGTGATCGTCCGGGCGGAGAAGATCCTCACCGATCTGGAGGACAAGACGGGACTGATCAGGCGGTTCCACACCATGCGCAGCCAGCTTCTGGAGCTGCAGAAGGATGCGGAGAAGCTGTCGGCCCTGTCAGACCGCTATGAGGACGAGGAGCTGGACTCCCTGGCCCGCAGGATGCGGGAGGAGATCGAGACTCTGCTGAAGGAGTAGCTGTATGGCTTTTGAAGGACTGACCGAGAAACTCAGCGCCGCCTTCAAAAAGCTGCGGGGCAAGGGCAGACTGACCGAGGCGGATGTAAAGGAGGCCATGCGGGAAATCCGCCTGGCGCTCCTGGAGGCTGACGTCAGCTACAAGGTTGTCAAGCAGTTCGTGGCCCAGGTCACAGAGAAGGCAGTCGGCGCAGACGTGCTGGAGGCGCTGTCTCCGGCCCAGATGATCGTCAAGATCGTCAACCAGGAGCTCACCGACCTCATGGGCGGCACCGCCGCCAGGCTGACCATCGCCTCAAAGCCCCCCACGGTGGTGATGATGGCCGGTCTCCAGGGCGCAGGCAAGACAACCAATGCTGCGAAGCTGGCCGGGCTCATGAAGAAGAGCGGCAAGCGGCCCCTGCTGGTGGCCTGCGACGTATACCGGCCCGCTGCCATCAGACAGCTGGAGGTGGTGGGCGGTCAGCTGGACATCCCCGTGTTCCAGATGGGCCAGGAGGACCCGGTGGAGATCGCGAAGGCGTCCATCGAGCACGCGAAGAAGCACGGCAACGACATGGTGTTCCTGGACACCGCCGGCCGGCTCCACATCGACGAGGAACTCATGGAGGAGCTGAAGGCCATCAAGGCCGCCGTGGATCCCACGGAGATCCTGCTGGTGGTGGACGCCATGATCGGCCAGGACGCGGTCACCGCGGCCAAGGCCTTTGATGACGCCCTGGACATTACCGGCGTGGTGCTGACCAAGCTGGACGGCGACGCCCGGGGCGGCGCGGCCCTCTCCATCAAGGCGGTTACCGGCAAGAGCATCAAGTTCGTGGGCATGGGGGAGAAGCTGGACCAGATCGAAGTCTTCCACCCCGAGCGCATGGCCAGCCGCATCCTGGGCATGGGGGACATGCTCTCCCTCATCGAGAAGGCGGAGCAGAGCTACGACCAGCAGCAGGCTCTGGAGCTGCGGGAGAAGCTGCGGAAAAACAGGTTTACCCTCAATGACTTCTACGAGCAGATGCTGAAGCTGAAGGAGATGGGCTCCATTCAGGACATCGCCGCCATGCTCCCGGGCATCAAGGCCTCGGACCTGGAGGATACGGACCTGAACGACAGCTTCATGACGCAGATGGAGGCCATCATTCTCTCCATGACGCCGGCGGAGCGGGAGGACCCCAAGCTGCTCAACTCCAGCCGCAAGCGCCGCATCGCGGCAGGATCCGGAACGAAGGTGTCAGATGTCAACATGCTGCTGAAACAGTACGAGATGCTTCAGGTCATGACCAAGCAGTTCGCCGGAGGAAAGATTCCCAAGAGCATGCGCAAACTTATGGGCAAGAAGGGGCGCAGAGGCGGAACGGGAACCATGAGCATCCCCGGTCTGCCCTTCTGAGCCATGAGACCCTTTACTTTTGCCGAACAGATGGTAGCCGGCGGCGTACTGATGTTCTTTGCCTATATCCTGGCCATCCGCAATGGCCTGCGGTATCCCGTCGCCATCGGCTGGACCCTCTTCGGGCTGTTCTTTGTCATGCACCCCGTGGCCCCTGAGTTTATTGAAAAGAGGTTCGGGGAGCGGACCTCCCTGATCATGCGGATCCTGGGGGTCGCCCTCATCGCCGGCGGCCTGATCGCCGCACTGGTGATGCCTGTCGCCGCATAGGGCGGAAACAAACGCTGGCAGACACATTCCAGGTGTTTTCCATACTGTACGAAATTCTTATGGAGGTGAAGATATTATGGTCAAGATCAGACTGCGCCGCATGGGCGCCAAGAAGACTCCCTTCTACCGCATCGTAGTGGCGGATTCCCGGTATCCCCGTGACGGCCGCTTCATCGAGGAGATCGGTTACTACAACCCTGCAGCCGACCCCGCTGAGCTGAAGGTGGACAACGACCGTGCTCAGGCATGGATCAAGACCGGCGCCCAGCCCACCGAGACTGTCCGCGCCCTGCTGAAGAAAGCCGGCGCCATCTGAGTCGGGAGGTTTGGCATGAAAGAGCTTCTGACCTACGTCGCCCAGAATCTGGTGGAGCACCCGGATCAGGTGTCTGTCACCGAGTCTGTGAGCGGCGGGGAGACCGTGCTGGAACTTCACGTGGCACCTGAGGACATGGGCAAGGTGATCGGCCGCCAGGGCCGCATTGCCAAGGAAATCCGCACCCTCATCCGCTCTGTGGCCCAGAGGAAGGGGCAGCATGTCACGGTGGAGATTGTGGACTGACGTTCCGCACGGGTTTGAAACGGACCGGGGCTGCCGCAGGCGGTTCCGGTCCGTTCCTCCTTCTCAGCATGGAAAAGCCGCGCAGGCGGGCAGGTTCCCGCTGCGCGGCATGTTTTTTCTGTCTGTCAGGTCAGCTTCTCCAGCCCCAGACCCAGGCGGCGCAGGGTCTCCTCCCGGCCCAGGATGCGGCAGATCTCCACCGCCCCTCCGGGGGTGACGGCTCTGCCGGAGACGGCAATGCGGACCGGCCACATGAGGGTGGCGTTCTTCACCCCCAGCTCCGCCGCCAGGCTGACGAGCCCGTCGTGGATGCCCTCCTGGGTCCAGTCCGGGAGCTTCTCCAGCATGGGAATGGCCGCCTCCAGCATGCGGCGGGAGACCTCCGGGTTCGTCTTTGACTTTTTGTTTGTAAACAGACCCGCATCATAGTCCGGGAGGGCGTCGAAGAAGTCCACCTTCTCCGGGATGTCCGTGAGGCGCTCGCAGCGGGCCTGCAGCAGGGCCGCCACGGCGGCGGTGTCCGTACGGGGATTCTTTATGCTGCGGCGGATGTAGGGCTCTGCGGCGGCGGCAAACTGCTCCGGACTCATGGCCCGGATGTAGAGGGCGTTGAAGTGGGTCAGCTTCTCAATGTCAAAGATGGCGGGGGACTTGGAGATGCCGGCGATGTCGAAGGACTCCGCCAGCTCCTCCAGGGAGAAGATCTCCTGCTCCGCCTGCTCCCCCCGGGGGGACCAGCCCAGCAGGGCCACGTAGTTGAGGATGGCCTCCGTGAGGTAGCCCTGGTCCTTCAGGTCCTCGTAGGAGGGGTCCCCGTGGCGCTTGGACATCTTGTTCCTGGCGTCCCGCATGACGGGGGAGCAGTGGACATAGACGGGAACCTCCCAGCCGAAGGCCCGGTAGAGGAGGTCATACTTGGGGGCGGAGGAGAGGTACTCGCTGCCCCGCACCACATGGGTGATGCCCATCAGGTGGTCGTCGATGACATTTGCGAAGTTGTAGGTGGGAAGACCGTCCCGCTTCAGCAGCACCTGGTCGTCCAGGGCGGAGTTCTCCACGGTGATGTCCCCGAAGATGGCGTCATGGAAGGTGGTGGTGCCCTCCTCCGGGATCTTCTGGCGGATTACATAGGGATCCCCGGCGTCCAGGCGGGCCTGCACCTCCTCCGGGGTGAGGCTGCGGCAGGGGTCGGCGGTGCGGGTGAACTCCCCGGAGTCCTCTCCGGATTCCGTCTTCTCGCAGAAGCAGTAGTAGGCGTGACCCAGATCCACCAGCAGCCGGGCGTACCGGCCGTAGATGTCCCGGCGCTGGGACTGGATGTAGGGACCCACGGGACCTCCCACGTCGGGTCCCTCGTCGTGGTCCAGGCGGCACTCCGCCAGGGTGCGGAAGATCACGTCTGCCGCCCCCTCCACCTGCCGGTTCTGGTCCGTGTCCTCGATGCGGAGGATGAAGGTTCCCCCCGCGCTGCGGGCGATCAGCCAGGTGTACAGGGCGGTGCGCAGGTTGCCTACGTGCATGTATCCGGTAGGAGAGGGGGCGAAGCGGGTGCGGACCTTCCCTTTCGGAATCCTGGCCTCCATCTCCTGAAAATAGCTCATGTCCATGAATCCATCATGCTCCTTTGCTGCTGGTTTCCGGGTGCAATTTTACATGGACAGCGGCAGGTTTGCAACCGCCGGGGAGGAAAAATGGGGCCGCCGGACCGGCTCAGACCTCCAGGGGATACTGCTCCGTGAAGCAGCCCTCGCAGAATCCGCAGCGGGCGTCCGGGGCGATGCGCCGCAGGTTCTCCAGGGAGAGGTAGGTGAGGCTGTCCGCCCCCGTCCGGGCCTCGATCTCCTGGATGGTGCATCTGCAGGCGATGAGGCTGTCCTTGTCCGGGATATCGGTGCCGAAGTAGCAGGGGGCGATGAAGGGGGGCGCCGTGACCTTCATGTGCACCTCCGCAGCCCCCGCCTCCCGGAGCAGGCTGATGATCAGGCTGCAGGTGGTGCCCCGGACGATGGAGTCGTCCACCAGGATGACCCGCTTCCCCTCCACCTCGGAGCGCAGGACGGAGAGCTTGATGCGCACCGCCTGCTCCCGGCTCCTCTGGTCCGGGGTGATGAAGGTGCGGCCCACGTATCTGTTCTTGATGAAGCCCATGGCATTGGGGATGCCGCTCTCCAGGGCGTAGCCCCGGGCCGCGTCCAGACCGGAGTCGGGGACGCCGATGACCACGTCCGCATCCACGGGGGCCTGGCGGGCCAGCAGCCGGCCTGCGTTCATTCTGGCCTCGTGGACGGACTGGCCGCAGATGACGGAGTCGGGGCGGGCAAAGTAGATGTACTCGAAGATGCACATGTGGGACAGGCCCCGGCAGTTGTCCCGGATGGAGCGGACCTCCCCTCTGCAGACCACCACGATCTCCCCGGGGTCCAGTTCCCGCTCCAGCCGGCCTCCCACCGCCTCGATGGCGCAGGACTCGGAGGCGAAGATCACGGCATCTCCCCTGCGGCCCATGCACAGGGGCCGGAAGCCCCAGGGGTCCCGGCAGGCGATGAGCTTCTGGGGGGACATGACCAGCAGGGAGAAGGCCCCCCGCAGACCGGCGGCGGCCCTGGTCACCGCGTCCTCCACGCTGCCGCAGCGGAGCCGCTCCTGGGCGATGGCGTAGGCGATGAGCTCCGAGTCGCTGGTGGTGTGGAAGATGGCGCCCCTGTATTCAAAATACCGGCGCAGCCGGTCCACCCCGGTCAGGTTCCCGTTGTGGACCACAGCCAGGGTGCCCTTGACATACTTGATGGTCAGGGGCTGGGCGTTCTCCCGGCCGCCGCTGCCGGTGGTGCCGTAGCGCACATGGCCCACGGCCATGGTGCCCCCCAGGCTGTCCAGGATCTCCCGGGTGAAGACCTCGCTGACAAGCCCGCAGTCCTTGTGGTAGGACTGCTCCCGGTCGGTGATGGCTGCAATGCCGCAGGCCTCCTGCCCCCTGTGCTGGAGGGCGTACAGACCGCTGCACACGGTGTGGGCGCAGCCCCCGGCGGGGTCGCTGATGCCGAACACCCCGCACTCCTCATGGAGCCCCCGGTCCGGCAGGTCCAGCTGCATTTCCTGATCCATATGGGATGACCCCCTTAATAAGCAGAAAAAGAGACAGCGGCACCCTGGTGCGGCACCGTTGTCTGCCCCCGTATTATAGACCGGCCGGCTCCTCCGCGCAAGAGCGGAGAGGGGAAAACCGCCTCTGCAGATTCCCGAAAATCGGCTCTGGAAACCGGGCTGGCCTGTAAATTCTGTCAGAATTTGCAGTTTCGGGGTATCCAAAAAGCATGCCACATGGTATAATCAGGCGAATCAATGCAGCCGCTGTTTCCCTGTCCACACTGGAGGTGGTCCGAATGAAATGTCCCTACTGTTCCCGCCCGGAGAGCAAAGTTGTGGATTCCCGCCCCTCGGATGAGGGGGCCAGCATCCGCCGCAGACGGGAGTGTCTCTACTGCCACCGGCGGTTTACCACCTACGAGACGGTGGAGAACATGCCCCTGATGGTGCTGAAGAAGGATGGAAGCTGCCAGAACTTTGACCGCAGCAAGATCCTGGCCGGTCTCATCCGCGCCTGCGAGAAGCGCCCGGTGCCCTACGGCGCCCTGGACGGCATTGTCTCCGAGATAGAGCAGACCCTCCAGAACGAGCTGTGCCGGGAGGTATCCTCCGCACGGATCGGCGACATGGTGCTGGAGCGGCTGAAGAAGATTGACCAGGTGGCGTATATCCGCTTTGCATCTGTCTACCGGCAGTTCAAGGATGTGGATTCCTTCCTGGAGGAACTGTCACAGTTCCGTGACATTGGAGGCGAAAACGGATGAACAGAAGCGGAACCGCGCTCCTGTACAACTGCTCGGGACCGGCCTTCTCGGTCATGAAGCAGTGCCTTGCAAAGCTGCACATTCTCATGCGGGCGGTACCCCCTGAGAAGTACCACGTGCCCCTTGGGCAGCTGGCCGCCGGCAGAGGGGAACCGGGGGAGCCCGGGGAGACCTTCAGCACGCCTGTGGTTGTGTTCTGCGGCATGGGCGGCGAGCTGGTGCACCAGGTGGCGCTGGTGGTGCGCCGGGCAAATCCCCCGGCCGAGCTCATGATGGCAGTCCTGACGGAGACCAATGCGGAGTGGGACAGCCTGAAGCTGTACGAAAACCTCCGGAGCGAGCGGGAGGCCATCGAGGCCGCGAAGCACGACAGATGAACGTTCGGGCCGTACCGGCTGGGAACCGGTACGGCTCTGTCTGCAGGGGGGTGAGAGAGTTGAACAGGCGGGCCGTGCTGAAGAAGTACTTCGGCTACGACAGCTTTCACCCGGGTCAGGAGGAGCTCATCGAGGCGGTCCTGTCCGGCCGGGATGTGCTGGGCGTCATGCCCACCGGGGGCGGCAAGTCCCTGTGCTACCAGATCCCCGCCCTGATCCTCCAGGGGGTGACCCTGGTGATCTCCCCCCTGATCTCCCTCATGAAGGACCAGGTGACAGCCCTGCAGCAGAAGGGGATCGGCGCTGTCTACCTCAACAGCACCCTGAACCTGAATGAGTACCGGGAGGTCCTCTCGGAGATTTCAAGGGGTTCGGTCCGGATCGTCTATATTGCGCCGGAGCGGCTGCAGCTGGGCCGCACGGCGGATTTCCTGCGCAGCCTGAACATCGTCCAGCTGACGGTGGACGAGGCCCACTGCATCTCCCAGTGGGGTCATGACTTCCGGCCCAGCTACCGGCGGATCCCGGAGTTTGTGAAGTCCCTGCCCCGGCGGCCGGTGGTTACCGCCTATACGGCCACGGCGACCCGGGCGGTGCAGGATGACATCCGGAACCTGCTGGGGCTGCAGGACCCCCTGGTTAAGGTGACCGGGTTTGACCGGCCCAACCTCTTCTTCGATGTGATGTTCCCCAAGGACAAGATGAAGACCGTGGTCAGTCTGGTGCAGGAGCGGAAGGGACACAGCGGCATCATTTACTGCTCCACCCGCGAGGCGGTGGATGACGTGTGCTGCACTCTCCTGCTCAACGGGTTCTCAGCCACCCGCTACCACGGCACGCTGGAGCTGGATGAGCGGAGGAAGAACCAGGAGGACTTCCAGCAGGACAGGAAGACTGTGATGGTGTCCACCAACGCCTTCGGCATGGGCATCGACAAGAGCAACATCGACTACGTGATCCACTTCAACATGCCCAAAAGTCTGGAGGCCTACTACCAGGAGGCGGGCCGGGCCGGACGGGGCGGCGCCCCCGCAGACTGCATCCTGCTCTTCGGCAGCCAGGATATCAGCATCGCCCGCTGGATGATCTCCCAGACGGAGACCGTCAGCCCGGAGGAGGACCTGAACGTGCGGCAGCAGATCCTGCGGCAGGGCGAGGAGCAGCTGGAGGCCATGAAGAGCTACTGCTTTACCACCGGCTGCCTGCGCAGGTACATCCTCCGCTACTTCGGGGAGGAGGCCCCGGCGGAGTGCGGCAGATGCGGGAACTGCCGCAGGCGCCATCCCCCGGAGGAGACAGTGGACATCACGGAGGACGCCCGCAGGGTGCTCTCCTGCATCATCCGCATGGAGAGGCTGCTTCACTGCAGCATGGGCCAGACCGCCGTCATGCAGGTGCTCCAGGGGAGCCGGGCGCCGAGGATCCGCGCCCTGAGACTGGACACCCTCTCCACCTACGGGATCCTCCGGGACCGGTCCGCCCGGGAGGTGCGGGAGATCCTGGACGCCCTCATTCAGCAGGGGCTGGTCCTGGTCCGGCCGGAGGACAGGGGGCTGACCCCGGGACCGGAGGCCAGGGAAGTGCTGTTCCGGGGCAGGAAGGTCACCATGCAGAGAAAGGCTCCCGCCCGCCGGCCACCTGATGAGGTGCAGCAGGCGCCGGACAGCGGGAAGAAACCGGGCTTCCGGTGTGTTGAGTTTATCCCGATTGAGGACAGGTACCTGGCCGGAAAGCTGGCAGAGCTGCGGGACCGGATCGCCGCCCGGGAGCATCTGCCCCGGTACGCGCAGCTTGAGAATGTGACCCTGCTCCTCATGGCCTGGCTGCGTCCCGGGACCGTGGAGAAGCTGGCGGAGGTGCCGGGAGTGGACCCGGCTGTGGCGCAGAAGTACGGACCGGAGCTGCTGAGGGTCATCGAGTCCGTCGGTCAGCCCCAGCTCGAAGACTTCATCTGACAGGAGGAAGGCAAGTGAAACACACACAGTTCAGCATTCAGGGCAAGCAGGTGGACATCTTCCCCGGCACGGAGCCGGGCTGCCCCGCCGTATATCTGAATCTGTTCCAGGAGGCCGGCCGGCAGGTGCGGGAGGAGCTGGACAGGACAGGCTCCCCGGACCACAGCCTTGTGGTCATCAGCGGTCTGGACTGGAACCACGACATGGCCCCCTGGGCTGTCCCGCCCATATCTAAGGAGGACACCGCCTGCACCCCGGGGGCGGACGCCTATCTGAAGCTGCTCTCGGAGGAGATCCTCCCCAGGGCGGAGGAGGATCTGCCGGGGGAGCCCGCCTGGCGGGGGCTGACAGGGTACTCCCTGGCCGGTCTCTTTGCCATATACGCCATCTACCATACGGACCTGTTCTCCCGGATCGGCAGCATGTCCGGCTCCCTCTGGTTCCCCGGCTTTCCGGAGTACGCCATGGAGCACGAGATGGTGCGCAGGCCCGACCACATCTACCTGTCTCTGGGGGACCTGGAGAGCAGGGCGGGGAATGCCTTCCTGCGGCCGGTGCAGCCCAATACGGAGAAGCTGGCTGCCTGGTTCCAGAGTCTGCAGATCGACACCCTCTTTGAGCTCAATCCAGGAAACCACTTCATTGATCCCGTCCAGCGGACAGCCCGGGGCATCCATTGGCTTCTGACGCGCTGACGGCACTGCACAGCGGAGGAACTTCCATGCAGGACACAGTGTATTCCCTTTTTGCCGCCGCGGCGGAGGCCCGCCGGGAGGAGCCGGCCATCCTTGAGGACAGCCGCACCCTGACCTTCGGCGAACTCTCCGCCCTTGTGGACCGGATCGCCGCCAGCTTTCCCCCGGGGGTCCGGACGGTGGGCATCATCATGAACCACCGGGCGGAGATGATTGCAGCCATGCTGGCGGCACTGAAGTGCGGGGCCCGGTACGTGCCGGCGGAGCCGTCCTTCCCCATCGGCCGCATCCGCTTCATGATGAAGGAGGCGGAGGCGGATTTCGTCCTTACGGAGATGGAGTACGCCGAGCGGCTCAGGGGTCTGCCCGTGCGCCTGGCGGACTGCGAGATCTGCAGGGGGGACGCCCCCGCGGCCGGGGAGCCCGCAGCGCAGGACCCGGAGGCCCCCGCCTACGTGCTGTATACCTCCGGCACCACCGGCCGGCCCAAGGGGGTCTGCGTGACAAACCGGAATGTCTGCCACTATGTCCGGGCCTTTGCGGAGGAGTTCCACCCCGGTCCCGGGGACGTGATGCTCCAGTACTCCGTGTGCTCCTTCGACATCTTTGTGGAGGAGGTGTTCACCAGCCTCCTGAACGGGGCGGCCCTGGCCATCCCTCCCGAGGAGAAGAAGGAGAACCTGCGGGACCTGATGGACTTTGTGGAGCGCCACGGGGTCACCATGATCAGCGGCTTCCCCTACCTGCTGGCGGAGATGAACCATCTGCCGCAGATCCCCTCCTCCCTGCGGCTGCTCATCAGCGGCGGGGACGTGCTGCGGGGGGTCTACGTGGACAGGCTGCTGGACCAGGCGGAGGTGTACAACACCTACGGCCCCTCCGAGACCACCGTGTGCGCCTCCTACTTCCGCTGCAGCGGAGGAACCGTCCTGGAGGACGGGACCTACCCCATCGGCCGCCCGGTGCTGGGTGCGGAGATCCGGATCCTGGACCAGGAGGGGAAGGAGGTTCCCCAGGGCGGGACCGGGGAGATCTGCATCTGCGGAGGCGGGGTCTCCCTTGGATACATCGGAGACCGGGAGGAGGAGAACCGGGCCTTTGAGCACCTGCCGGACGGCAGGGTCATGTACCGCAGCGGGGATCTGGGCCGGGTCCTGCCGGACGGAAATCTGGCCTTCCTCCACCGCAAGGATACGCAGATCATGATCTACGGCAAGCGGGTGGAGGTCATGGAGGTGGAGTCCAGGCTCTACCAGTGCCGGGGGGTGTCCCAGGCGGTGGTGCGGGCCTTCACCGACGAGCAGGGGCTGGCCTACATGACGGCCTACATCGTTCCCTCCGGCCGGGACATCAGGGTCTCCGACATCCGCAGGGAGCTGGCGGAGAATCTGACTCCCTTCATGATACCGGAGTTCATTGTCAAGATGCCCGCCATCCCCCTGAACGGCAACGGCAAGCCGGACCTGGACCAGCTGCCCGTGGTGCTGAAGGCGGGCTGACCATGGAGATCGAGACGGTCCGGGCGGGTCTGGATGATCTGCCCCTGCTGCTGGAGTGGCGGATCCGGGTTCTGCGGGAGGTCTTCTCCCTTCCGGAGGACGGGGATGTCACGGCCCTGACTGAGGCGAACCGGAGATACTACGAGCGGCACCTGGGGGACGGCACCCACACGGCCTGCTTCGCCCGGGACCGGGAGACGGGGGAGATCCTCGGCTGCGGCGGCATCTGCTACCAGGAGGAGATGCCCTCCCCGGACAGCCCCGGGGGCACCTGCGGGTACCTGATGAACATATACACGGTTCCCTCCTGCAGAGGGAAGGGGATCGGACGCAGGACCGTGGAGTTCCTGCTCCGGGATGCCCGGAGCAGGGGCACTGGGAAGATCTGCCTGGAGAGCACCGAGGCAGGCCGCCCGCTCTATGAGAGGCTGGGCTTTGCCGATATGGAGGGCTTCATGAAGCTGAGTCAGGGGGAGAGGGCATGAGCCGGGAACTGGAACCGTATCAGCTGGTGGAGCGGAGCATTATCAAGAAGTACCGGAAGACCATCTGGAAGCCCTTCATCCATGCGGTGCGGGTCTACGAGCTGATCCAGCCCGGGGACCGGATTGCGGTGTGCATGTCCGGAGGCAAGGACTCCATGCTTCTGGCCAAGCTGATGCAGGAGCTGCACCGGCACACGGAGGTGCCCTTTGAGCTGGTCTTTCTGGTCATGGACCCGGGCTACAGCCCGGAGAACCGGGCGAAGATCGAGTCCAATGCGGAGCTGCTCCATGTCCCTGTAACCATCTTCGAGAGCAAAATCTTTGACGTCACCAGCAGGGCGGGGGGCAGCCCCTGCTACCTCTGCGCCCGCATGCGCCGGGGGAACCTGTATGCAAAGGCCAGGGAGCTGGGCTGCGGCAAGATCGCCCTGGGGCACCACTTCAGCGACGTCATTGAGACCACCGTCATGGGGATGTTCTACGGCTCCCAGCTGCAGGCCATGCTGCCAAAGCTGCCCAGCACAAATTTCCCGGGGATGGAGCTGATCCGCCCCATGTACTGCATCCACGAGGACGCGGTCATCGCCTGGCGCAACTACAACCATCTGGAGTTCCTCCAGTGCGCCTGCCGCTTTACGGAGGAGGACGCCCGGGTGGAGGGGACCTCCAAGCGCCGGGAGATCAAGGACCTGATCCGGACCCTGAAGCAGACCAACCCCAACATTGAGAAGAGCATCTTCCGGGCCATCCACTCCGTAGCCCTGGACACGTTCCCGGGCTACAAGTCCGGCGGGGAGGAGCACTCCTTCCTGGAGCGCTGGCGGGAGACCGCCGGACCGGAGGAGGTCTGAAAGTCCGGGGAGAAATCTTCCCAAAAACCCCTTGACAGCCCCTCCGCTTTCTGATATCATGCAGACACTAATAAGAATCATTCTTATTAGCAGAATGACAGCACTCAGCAAGGAGGATTTTCAGATGCCCGAACTGAAGGGAAGCAAGACAGAGGCCAACCTGTGGGCTGCATTTGCAGGGGAGTCCCAGGCCCGCAACAAGTACACCTACTTCGCCTCCAAGGCCCGGTCCGAGGGCTACGTCCAGATCTCGAAGCTCTTCGAGGAGACCGCGGACAACGAGAAGGAGCACGCCAAGATCTGGTTCAAGCTGCTCAACGGCATCGGCACCACTTCCGAGAACCTGCTGGTTGCGGCCGAGGGTGAGAACTACGAGTGGACCGACATGTACGCCCAGATGGCGAAGGACGCCAGGGAAGAGGGCTTCGACCACATCGCATATCTGTTCGAAGAGGTAGCCAAGATCGAGAAGGAGCATGAGGAGCGCTACCGCAGGCTGCTGGCCAACGTGGAGGGCGGTCTGGTGTTCTCCCGGGACGGCGACATGATCTGGCAGTGCAGCAACTGCGGCCATATCTGCATCGGGAAAGAGGCCCCCGAGGTCTGCCCCGTCTGCGCCCACCCCCGCAGCTTCTTCCAGCTCAAGGCGGAGAACTACTGATCCTGCGCTTTCAGGCGTCCCGGAGGGGGCGCCTTTTTTACGCCGCTCTCCCCCGGGCTTGCGCCGGGCCGGCGGCGGGAGTATAATTACAGCTAAATGAAAACGGCAGAACATCCGGACGGAGCACGGCCGGATGAAGGGCCGGCAGGGAGGGACCAGACAGTGAAGATCGTCATTGTGGACGGCCAGGGTGGCCGGCTGGGGAAGATGCTGGTGGAGAGCGTCCGCAGCCGCTTTCCGGAGGCGGAGATATACGGCATCGGCACCAACAGCACGGCCACGTCCGCCATGCTGAAGGCGGGGGCCCAGTACGGGGCCACCGGGGAGAACCCGGTTGTCCGCAATGTGGCGGATGCCGACGCGGTGCTGGGTCCTCTGGGCATTGCAGTGGCCCACTCCATCCTGGGAGAGGTGACCCCCGCCATGGCGGAGGCGGTGGGGGGCTGCCGCTGCAGGAAGTTCCTCATCCCCATGAACAGCTGCGGCGTGGCGGTGGCCGGGGTGCGGGAACAGCCGCTGCCCGCCTATGTCAGCCAGGCGGTGGAGATGCTGGCGGAAGAGCTGAAGGGCCGCGCATGAAAGGAGACTGGAAAGTGGCATCTGGACCGGAACATGAAGACCAGCGCACCCTCATGCTGGAGAAGCCTCTGCCGTCCCTCATCTGCGGCCTGGCGGTTCCCACCATCGCATCCATGCTGGTCACTTCCATATACAACATGGCGGACACCTACTTTGTCAGCCAGATCGGCACCAGCGCCTCCGGGGCCGTGGGCATCGTCCTCTCCCTGGCCTCCATCGTCCAGGCGGTGGGGTTCACCGTGGGCATGGGCTCCGGCTCCATCGCCTCCCGCCTCATGGGGCAGAACCGGGGGGAGGAGGCCCACACTTACTCCTCCAGCGCCGTGGCGGCTGCCCTGGTGCTGGGCGTCCTGCTGGCTGCGCTGGGAATGAGATGGCGGGGCCGGCTCATGTGGCTGCTGGGCAGCACGGAGACCATATATCCCTACGCCATGGACTACGGGGTGTACATCATCCTGGGAGCCCCGGTAATGATCCTCTCCTTCACCCTGAACAACCTGCTGCGCTGGCAGGGGAAGGCCCGGCTGGCGGTCATCGGACTGGGGACCGGCGGCATCCTCAACATTGCCCTGGACCCCCTCTTCATCTTTGGCTTCCACATGGGCATCGGGGGCGCCGGGGCGGCTACCCTGCTGAGCCAGTGCGTCAGCCTGGTCATCCTCGGTTCCTTTTTTATAACCGGGCGGAGCGAGCTGAAGGTGAGACCCCGGTACATCTCCCGCTCCCCGAAGGTGTATCTGGCAATCCTGAAGCAGGGCATGCCCTCCTTCTTCCGCCAGGGGGTCATGGGCCTGGCCACCATGGCCCTGAACTTCAATGCGAGGCTGTACGGGGACGCTGCGGTGGCGGCCCTGGCCATCGTAGGCAAGGTCTTCATGGTCATCAACTCTGTCATTATCGGCTTCGGCCAGGGATTCCAGCCAGTCCTGGGCTTCAACTACGGGGCGGGGCGGCAGGACCGGGTGAAGGATGCTCTGAAGTTCTCCATCAAGGTGGGAACTGCCTTCCTGGTGGCTGCGGCCGTGATCGGTTTCATCGCAGCGCCCCAGATCATCGCCGCCTTCCGCAGGGACGACCCGGAGGTCATCGCCATCGGCACCCGGGCCTTCCGGTATCAGTGTCTCACCCTGCCCCTGGGGGCAGTCAACATCTTTGCAAACATGTTCTTTCAGTCCCTGGGCAAGTCCTTCCGGGCCTCGCTGCTGGCCGTGTTCCGCCACGGCTGCTTCATCCCCGCCGTGTACCTTCTCTCCGGCTGGCTGGGACTGACAGGACTGGAGATCTCCCAGTCCGTCGCAGACGTGCTGGCCTTTGCCGTGGCCGTGGTCATTACCGGCGCCTGTCTGGCCACGGAGTTTCGGACGGAGGGGAACCCCGGAAAGCCGGGAGGAGGAAAGTGAATGTATCAGCTTTTTGAGCAGGCCCGGCTGGGCCCCCTGACCCTGCGGAACCGCACCGTCCGCTCCGCTACTAACGAGCATCTGTCCACCCGGGAGGGACAGCTGACCCCTGCCTGGAAACAGGTGCAGACCTGTCTGGCGGAGCATGAGACGGGGCTGGTGATTACAGGACACATGACAGTGGACCGGCGGTACCGGGCGGACATCGGACAGCCGGTGATGGACGGGGAGACGGACCTCACCCTGCTGCGGGAAGCCGCGGAGGAGATCCACGGCTTCGGCGGCTCCATCGCCGTGCAGCTCAGCCACAGCGGGCTCAAGGCGGATGTCTCAACAAACGGACGCCCGCCGAAGGGACCCGGGGACTTCACCGTGGAGGAACTGGATGAGCTGACAGAGAGGTTTACAGAGGCGGCCCTGCTGTGCCGGTCGGCGGGGGCGGACGGGGTCCAGATCCATCTGGCCCACGGCTATCTCCTCTCCTCCTTCCTGAACCCGGCTCTCAACACCCGCACCGACGGGTACGGCGGTTCCCTGGAGAACCGGTTCCGTCTCCCGGACCGCATCATCCGCAGCGTGCGGGCCGCCTGCGGACCGGACTTTGCCCTGCTGGTGAAGGTGGATTGCGACGCCTCCGGGGATCTCTCCGGGACGCTGAAAAGGATTCAGGCGGCAGGGGCAGACGGGGCGGAGATCAGCGGGCTGAGCTTCAACGCCAGAGCGGGAGAGAAGGAGCCCTTCTTCCTGCGGGAGGCTGCGGCTGCCCAGGGCAGCGTCACCATGCCCCTCATTCTGGTGGGGGGCATCTTCTCCCGGCAGGCGGCCCAGGAGGTGCTGGACGCCGGCATCCCCTTTGTATCCTTCTGCCGCGCCCTCATCTGCGAGCCGGACTTTGTGGAGGGGATGAAGAACGGGACCCGGGAGGTCTCCTCCTGCCTGGCCTGCAACGGCTGCTACCGGGTTTACCGGACACGGCATGTGCGCTGCGTCCAGCACAGGGTACCCGTTCCCCATCTGGCGGAGCTCTACGGCGCGAAATAAGAAAGGCAGCGGTTCCTTCCCCCGGCGGGGAGGGGACCGCTGCTGTGTCTTCTCAGTGTTTTTTTCTGCCCTTCTTCCCGGCAGGGGCGGGGGCCGGTTCAGGTGCCGGGACCGCAGCTGCTTTCGCCGGAACGGCTTTCCGGCCCAGCCACCAGGAACTGATGCCGGCCACCAGCGGGACCGTGAGGACGATGCCGATGCTCCCGGCCAGGCTCCGTATGGTCTCGATGGCCACGAAGTCCGTGTTCATGAGCTGTATGTAGCTGACGTCATAGGAGTAGATGAAGATCATCATGTTCAGGGAGGTGCCGGCGAAGGCCAGCACCAGGGTGTTGGCCATGGTGCCCATGGCGTCTCTGCCGATGTGCATGCCGGACCGGAACAGCTGCATGGAGGTCATCTCCGGATTGACGTCGTGGAGTTCGGAGACGGCGGAGCTGATGCTCATGGCGATGTCCATGACGGCGCCCTCGGTGGCGATGAGAATGCCGCATATGAAGAGACCCTTGATCCTGAGGCCGTTGTCCACTGCGGTCAGCAGCAGGGACTCCGCCTCATCCATGTTCATGCCGGAGATGTGGACGATCCGGCAGGCCCCCCAGGCCAGCAGCCCCGCCAGAGCCACGCCGCCGAAGCTGCCGGCGGCCGCCACCACGGTCTTGGTCTGGATGCCCCCCAGAATGATGAAGGAGACGGCAATGGTATAGGAGACGATGCCCAGGGTCGTGGGGATGGGAGGCCAGCCCCGCTGCACCAGCAGGGGGACCAGGAGAAAGATGACGCAGAAGACGGTGACGGCCAGACCCAGCAGGGCCTTGAACCCCTGCCGTCCTCCCACCAGGATAAGCACCAGGGCAAAGACAGCGGCGAAGATCCAGATCCAGTGGTCCCGGGAGTAGTTGTATACGCTGATGCTGTACTCTCCCTCCTCCACGGTGTTGATGGAGACGGATATTTTGTCGCCCTCGGAGACGTATACGTTGTAGAAGGCGCTGAGGTAGTTGGTGACCTCCTGGACCTCGCCTTTGTAGCGGCCGGTGAGAATCTCCACCGAGAGGTCCTGGGAGCCGCGGCGGACGTTCTCCGTGGTCTCGTCAATTTCTGTATCGTCTGAGAGAACCTCCAGGACCCGGGCAGTCTCGTAGGTGATGCCGATGCCGTCCCGGTCGTAGGTGGAGCGGCCCTGGCGGGCGTAGACAAAGAGACCGGCGAAGAGGACCAGGGAGAGGACCAGGGCTGCCGCCTGGGGCAGCCTGCGGCGCAGACCTGAAGGGGAGAGAAGTTCTTTCACGGATTTCACCGCCTTGCCTTGAGTGGACCGGGGTCTGAGTTCCCTGGACCGCATTTAAGGATATCACAGAAAATGGAAATCTGCAAGCCGCTGCGCACAGCGGGCAGAGGCCTCACTGGTTCCGGCCGGCGGCCTGGATGAATGCCTCCATCTCCCGGGAGCACCACTTGTCCCGGTGGTAGAAGATCTGGCGGTACATCACAATGCTGACGTCGGATACGGGGAGGATGTCCAGAAGACCCTGCTCCGCGGCCTCCCGGACAGCAAAGCGGGGGAGGAGAGAGATGCCCGGGATCTCCGTCAGGGTGCGGATGAGAAACTCGGTGCTGCTGCATTCCAGCACGGGCTCCAGGGTGCGGCTGCGGGCGGCCAGCAGCTTGTCGAAGGTGCGGCGGTAGTTCTCGTTGGCTTCTGTCAGGAAAAAGGGGCAGGGGAGGATCTCGTCCAGGGCAAGGGACTGGCGGTCTCCCAGCCCCAGTGCGGCAGAGGCGGCAAAGACCACCGGCTCCCGGACCTCCAGGGCCTTGATCCAGCTGTTGCTGTACCGGGGCTCGTCCAGGATGTAGATGAGGTCCACCTGACCCCGCTCCATGCGGAGAATCAGCTCCTCCGGGGAGGCAATGCTGATCTGGATGCGCACCTTCGGGTGCTGCGTGCGGAAGACCCGGAGGACGGGGAGCATCTGCGTCTCGCAGATGGAGTCGATGGTGCCGATGCGCAGCTCCCCGGTGAGCTCGCTGTCCCGGGACAGGGCGGCCTCTGCGCTGCTCAGGTCCCGGAGAATGGCGCAGGCGTGGGGGAGAAAGATGCTGCCCTGGGAGGTAAGAGTGACCTTCTTTCCCACCCGGTCAAAGAGGCGTACGCCCAGCTCCTCCTCCAGACGCCGGATCTGGATGGTGACAGCGGACTGGGTGTAGCCCAGCTGCCCGGCAGCCCGGGAGAAGCTCCCCTGCTGTACGATCTGAACGAAGGTGGCGACCTGACGGATCTCCATGGCGGACCCGGCCTTTCGTTAAAAAATTTTTATGGTCTTCATTAAAACCATGAATTTGATTTATCCATGGCCCAATGATAGACTGACGGCACAGCAAAGTCAACAGCAGAATCCCGGAACCGGCGCCAGTTTTGCTGCACTTTGCACCAGCGCAGAAAGGAAGGTCCAGAAATGGCAGCAGAAGAAAAGAAAAGGTTCAGGATGGGGCTGGTCCCCAGACTGATCATCGCAATCATCCTCGGCATCCTCATCGGCCAGTTCATGCCGGTCTGGTTCTGCCGGACCGTGGTGACGGCCTCCAGCATCTTCAGCACGTTCCTCAAATTTATCATACCCCTCATGATTGTCGCCTATGTGACCATGGGCATCGCAGACCTGACCCAGGGAGCCGGAAAGCTGCTGGTTCTGACGGTGGTGCTGGCCTACGGCTCCACCCTCATCGCAGGAACCAGTTCCTTCCTGGTGTCGTCCACCCTCTTCCCCAGCTTCATGAATCCGGCGGCCATGGCGCAGATCGAGGCCACCGCAGGCATCACCCTGGAGAGCTACTTCTCCATCTCGATCACGCCCCTGCTGGATACCCTGTCGGCGGTGGTCCTGGCCTTTGTTCTGGGCCTGTGCATGTCCGTCATGCGGGGCAGGGAGATCGGGGATACCCTGTACAATGCCATGGACGACTTCTCCAAAATCATTGACAAGGTGCTGCACGTGGTCATCATCCCCCTGCTTCCCCTGTACATCTGCGGCACATTCGTGGACATGACCAGGTCGGGCAAAACCTTCGCCATCCTCAGCATCCTCTGGAAGGTGTTCCTGGCTGTCATCCTCATGCACCTGGTCTGCATCACCCTTCAGTTCCTGCTGGCCGGGGCCGTCAGCCGCAAAAATCCTCTCACCCTGCTGCGCAACCAGATACCCGGCTACACCACCGCCCTCGGAACTCAGTCCTCCGCCGCCACAATCCCGGTCAACCTGAAGTGCGCGGAGGCGGACGGAGTCTGCGAGCAGATCCGCAACTTCGTTGTTCCCCTGTGCGCCAACATTCACATGGCCGGCTCCATGATCACCATCGTCGCCTGTTCCACAGCCGTCTGCCTGATGAACCAGCTGCCCGTCAGCATCACCAGCGTCATCCCCTTTATCATGACGCTGGGAATCGCCATGGTGGCCAGCCCCGGCGCCCCCGGCGGCTCCATCATGACGGCCCTGCCCTTCCTGTACATGATCTTCGGGACAGAGGCAGGGGACCCGGAGGGCCCCATCTGCGCCATCATGGTGGCACTGTACATCACCCAGGACTCCTTCGGGACCGCCTGCAACGTGTCCGGTGACAACGCCATCGGCGTAATCGTGGACCACATATATCACAGGTACATCGAGAAGGTCTGAGAGGTGGGTGCAGATGCCGTTTATCAGCGTATTTGACGTTCTCGGTCCCAATATGATCGGCCCCTCCAGTTCCCACACGGCGGGGGCGGCCGTGATTGCAAACCTGGCGAGGAAGATGATCCACGGCCCTGTCCAGAGCGTGGAGTTCACCCTCTACGGCTCCTTCGCCAGAACCTGCAGCGGGCACGGCACGGACCGTGCCCTGCTGGGGGGCATCATGGGATTTGAGACAGACGACACCCGCATCCGCGACTCCTTTGCCATCGCGGAGGAGCGGGGGCTCAGGTACCGCTTCATCCTCAACAGGACGGAGACCGATGTCCATCCCAACACGGTGGACATCGCCATGACCGGCGCGGAAGGCCGGACCATGACGGTCCGGGGGGAGTCCGTGGGGGGCGGAAAGGTCCGGATTGCAAGGATCAACGGTGTGGAGGTGGACTTCACCGGCGAGTACTGCGCCCTCATTGTGGTGCAGAAGGACAAGCCCGGGGTGGTGGCCCACATTACAAAGTGCCTCAGCGACCGCAGCGTCAACATTGCCTACATGCGGCTGTTCCGGGAGCACAGGGGGACCACCGCCTACACCATCGTGGAGTCTGATGACAGGCTGCCGGCAGACATTGAGATGCTGGTGAAGGAGAACCCCAACGTCTACGACGTGATGGTTGTCCAGCCGTAAGGGAGGGGAGACATATGGATTTCCGAAGCGCAGAGGAACTGCTCCGGCTCTGTGAGGAGACGCAGATGCCCATCTCCGGGGTGATGCGCCAGAGGGAGTGCGACTGCGGGGAGACTGCCGCCGACAGCGTGGACCGGAGAATGCAGCGGGTTCTGGAGATCATGCGCACCTCCGCCACCCGGCCCCTGCACGCCGCGGAGAAGTCCATGGGGGGACTGATCGGGGGCGAGGCGAAGAAGCTGACCGAGCACAGGGCCAGGAAGAAGGCCATCTGCGGAACGGTTCTCAGCCGGGGCATCGCCTACAGCATGGCGGTACTGGAAGTAAACGCCTCCATGGGGCTCATCGTGGCGGCCCCTACGGCGGGCTCCTCCGGGATTGTCCCCGGGGTGCTGCTGGCCCTCCAGGACGAGTACCATATCTCCGACGGGCGGATGCTGGACGGTCTGATGACCGCCGGTGCCGTGGGCTGTCTGGCCATGATGAACGCCACTGTGGCCGGCGCCGTGGGGGGATGCCAGGCGGAGGTGGGTACGGCCGCTGCCATGGCTGCAGCCGGCGCTGCGGAGCTCATGGGGGGTGCCCCGAAGCAGTGCCTGGACGCGGCCTCCATCGTGCTCATGAACATGCTGGGTCTGGTCTGCGACCCGGTGGGAGGTCTGGTGGAGTACCCGTGCCAGAGCCGCAACGCGGCGGGGGTTGCCAACGCCCTCACTGCTGCCGAGATGGTTCTCAGCGGAATCCCCGCCCTGATCCCTCTGGACGAGATGATCGGCATCATGTACGAGGTGGGGAAGAAGATTCCTCCGGAACTGCGGGAGACCGCTCTGGGCGGGTGTGCCGCCGCACCCTCGGTCTGCGCCCTGTGCCGCAGGGAGGGCTGAGGTCCGGCAGCCCAGGAACAGAAATTCAGCCCCGTTTCTGCTGCAGAAACGGGGCTGAAAGCTGTGTCCGGAGTCACTTCAGCAGGTCCAGGATGGAGGTGCCGATAGTCCCCTCCGGCATCTGGAGGTCGAAGTTGTCCAGCACGGTTGCGCCGATGACGGCGAAGGTGTCCTGCTCCGGCAGCTGCCCCGAGCCCTCCAGGGAGGGGGACCAGGCCAGGAAGGGAACCTTCTCCCTTGTGTGGTCCGTGCCGGTGTGGGTGGGGTCGTTGCCGTGGTCCGCCGTCAGGATCAGCAGGTCGTCGTCATGAAGCTTCGGCATCAGTTCCCCAAGTTTCACGTCAAAGCGCTCGATCTCCTCTCCGTATCCCACGGGGTTGCGGCGGTGGCCCCAGAGGGCGTCGAAGTCCACCAGGTTTACAAAGCAGAGACCGGTGAAGTCCCGGTCCGCCATCTGGATGGTCTGCTCCATGCCGTGGACGGAGCTCTTCGACTTGTTGGACTCCGTCAGTCCCTCCCCGTCGAAGATGTCGTAGATCTTGCCGATGGAGATGACGGAGAGGCCGGCGTCCTTCAGCACGTCCAGGGCGGTGCGGCCGGAGGGCTTGAGGGCGTAGTCGTGGCGGTTGCTGGTGCGCACGAACTCCCCCCGCTTCTTTCCCACATAGGGGCGGGCGATGACTCTTCCCACCTTCCACTCGTCCCGGAGGGTCAGCTCCCGGGCGATGGCGCAGCAGCGGTAGAGCTCGTCCAGCCCGAAGGTCTCCTCGTTGCCGCAGATCTGGAGCACGGAGTCGGCGGAGGTGTAGACGATCATGTTCCCGGTGGCGATCTCCTCCTCGGCCAGTTCCTCCAGGATCTCCGTGCCGCTGGCGCTCCTGTTGCCGATGCATTTGTGCCCGGTGCGGCGGGTGAGCTCATCCAGCAGCTCCTGGGGGAAGCCGTGTTCCGTAAAGGTCTTGAAGGGCTTTGTCGTCAGCAGCCCCATCATCTCCCAGTGGCCGGTCATGGTGTCCTTGGCGCAGCTGGCCTCCCGCAGAACGGCGAAGTACCCCTCCGGGTGCTCCACCGGGGGAACCTTGCTCAGGGGGTGGAGGTTGGCCATGCCCAGCCGCTGCAGGTTCGGCATCACCAGATGCGTGACCGTATCCGAGATGTGACCCAGGGTATCCGTTCCGGCGTCACCGTAGTCAGCCGCGTCCTCCATGGCGCCGATGCCCAGGGAGTCCAGGACAACGATGAAAATCCGCCTGTATTTCTTCACGTTTGCCTCCTTAATAAGAACATGTCTGCCGGAGTGCGGCAGGCTCAGGAGAGAAAAAAGGGCAGCCGCAGGGTCTGCGGCTGCCGCTGTCCGGCCATGGCGTCAGCGCTGGCTCTTGTCGTAGGGGATGCCCTCGGCCTTGGGTGCGCGGGAGTTCTTGGATGTGAAGGCCAGGACAATCAGGGAGATGATGTAGGGGAGCATGTTGTATACAGTGGAGCTCAGATTCAGGGAGGCCAGGAAGTCGATGCCGGTGTAGACGCTGCCCAGGGCCCGGCAGAAGCCGAACAGCAGGGCGGCCAGCGCGATCTTCAGGGGGTGCCATGCGCCGAAGATCATGACGGCCAGGGACAGGAATCCGAAGCCGGCCACGCCGTTTTCAAACTTCCAGGAGTTGATGCCGGCGGTGATGTACACAATGCCGCCGAGACCGCCCAGCATGCCGGAGATCAGGACGCCGGCATAGCGCATCTTATATACGTTGATGCCCACGCTGTCCGCCGCCTGGGGGTGTTCGCCGCAGGCCATGAGCCGCAGGCCGAAGCGGGTCTTGTAGAGGATGACGTAGCTGCCGACCAGGCAGATCACCGCCACCAGCATGAACCAGTTGAAGGTGAAGGAGCCCATCTTGACGGTCAGCATCTCCCGGGCGGAGGTGTAGGCAATCTCGGAGGACATGTCGCTGCCGCCGGAGAGGGACGTATTCATGGCCTTGACGCCCACGGTTGCGGCCGCCGTCGCCAGCATGTTGATGGCCGTGCCGGTGATGGTCTGGTCCGCGTTGAAGGAGATGGCCGCCACCGCCAGAAACAGGGAGGCAAACATGCCGGCCAGGGCGCTGGAGAGAATGACGCTGATGATCATGACAGGGGCGCCCACGCTGGTAGGCATGAACTTCATGCACAGGGCGCCGCCCAGGGCGCCGATGAGCATGATGCCCTCAAGTCCGATATTGATGACGCCGGAGTGCTCGGAGAAGCAGCCGCCCAGGGCCACCAGCAGGAGCACGGAGGAGAATATCAAAGTGTACTGAAGCAGGAGAATCATGCCTTCGCACCCCCTTTCCTGGCTTTTTCTTCTTTCTTCTCATCGCTTCTGCGCAGGCGGTTCTTGATGAAGAGCTTGAAGAAGCCGACGAAGGCGCACAGGAAGATGATCAGAGAGGAGATCAGGGAGGAAATCTGGGAGCTGTAGTGGGACAGGTCCACGCCGATGCCGCCGGAGGTGATGTGCTGGATGAAGTAGGCGGCGAGGATGGCGCCCAGGGGATTCAGACCGCCCAGGAAGGCCACGGCGATGCCGTTGAAGCCCATGCCGGGCACGGAGGTGATGGTGGTGTCCCACTCCTCAATGCCGGTGAGGTACAGGAGGCTGGCGCCGAGACCGGCGAGAGCGCCTGCGATCACCATGGTGAGGATGATGTTCCGGTTCTCTTTCATGCCTGCATAGCGGGCGGCGTTGTAGTTGTTGCCGGTGGCCTTCAGTTCGTAGCCGAACTTTGTCTTGTTCAGCACCACCCAGATCAGCACGGCAATGATGACCGCCAGGGGGATGGCGATGGTTACGCTCTTCTCGTTGAAGAAGGTGTCCAGCCCCAGGGTGGGGAGGAGTGCGCCGGGGTTGACGTTCCGCACCGGCAGGGTGTAGGGGCTGGTGGGGTTCTTCACCTTGATGAGGACGGTGTTGGTTACGTACAGGGAGATCCAGTTGAGCATGATTCCGGAGATGACCACGTTTACATTGCAGTAGGTGTTCAGCACGCCGGAGATGCAGCCCAGCAGGGCCCCTGCGGCCAGACCGGCCAGGATGCAGACGAACCAGGGGAGCTTCAGGCTCAGGGCGAAGTACAGGGTGGCGCAGGCACCGGCCACATACTGGCCGGCGGCCCCGATGTTGAACATGCCCACCTTGTATGCGAACAGAACAGAGAGAGCGCACATCAGCAGGGGCACGGTGCGGGTCAGGGTCTGTCCGAAGTACTTCGGCTGCAGAGCCCGGGGATAGATGAAGAAGTTCTTGACAACAGCCAGGATGGAGGATACGGCGCCGCTGGGCTCGATCACAAAGAGCACGATGAAGCCCACCAGGAGACCGCCCAGGATGCACAGCAGGGAGGCCAGGATGGTCTGCACTCCGTCGTTCTCAATCAGCCTTCTGACTGCAGATTTCTTTTCGCCGTTCACGGGGCAACCTCCTTCCGCTTGCCGCCGGCCATGTAGAGACCGAGCTCTTCGACTGAGGTAGTCTTGGGGTCAAATTCGCCCACCAGTTCCCCCTCGTACATGACGAGAATGCGGTCGGAGACATTCATGACCTCGTCCAGTTCCAGACTGACCAGGAGGACCGCCTTGCCGGCGTCCCGCTGGGCGACGATCTGGCTGTGGATGTACTCGATGGCGCCCACGTCCAGACCGCGGGTGGGCTGCACCGCGATGAGCAGCTGGGGGTTCTTGTCGATCTCCCGGGCGATGATGGCCTTCTGCTGGTTGCCGCCGGACATGGAGCGGGCGGGAGTGACGGGACCCTGGCCGGAGCGGATGTCGTACTGCTCGATCAGCCGTTCGGCATAGGCGCGGATGTTCTTCCGGCGCAGGAAGCCGGCCCTGGTAAACTCCGGCTCGAAGTAGCGCTGCAGAACGATGTTGTCCTCCAGGGTGTAGTCCAGAACCAGTCCGTGCTTGTGGCGGTCCTCCGGGATGTGGCTCATGCCCAGAACGGAACGCTTGCGGATGGAGGCCTTCGTGATGTCCTGTCCGCACAGCTTCAGGGTGCCCTCTGCGAGAGGCTCCAGACCGGAGATCCCGTAGACCAGCTCTGTCTGGCCGTTGCCGTCGATGCCGGCGATGCAGACAATCTCCCCCGCTCTGACATCGAAGGAGACGCCCTTGACGGCGTTGTTCTTGTGGAGCTTGGAGGCCACTGTCATGTTGCGGACTTCCAGAATGACGTCCTTCGGTTCGGCGGGCTTCTTGTGGACGACAAATTCCACATCGCGGCCCACCATCATCCGGCTCAGTTCAACCTTGTTCGTTTCGGCCACATTTACTGTACCGACATACTTGCCCTTGCGGAGAATGGAGCAGCGGTCTGCAACCTCCATGATTTCATTGAGCTTGTGGGAGATGAAGAGGATGCTCTTGCCCTCGGCCGCCAGGTTCTTCATGATCTGCAGCAGTTCCTCGATCTCCTGGGGCGTCAGCACTGCGGTCGGCTCGTCGAAGATGAGGATGTCATTGTCCCGGTACAGCATCTTCAGGATCTCCGTGCGCTGCTGCATGCCTACGGAGATGTCCTGAATCAGTGCATCCGGGTCGACGCTGAGGCCGTACTTCTCAGACAGTTCCAGGACCTTCTTCCGGGCCTGGTCCTTCTGGAGCATGCCCATGGGACCGGTCGGCTCCACGCCCAGGATGATGTTGTCCAGGACACTGAAGCACTCCACCAGCTTGAAGTGCTGGTGGACCATGCCGATGCCCAGGTCATTGGCATCGTTGGGGTTGTTGATCTTGACTACCTGTCCGTCCTTTTTGATGACGCCCTCTTCCGGCTGGTAGAGGCCGAACAGAACGCTCATCAGGGTGGACTTGCCCGCGCCGTTCTCGCCCAGCAGGGCGTGGATTTCGCCGTGCCTGAGCTGAATGGTGACATTGTCATTGGCGATGATGCCGGGGAAACGCTTGGTGATATTCAGCATCTCAATCGCATACGGGCTGCTGTCCAAATCAGAATCACTCCTCTCTCGGTTTGCAGTGCAGGACGTCTTTCTTTATTGCTCTCAACTGGATAAAACTGGAAAAGGGGGCGAGCTGCAGCTCGCCCCCCGTTTTCGGCCGCTGCGCATGCTGCGCAGACAGCTGCTGCAGGAGCATCTCCGCAGCGGATGAGTTCGGCCGGATGATTATTAGCTGGCCATGGATCCCTCGTCGTTCAGGTTCACGTTGGTGACAGCGGGCATGGCGGAGATGTCGTTGGAGACAGTGATGCTGCCGTCATACATTCCCTTGACCAGGGCCTTGTAGTCGTCCTCGGTGAAGCCGTCGCCGTAGGCGGTGGTGCCCAGCTGGACATAGTTGGCAGAGGGGTCATCGCCGTTCACAAGACCCAGAGTCTCAATCTTGCCGGCGTACTCGTCCCACTTGCCGTTGAGAATGACGTCTTCCAGTGTGTCGATGGTGGTGGGTGCAAGACCCTTCATGGCGGAGGTTACGGTCATGTCCATGTACTCGGCGGGATCTCCGTCCTTGCCGGCAGCATAGGCAGCGATGACACCCTGCTGGTCCACGTCAACGCCGATGATCTTGGCGCCTTCCACTTCCTTGGCTGCGTCAACTGCGGAGTTGAAGATGCTGCCGCCGCAGGAGAAGACGATCTCGGTGCCGGCGCCGTACCAGGTGTCCATGCGGGCCTTGATCTCGGGAGTGCCCTGGAACTGACCGCCGTACACGTATCTAAGGTCAACAGTGATGCCCAGTTCCTTGGCTGCTGCGTCGATGCCCTGAACATATCCGTAGCCGTAGCGCTGGACAGCGGGTACCGCCATGCCGCCCAGGAAGCCCAGCTTGGTGTAGCCCAGCTTCACAGCTGCGTAGCCGGCCATGTAGCCGCACAGCTCTTCCTGGTAGACAGCGCAGTAGACGTTGCTCAGGTCGATGTAGTCCTCAATGTTGTAGTCGTCCGGAACGTAGGAATACTCCTCGCCCTTCAGAGGAACAGCAGCTTCCAGAATGTCGCCGGCGCCCACGTCCAGGGCGATGAACTTCACGTCAGGATACTCGGGGGCGCACTCTACGATGGTGCCGCCGAATGCGTAGCCGGGCATGACAAGGACATTGTAGCCGTCAGCCACTGCCAGCTCGACAGAGGCCACACGGGCGGAGGTGTCGTTGGAGGTGGGCTTGTAGTAGGTGAAGTCAATGCCGTTGTCACTGGCAAACTGCTGGCAGGCTTCGTATGTGGTCTGGTTGAAGGACTGGTCCGTGATGTCGCCGTAGTCGGTGATCATGGCGATTCTGTACTCGCTGTCGCCGGCAGGCTGGCTGGTGCTCCCGCTGCCTGCGGGTTCGCTGGAGCCGC
>CAYYHY010000001.1:0-7682 GCA_964471855.1 uncultured Oscillospiraceae bacterium | reverse complement strand
CTGTCGCCGGCAGGCTGGCTGGTGCTCCCGCTGCCTGCGGGTTCGCTGGAGCCGCCGCCGCTTACGGAACCGCTGCCGCTTACGGAACCGCTGCCAGCAGGCTGGCTGGTGCTCCCGGACTGGCTTCCGCCGGAACTGCTGCTGCCGCTGTTACCGCAGGAGACCAGGGCAAGGACAGTGGCCACTGCCAGCAGCAGTGCGAGGATTTTCTTTGTCATAACAGTCGTCCTTTCTTGTTCATGTGTGGTGTCTCAGATGGTCTTTCCATCCTCCACAGCCTATTATACACATTCCAGTTTTTGCTACAACCCTTTTCTCCTGAAATCACCAAGAAATTCATCCCCCGGCCCTGAGGGAGGTTCCGCTCCGGAAAGGAAACTCCCCGGGGCCGCCTGCGCCGGCGGTTCCGGGGAGCCTGCACTCTGCATGAATCAGAGACCCTCGATGACATTCACCAGGACATACCCCTCCTGGACATTGGTCTCTGCGATGAATGCGGGGACCGCGGGGATCATCCACTCCCGCTCGCCGCCCCTGACGACATAGACGTCGCTGGCGGGGAGGTTGAGCACTTCCGCCAGCCTGCCCAGAACTTCCCCGGTGGCTGCATTCCGGACCTCCGCGCCGATGAGATCGGCGATGAAGAAGGCACCCTCGGGGAGGTGCGCATCCGCCCGGTCAATATGGAGGACAGCGTTGCGCATGGCTGTGGCGCTGGGGACATCCGTGATCCCCTCAAACTTGATGATGGCCATGTTCTTGTGCACGCGGGCCCGTTCCACTTTGATGGGCCAGCAGGAGTCATCCACATAGAGCGTCCTGAACCCGCACAGAAACTCCGGGGAGTCCGCCCAGGGCTGGACCCTGACCTCCCCCATGACACCGTGTGTGCCCGTAACCTGTCCAACCTCCAGATACTGCTTCTGCGGCATGGGCTGCACCTCCGTTATCTGCCTTTTCCGTGCATTTTACACTTGCATGCCCCGGAATGCAACCGCTTTTTCCTGTGATGCAGGGACCCGGTTAAAAATCCCTTGAAACTGCCGCGGTCCGTCTTGCAGATGCAGGGTCCCTCTGATATACTGGAAAAACCACCACAGCAAGAAAGGAATGAAGCACGTGCAGCGGCGCAGCATACCGGTATGCATCATCCTCACGATCGTGACCTGCGGCATCTACGGACTGTACTGGTTCGTCTGCCTGACCGATGATCTGAACCTGGTCTCCGGACGGCCGACCGACACCAGCGGAGGCAAGGCCCTCGTCTTTACGATCCTGACCTGCGGCATCTACAGCATATACTGGGCCTACAAATGCGGTGAAAAGGTTGACATGGTGCGTGCCTACAACGGCGTGCCGGGCGGCAGCCACCATATCCTGTTCCTGGTCCTTCAGATCATAGGTCTGGGCATCGTCAACTACGCTCTGATCCAGGACACCCTCAACAAGTGCGCACCTCCCAATTACTACGGATACTGAGAACAGAAAGCCCGCCGGCTGGCAGCCGGCGGGCTGTTTTCATGTGCTGGCGGGGGGAGCGGGAGGCGCATCAGACTGCTCCTCTCCGGTGGTGGCACAGTGCTCGATGATGTAGTCCCGCACCCGCAGGGCGGCGGGGGACAGAGGGGCGGAGGCAGACCAGGAGAGGTACACCGTGCGGATGAACTCCCTGTCCTCATCGTCAATGGGTATGACAGACACCCTCCCCGACTCCATGGCGGGCACCCTGGGGAGGACCGAAACGCCGAAGCGGAGAGCCACATACTGAAGGGCCGTGTTGCACTCCCGGACCTCGAAGACCACCCGGGGGATGACGCCCCGGCGGCTGTAGATCCGGTCCAGCTGCGTGCGCAGACTGCTGGGCTTGTCCAGCATGATCTGCGGCTCCTTCGCAAACTCCTCCAGGGTGATGCTGGACCGCCCCGCCAGGGGGTGGCCCGCAGGGACGGCCAGGTAGAGGGGCTGGCGCATGATGGTGACAGACTCCGTCTCCTCGTCCCGGTGCATGCAGAAAGCCAGGTCCAGGTCCCCCTTCTTCAGCAGGCTGAAGATATCATAGGAGGTGTTCTCCGTAAACTGGATCCGCATCTTCTGGTTCTCCGGCCTGCTGTAGAGTCCCTCCATGATGGAGGGGATCAGGGAGGCGGAGATGGAGTGGAAGTAGCCCAGGCGGACCACCTGCAGGGCGGTGCCGGCCATCTGTTTCAGAACGTTCGCCCCCTCCTCCACCAGGGCCAGGGCCTTCTCCACGTAGGGGAGGAACTGGATCCCGTAGATGGTGAGGCTGATTTTCCGGTTTTTGTCCTTTTCAAAGAGCTTGACGCCCAGTTCCTTCTCCAGCTCGGAGATGGAGTAGCTGAGGCTGGGCTGGGCAATGTGGAGCTCCTCGGCGGCCCGGGTGTAGTGCAGAACGCGGGAGAGCGTCTTGAAATACTGGAGCTGAAGCAGAGTCATGGGCAGCCCTCCTCGAAGCTGAAACTGCAGCGCCGCAGACTCCGGACCTTCAGATCCGGGAGCGGACTTCCGTATAAGTATATCACAAATTTCCCGGCTGCACTTATGAATTTTGCTCATGGTTCCCCGGGCGCAAAATTGGGAGAAACTGGAATTTCTGGCAGCCCGCGGGCGGATTCATAGAAAAATCCTATAAAAAAACAAGAGAACGGGTATTTGACTTTAGTGTAGAATTCATATACAATGACATCATCTCCAGGGCGGTCCCCCAAACCGCCCGGCTGAGCACGACATTCTTTTAGAAGGAGCTGTCATCATGGCCAGAGAAGTAACCCCTGAAGAGATCGAGATGCTGAAAGGCATGGTAGCACGCGCCCGCGTTGCCGCCGACATCATCGCCACCTATGACCAGGAGCGGGTAGACCGCCTCTGCCAGGCCGTCGGTGCCGCAGTCATCAACATGAAGGTGTGGGCCAACCTGTCCGACGAGGCCGTCGATGAGACCGGTCTGGGCGACAAGGTCACCAAGCGCAACAAGCGCAACAAGCTGAAGCTCATCCTCCGTGACTGCCTGCGTCAGAAGAGCGTCGGCATCATCGAGGAGATCCCCGAGAAGGGCATCGTGAAGTATGCCAAGCCCGTCGGCGTCATCGCCTCCCTGGTTCCCACCACCAACCCCTGCCTGACTCCTGCCGGACAGGTTCTCTACGCCATCAAGGCTCGTGACGTTGTCATCTGCTCCCCCCACCCCCGCGCGAAGGTCACCACCAACAAGTGCATCAACATCATCCGTGAGGCTCTGGAGCGCGAGGGCGCCCCTGCTGACATCATCCAGGGCATCGAGAAGCCCAGCATCTCCCTGACCCAGGAGCTCATGAAGATGTGCGACCTGACCATCGCCACCGGCGGCCGTCCCATGGTCAAGGCTGCCTACTCCACCGGCGTGCCCGCCTACGGTTCCGGCGCCGGCAACGCCACCGTCATCATCGACAACACCTGCGACACCCCCGAGCGCCAGCACGAGGCTGCCGAGAACACCCGGATCTCCAAGTGCTCCGACTTCGGTTCCGGCTGCTCCTGCGACGGCAACCTGCTCATCTGCGCTGACATCTATGACGGCTTCGTGAAGGCCCTGGTAGATTCCGGTGCATACCTCGCCAACGAGGAAGAGGCTGAGAAGCTGAAGGCTGTCATGTGGGATGAGAACGGTCACCGTCTGCCCACCACCGTCGCCATCAGCCCCCAGAAGCTGGCTGAGGCTGCCGGCTTCACCATCCCCGAGGACCGCAAGTTCATCGCTGTCACCGGCGGCGGCCCGGAGGGCATCGGCAAGGATCACTTCTTCTCCTCCGAGAAGCTCACCACCCTGCTCACTCTCTTCAAGTATGAGGGCGAGTTCCAGAATGCTCTGGACATGATGCAGGCCATCTTCAACGTCGGCGGCAAGGGCCACAGCTGCGGCATCTACAGCTGGGATGACAGCCACATCGACCGTCTCGGCATGTGCGCCCCCGTCTCCCGCATCATGGTCCGCCAGCCCAACAACCGCGGCAACTCCGGCTCCGCCTGGAACGGCATGCCTCCCACGTCTTCCATGGGCTGCGGCACCTGGGGCGGCAACATCGTCTCCGAGAACATCTGCCTGAAGCACTACATGAACACCACCTGGGTTGCCCGTCCCATGCCCTATGACATGCCCGACAACGAGTGGCTGTTCGGCGAGTTCCTGACTGACGGATTCGACGAGGAGTAATTCCCGACATCTACCGTTCTGGTTTATAGTTCCCTGCCTGCGGCGGCCGGTCTGTTCCGGCCGCCGCATTGCCGTGTCTCAGGGGCGGTTTGACACCGGCGCAGGGGCGGGGTATCATGGTTCGCAGAAGGAGGCGGCAGCATGAGCAGGATATCGTACTGGACTGCAGAGGCTGACAGGGACAGATGCGCATGGCTGGATGACGTGCGGGAGGACCTGCGCAGATGCGCCGGCGGGAGACAGCTTGTGATCCGGCTGACCCTCCCCGGCGGGAGCGTCCGGGATTATGCAGTCCCGGTTATCCCCTGGGAGGGGGACCGGGAGCGGGATTTCCTGCTGGAGTACCTCTGCGCCCACGTGTTCAACATCCTCTCCGTACTGGGGGGAGAGGAGCTGACCTTCTGCGTTCCCCAGGACTGCGGCGGTCTCCGGGACCTTGTGAATCAGCTTCCCCGGATGTTTCAGCTCTCCGGACGCAGCAGATCCGGTCTCGGGCGGGTGGTGAGCATTGCGGAGCGGATGAACCGCGTGCTGGGAGCCCGTCCTCTCCGGTTCAGCATGGCGGATCTCTCTGACCCTGCGCCGCTGCCATCCTCCAGACCGGCGGTGCCGTCCCGCAGTCTTCCGGATTCCCTGCGCCTTGCCGTGCAGCGTTCCTGCACCGGGGTCCGGTGCGGCGTGGATATCGGCGGCACAGACATCAAGCTGAGCCTCTGTGCAGAGGGGAAACTGGTCCTGACCCGGGAGTACGACTGGAATCCCTCCGCCTTTCCCACTGCAGAGGCGTACACTGCGCCTGTGGAGCGCCTCATCCGGGAGGCGCTGGAGGCGGGTGCCGGAGGCAGAAAACTGGACAGCCTGGGCATCGGATTTCCGGACGTGGTGGTGCGCAGCCGCATCACCGGGGGTGAGACGCCAAAAACCCTGGGCATGCGCCGGCATGCTGCAGACTATGAGGCGGAGTTTGGAAAGCTGACAGATCTGGCGGACAGACTCCAGCCCTTCTGCAGACCGGGGGTCTCCGTGCAGATTGCCAACGACGGACACATTGCGGCTGTCACAGCGGCGGCAGAACTGGCCTGGAGCGGCAGGGGAGAGGCGCTGGAACAGGGTGTCATAGCGCATACCCTGGGAACGGACCTGGGCACCGGATGGCTTCTGCCTGACGGAACACTGCCGGAGGGACCCATGGAACTCTACGATCTGCTGCTGGACCTGGGGTCGCGCAGAGGCAGGGAATACCCGCCGGAGGATCTGAGGAGCACCCGCAATGAGAACTCCGGCCTTCCGGACACGCGCCGCTGTCTGGCCCAGTCTGCAGCCTGGCGGCTGGCTGCTCTGCGGAATCCGGCTCTGCTGGAGGGCTTTGTAAAGCAGGAGGGGGACATCCTCTCTGTCTCCCTGGACCCGGACCTGCGAAAACCCTGCCTTCAGCACATCATGAGATGTGCGGAGGAAGGAGAGGAGAGTGCGGAGAGCATCTTCCGCGACATGGGCGCTGCGCTGGGGAAGGTATGCAGAGAACTGGATTTCCTCTGCGCCCCCGAAACCAGAGTCCGGTATCTGTACGGAAGAATTGTCCAGAATCCCTCGTGCCTTGCTCTCATCCGGGAGGGCTGTGCCGGTACCGCTTCGGACATCACCCTGGAAAGTGCTGACAGCTGTCCGGCTTCCACGCCGCTGATGCGGGAACTTGCAGCCCGGCCGGGTGTCTCAGAGGCTCAGTTTGCCCAGTCAGTCGGATGCATTCATTTTGCCGCCCTGCGGGAGGACGGCGGATGACAGGGATACCGCACATGACCTGCCCGCTGCAAAGGTGTTTTTCCGGCGTCCGGCAGGCGCCTGCGGCGGAGCAGCCATCATGAATGCTGCAGCCAGGCAGCATCGAAGAAGGAGGTGTGTACATGGGAGATACAGCCGAAAAAGCGGAGGCCTTCCGCAGGTGGCTTCGTTGGCGTGACATGGAGCATGACAAAGAATTTCAGTGCAGATTTGATGAGGTCATAAGGGAACGTGATGAAGCGACAAGGGAACGTGACGAGATCATACAGGCTCTGCAGGATTGTGTTGAAGCAGTCCGGACAGAAGGCAGAATTCCGCCGGTACTGGAAGCAAGGGCAGCAGCACTGTGCAAAGAAATCTGACCCTCCTCACCCGGCGGTCGTGTGCAGCACCAGGACCGGAATATCTTTCTGACATGCATTCCGCTGTCTTTCGAGGGAAACTCCTGCGTTCCCAGATGGGAAATCCGGATGAGCCGGGACATGTCTTTGATGCAGAGCAGGTCTGCCCTCAGGATTGAACGAAAATTTTGGTTATTGTTCCTTTGCTGAAGCCGGCCGGTTTAAATATTTTTTGCAAACTGGTTGCACCTGGACTTGGAAGGCGATATAATGACGCACAAAAGAGGGAATGTTCTTAATCTCAGGAACGACTGCATTAGGTTCGCAGAGGGGAGGTGATTTCCGATGGACTTGAGCAGTATTGATGACCATGACAGCGGCGAGGAGGTTGATATTACCAAGGGAAGTAACGCCGTCAGTACGGATTCTGGATTGGAGGATTATATATATAACAGTGATTCTGAGTTCAAGAGTATCCTTCAGTTTAAGTGTATTCAGGCTTTATTTGTGAAATATGTAATGTCGGAATATTCAGATTACCCACTGGACAAAGTCGTTGAGGCTGCGATTAACCCTGTTGCAGACAGACTCGGATATCGCGGAAAACCGCAAAATCCAGGGATCAGCAGCGTAATAGCGGTTCCAGGCGGTCCCGTTATCTGTGCAGACGTGCGGTTTATCGCCAGGCATTTGATGACCGGGAGGAGAGCGGACAGTTCGGAGCCTGCGGCCGCTGATTTGCAGAATGACTCTGCAGAGCCCCAGACAGCCGAAAAAGCATTGGAAGACGTAAGAAACAGCGGGAATGCAGTGGACTTCGTAATTATTAAGGTGGAAGGTCAAAATGATGATGATCTGGCACAGTCAGTATTAAATCGGTTAAAATTTGACACAATGGAAAATTTGTATGGAAATCTGAAGATTTCAGAGGAAAGAAGAGAGAAATATACAGATATTTGTGATACAGTTATCATTTGGCTAATTTTTGGGGCAAATGAAACCCTTCAGAACATGATCAGAGAAGAAGAATTTGTTATTAAAAATAAAGTTGTGAATAACTATCAGAAATCAAATAATGTCATGCCGGGCAGCATAGTTGAGACAGGACTGGATACATCACTTGTACGTCAGCTTTTTGTTTATGTTGGCGATGCCACTAAGGATAATGTTAAGATAAGATGTCCTTTTTTGTACGATATTGATCTTTTGTTTGGATCCGGAATCCCAAAAACAGAACGCATAAAGCTGCTGAGGGAAAGCGGTGTGATTAAGGAATAAGAGGAAGAGGAAGAGAGTGCAGTGAGCGAATTAGCAGAAAAAGTTGAGAATTTCCGCACATATCTTCAAGAGCG